>JAYEKV010000095.1:0-25147 GCA_034716855.1 Campylobacterota bacterium | reverse complement strand
ACACCCATAAAGATAAACAGAGGTATAGCCATAAGTAGTTTGTTTGTCATGGTTGAGTAGATTCTAAATGGCATCATAGAGAACATATAGTAAAACTCTTCAACTACCAAAGCCATAGTACCGCCATCAGGTATCATCTGCATATATGCTGCAATAAAACCAAAGATAATAGAAACAGCTCCAAAGCTAAATGCTACAGGGTATCCTACTATAAGAAGAAGTAGGGCACTAAAAAACATATATATACCTAACATTGAGAACCTTTGTTTTTTTGCTCTTTTAATATGATGATATTTTTTATGATATATCCTATAGCACTGTATATTAAAAATATAAATCCAGCAGGGATAAGTGACTTTACTATCCATCTATGAGTTAGACCTCCCGGGTCTTGACTGATCTCATTCATAGTGTAGGCATCCATAACAAACTCGTATGAACCGTAGATAATTAGAATAGCCAAAGGGATAAGAAAAAGTAGGGTGCCTATGATATTTATATATGCTTTTGTTCTGTTTTTAAAGTTATCATATAAAAAGTCAACTCTTACATGGGCTTCTTTATTTAGTGCATATCCAAGACCAAACATAATAACTACTGAGAAAATATGCCACTCCAGCTCTTGCATACCAACAGAGGAGTTTTGAAAGAAGTATCTCATACCTACATCATACAGAACATTAAATATCATAAGAAGAAGCAACAGTGCTATTACTCTTCCTATAATATCTATACTTTTATCAAAAAATCTGTCTATTCTGTATAAAACAGAAGAGTTAAGCTCTTCTGTTTTATGTTTGTTGAATTTTGACAAACTATTTTACCATCTCTGAGGTTTTGATATAGTCATACTCTGAGATCTTTGTCCACTCTCTAGCTTTTTTCATAAATGCTTTTTGTGAAGAGTATACTTCATTGAAAAGCTTATCTTTTGAAGCGTATGAGTCCATAACTTCATCAGTTGATTTTTTCATAGCCTTTAAAACCTCTTTTGGGAAAGTTTTAACTTTGATATTTGGGAACTCTTTTTTCATAGTATCCCAAGCATTTGTACTTTTTGCAAAGTTGTCATACATCATATCAGCTGCAACTGCTTTCATAGCAGTTTTTAAAATAGTCTGATACTCTTTTGGAAGTCTTTTGAACTCTCTTTGGTTTATAAAAAAGTGCATCTCACTAGCAGGCTCGTGCCATCCTGTGTAGTAGTAAGGTGCTACTTTATGAAATCCCATCTTGATATCCATACCAGGTCCAACCCACTCTAAAGCATCAATAGTACCTCTGTCAAGTGCCGTATACAATTCACCGGCAGGGATATTTGTAACATTAACTCCTAATTTAGAGAAAACCTCTCCAGCCATACCAGGTATTCTCATCTTTAGACCTTTTAGATCTTTAAGTGAGTTGATCTCTTTTGCAAACCATCCACCCATCTGTACGCCTGTGTTTCCACCAGGATAACAGTCTACTTTGAACTGATCGTAAACTTTTTTTGTAAGTGCCTCACCGCCACCGTAGTAGTACCAAGAGTACTGTTCCGTACTAGTCATACCAAATGGAGTTGTAGTAAGAAGTGCAGTACTCATACTTTTACCCTTGTAGTAGTAAGACGATGTATGACCCATATGGTACTGTCTGTTTTTTACCATATCCAAAATACCAAGAGCAGCTTTGTGCTTCTCTTTTCCATGTACTTGAATAGTGAAGTTACCACCACTCATCTCATTTACAAGTTTTGCCAACTTTTGAGGAGGAGTAGATAGAGGTGCTAGAGTACTAGGCCAAGTCATAGCAAGCTTCCATTTTACTTTTTTAGCTGCGAATGCAGGAGAAGCAAGTAATGCTATCACACCAATAGCCGCAATTGATTTTATAAATCTTTTCATAGAGTTCCTTTTTTGTTAAATTATTAAACGCGGTTAATTCTATATAATAATTTATAAAATTTTAATAAATTGATGTGGTTGTTTGTAGTAACGATATTTGTATGGGTTTTATGTACACATATTGGGGTGTGGTAATATGACGGTTGATTTTACCGATAGGGGTTACCTATTCGGTACTTGGGCTTGTTATCACATCTACATATTCAAATGTATTTTATTTGATGCAAATTGATGTATTAAAACTTGGATAAGGTTCTGATAAGGTATACCGTTTTCTAAAGCTTTCTTTTTAAGTTCATAAATATCATTTTCATTAATCCTAATAGATATTGCTTTTTTCTTTTGATGTTTGATATAAGACTGTAGTTCTAATAGTCTTTCTTCAATGTCTTTTTTACTTTCCCATTCACCATTTTCAACACTTTGTAAAATATCTTGTTCATATTCATCTAAATTAGTCATTTTGAAACTCCTTTATTATATTTCTTGTTCATTTGTCTTGATGGAATAATAGTTTTTAAAAATATTGAAGTATCATCTTCAACATATGGAACTAAATAAACATAGTTTTTAATTTCAATCAAAATAATAAAGATATTCTGATTTGGGTATTTTTCTTTATTTGGATGTTCAATATCATCTAGTAATTTCCCACTTTCAAGTGCCAATATTACATCTTCAAAACTTACATCTCGCTGACTCTTTAAAAGTTCGTTTTTTTCAAGACTATATCGTATACTTTTATTTTTAATCACTATTGATTACCTTTATTTTATATATACAATGTATTTTATTATATTAAAAGAGATATGTCAAGTTTATGTATTTTTATAATATTTGAAATTTTAACTCTGGATAAAAAGCCTATATAATATTTATTTAGCTCTAAAAGTAATAAGTTATTTTTCTAAAAAATGTGATTGAAAGAATTTTGGCATGATATTCATTGTAAAAGGGTATTGTTCTAAGATTTTATCCATTACATCATATACAACAGTTGCATCTTCGGAAGCGTATTTGATCTGTCCTTGGGTTAGTGTTTTGTTTTCCCAATTTGATCTTGAGTTGTTTTTTGATTTTTGTAGATTCTTTTGTAATATTATCAAAGCAGCTTTTTTGGCTCCTATTTGGTTTTTTGATGATAACTTTTTAAATATATTTTCAAGGTCAATTGTTGATCTTAGTTTTAGGTTAAATTGTTTGTATAGTGCTTCGTTGTCACCTTTTAGTCCTGTACCTACTTTGATGATATTGTCATTTTCCAATAGGGCTATAAGTGGTTTTAGGTTTTTTATCTGTTTGTTTTGTATAAGGTAACACTTAGAGTTGGTTGCTAATTGAATCAGACTTACACCTTTTGAAGTTTGACCTTTTTTAAATGTGGGCTTTTGTTCGGTATCAAATCCTATAAAAGGTGTTGATTCAATTGTGTTCATTGCAACTTCTAATTGTTCAGAAGTGTTAATGATCTCTATTGTTCTATTGCCAATTGTATAAGCTTGAAGCAGATCACTTTGGATGCTATTTGGCTCGTCAATTAAATTAAACAGTTTTAACATTGAGTTTAATTGAAAAGATCCGTTTTTTAAAAAGGCTTGTAAAAAGGTTTCAACTTCATTTTTAAAGTTGTCTTCACAAAAATCTTGTATTAGGTTTAGTCTTTCTTTGTTAGCAATTGTATCTATTATTTTAATTATGAGCCCCTGGTTTATAATAAGTTTAAATGGTATTATATCATATAATATTTAATGGATAAAAAATTAAAAAAATATATAGAACTCTATGAGCAGATAGAAGAGTGTGACAGATACACACTTATGCCAAATGGTGGTATGATAGTACTGATAAACAAAGAGATAGATTGTGAAATACTTATTGAAAACATCACTTATAAATTAGAACCTTTCCAATCTGTACTTATTAATGCATATGAAGAGCCTATAGATATAAAATCAAAAGAAAATCTAAGCCTGATAGCTGTACGATTTAAAGGGGCAGGGGGATCTTTTTTTTATGAAGAGTATATGGATCAACTGATGCATATGCCAAAAGAGCCTATATTTTTAGAAAAAGATATTTTAACTAAGAAGATAGACAGCTATTTTCAAAATCGCTTTAGTCCAAGTAAACTTCCTTTTAATATTATGAAAATAATTGAACTTTTAGATGATAAAGGAAGTAGTTATAGTATAGATGAAGTTTTAGCTATAGCAAATGTTCCTAGGAAGATATTGGATAAGATGTTTAGGCATAGAGTTGGTTTGAGCATTAAAACATATGCAAGTTTAAAAGAGATCGATAAAGTTTAATAAATAACTACTTCAAATACAAAAAACAGTACAATTACAAAAAATATAGAACTATCTAAGTTATATAAACAAAAAAGGATTTATACCATGCTAAATTGGGATCATCAATTAGACCTTATACAAGAACATTCACAAGACTCAACTGGGGCGGTTCATGCAAACAAAGTTTGTATCATCTCATTGGAGGATGGGGAGATACTTACTTCATTAGATCAAGATCATACTTTTAATATCATGCAAGATGAAGCAAAAACAATTGCAAACAGTTTTAAAACAAAAGATTTTAGCAGTTTTAAAAAAGATGGTATCAAGATCGAGGATAAAAACTATATGTTGATAAATGTCACTACTGACAATATAGTTTTTGGAAGAAGAGATTATGAGGGTACAATAACTATGCAATGTTCATTGAGCACTGTTCTTGTAGGGTTTACACTAGATGGATACCAACAGGCAAATACTAACTTAGCTTTAGGAGAGATAGCCCACTATCTTATAGAAAAAGAGGGACTCTAAAAGCTTATAAATAGAACTTTTATATAAATCTCTCAAGGATCTTTTTTAGTTCTTGAATATTTATCGGTTTGTTTAAATGTTCATTCATACCTGCCTCTTTTGTAGCGTCTATATGCTGCTGCATTGAGTTTGCTGTTAAAGCTACTATAGGGATATTTGTATCTGTATCTCTTATTATTTTAGCAGCTTTAATACCGTCCATCACAGGCATCTGCAGATCCATTAGTATTAAGCTGTATTTTTCAGGGTTGTTATGATATTTGTCAACACCCTCTTGACCGTTATTTGCAATATCTATATTTACCCCGCTATCTTCTAAAAGACCTAAGATAATCTCTTGATTGATAATATTGTCCTCTACTAAAAGGATATTTGCATTATTTAGTCTATTTTGTTTGTCATGGTTTATACTATCTGTCTTTTTAATATCTTTATTGTTTGTATTTTCTTCTTTTTTTGTGCTTTCATGAAGTTCTACCTCAAAGCTGAAACAACTTTCTATATTCTTTTGTGATCTTACTGAAATATTTCCGTTCATTAGTTCAACAAGTTGTTTTGATATGGCAAGTCCAAGTCCTGTACCGCCATATTGTCTAGTTATTGTTTCATCCTCTTGGGTAAATGACTGAAATAGTGTTTCACACTTCTCTTTATCTATACCAATACCTGTGTCTTTTATCTCAAATCTAATTTTATCGTGAGGTAACTTTTCTATATTTATAGATATCTGACCTTGTTGTGTAAACTTAACGGCATTGCTTAGTAGATTTATAACTATTTGTGAAAGTCTGACCGGGTCTCCGTAAAAGTTTTTGTTTTCTATACTGCTTTGATCAATAATAAGATCTATATTTTTCTCCTTGATCTGAATATCAAAAAGATTTACAGCAGAAGAAACAATATCTTGAAGACTAAAGTCTGTTTTTTCAATTGTTAGTTTTCCTGCTTCTATTTTTGAGAAATCAAGAATATCATTAATAATAGTAAGAAGTGATTTTGCACTTATATCTATATTTTCTATATATTTTCTTTGTTGTTCATCAAGTTTTGTTTGAAGTGCTAGGTGTGACATACCTACAATACCGTTCATTGGAGTTCTTATCTCATGGGACATATTAGCTAGAAAGTGAGATTTGGATTTTGTGGCATCTTCAGCTTTTTGTTCCGCTAACTTTCTTTCAGTAACATCGGTAAAAATACCATAAACTTTATTTTCTTTTCTATAGTATCTTACTTGACACCATTTACTGCTACCGTCTTTACAAGTAACTTTGGCTTCCATGTGATCAGAATATGCTTTATTCTCTTTTTCAGTTTTTTCTACATTTGCAGTCCAATTTTCAATTATACCCTTTCTGTACTCTTCATCGGGGTATGCTTTTTCAAACAACATCTCAATGGTGTTGATATCTGATTTCTCCCATTGGAACATATCCAAAAAGAAATTATTGTAATCGTTTTGTTCATTACCGGTCATATCAGTACTTGCTATTCCTACGGGGAGGTCTTCAACGAACTCCTCAGCTTTCTCTTTAGATATTTGCAGATCATTTGTTCTTTTCTTTACGGTTTTTTCCAAGTTTTCGATATTGTTTTCAATGGTGTCTAACATTTTATTAAAACTATGTGCCAATACCCCTATCTCATCATCACTGTTTATTTTTGTTCTAATTGTAAAGTTTCCATTTTGTACCTCTTTTGAGACATTTGTAAGTTTTGAGATAGGACTTAAGATCTTTCTAAACAGTATCAAACTAATGATAGAAACTACAATAAGAAGGAAAAATGAAGTGTTGATTATAAAATTTTTTATATAATTGGAATGATAGTTTATCTCTTCTATATATGCAGAAGAGCAAATATACCAATCAAAATAGTTATTATGATCTATCCAAGTGATCTTGTCGTAGATATAATTCTTTCTATCATTTGGATTATCCCATTTGTATAGTAGCACTCCCTTGTTTTTTTTATAAGCATTGACAACCATTTCATACATCAATTTATTAGTTACTGGATTTATCAAAGTTTGAGAAATATTACCCTCTATATCTCTATTTGGATGGATTATCATGTGTCCATCCCCTTGCATAATATATAGATATCCTGTAGAACCTATTTTAATACCACTCATAATATCTCTTGCATTTTCAATTAGCTGTTTCTTTTTTGTTTCAACTTCTACATCAATATCATCTATATAAACACCTGTTCCTAATATCCATCCCCACTCTTTAAAAGCAGTAGCGTATGAAATTTTTTCAAACTCTTTACCACCTTTTGTTTTTGGCCACCAATATCTGTTAAATCCTTCCTTGTTAGATAAAGCATTGTCAACCATTGGTTTAACCACATAGTTTCCTTTTGAGTCTTTAACATTTTTCATGTTTTTCTTTATAATCTCTTTTATGGGATGTGATATTGTAATGTAGTCATTGTTTACAATAAAGATATAGCTATTGTTGTATCTAATATTTTTAATATTATCTATTGCCATTTTTTTTGATTCTTCTAGAGAAAGGATGCCGTTTTTATATTTTTCGTAGTGGTTTTGAACAATATTCAAAGCGATATTTGTAATATTTCTAATCTCGTTTTTTCTGATTCTTAATTCTTTCTCTTTATATGACTTAAGCTCAATTGTCATATTTTTAATCAATAACGATATTTTCTCCAATTGAGCTTTGCCGTATTTTTCCTCAAGTTGTATTGAGTTTGTTGAAACTTCAGGGGAGATGAACAGCAATATAGATAATGTATAAAGTAAACTTGTAGTTATTATTATAACTATAGCTTTTATGTAAATTTTATTGAATAGTTTAAAAATATTAGATCCTTAAGTACAAAATATAGATTATTATACCAATTTATTTATTTAATTTTTAAATAGTTGTAAACTATTTGTCAAATCACATCTACTTATTTAATAAATTAATAATATAACTCCCAAAGATAGTATAAATAATAAACTTCCATACTCAAATATCTTTTTAATAGTTTCGTTTGTATTTGTTCTTTGTTTTATCTTTATAGTTAAAAGTGCAGATACAAATATAATAAGACTCATCCCCAGACTCATAAATACTGCACTTAAAAACCCTACAAAATATATCCCTAAACTCATAGTAAAGATGAATATGGTTACGGTTCCAGGACAGGGGATGATCCCTGCTGCTAGTATTACACCGGCATCAGTACTATTAGTATTACAGCCACTGCAGCTACATGATGATCTGTGGTTTATAATGGGTGTTGTTTTTATAAAAGATCGGTTTGGTGCTTTTTCAAATGAACTTAGCTTTTGTTTTTTTGGTATCTTTTTATATATAAGGTACAAAGCTATGGCTATGATTATAATAGCACTTATTTTTGTGGCAGTTTGTTCTATGTCTGTTGTTGTGTTTGCAAACATCACACCTAAGATATAATATATCACAAGAGTTAATAAAAATGCACTGAAGGTATGAACTACACCTATTAAAAGTGACATATTTACCGCTTTTATATATGATCTGTCTTGTGACATAAAATAAGCACTTATTAGACTTTTACCGTGTCCTGGACCCATAGCATGTATTATTCCATATAGAAAAGAGAATAGAAGAAGCCATATATATGAAGTGATAGAGTTGTTTTGTTTTATATCGTTGAGAAGCTCTTGTATTGAGTCTTTTATCTTCTCAAGTTGCTTTCCTAAAGTTTCTGTATATGTTTCATCTTTTTGTTCAACTTTTATATCTTCTTTTGTCAATTTTGGAACTACTTCTTTTTGTGGTTCTTCTGTGGGTTGAGTCTCTTTTAGTGCTATATCTTTTTTGTAAAAATAGTAGTAGGTGTAGAAATCTTGAGGTTCTATGGTTTTGTCGCCATTATAGTTTTTTAGTATAGAGTCATTTAGTTTAAATACAAAGTTCCCCTGTTTGTCGTAAAATCCCATATATAGTTTATGATCTTTTTGTAGTTTAAAGTCAAGTGTAAAGGTGTAGTTATAAAACATCTCACCGTTTTTAAACTCAAAATTTTCTTTGTGTGGTTTAATTATGCTTAGATTGTTCAAAGTAAACTTGAAATCTTTTGGATTATAGATGATATCAGTAAGATAATTTAACTTTTTTATATATTGGGTAAGGGTGTTTTGTATATCTTGTTTTTCACTCTTATCAAATTTGCCGTTTTCATTCATATCATAGATAGTAAGTGTATCCATATATTCTTTTGAGAATTTCCAAGTGATATCAAATGTTGTATCTTCTTCATTTGTAATGATGTAAGCTTTTACATCAACTATAGGTATATCTGTTTTGCACATAGTACAACCATAGGCAGTATTAAGCAAAATAGTTATTGCTGTAAATATTTTAAAAACTAACTTCATCTTACTTTTAAGACCTTTGAAACAGTCATAAATATAAGAAGTGAAACAGCACTCACCATAATTATACTAGCTCCAGATGTAAGATCATAATTATATGAAAGCCAAAGTCCTGCCAGAGTAAAGATAGATGATAAGATACCTGATCTTATCATCATCCCTGCAAGTGAGTTTGATATTTTCTCTGCTATATATATAGGTATGGTAAGAAGAGCAATCACAAGTATAAGACCAACAACTTTTATAGCCACCACAACAGTAAGTGCTGAAAGCACCAAGATAACGGTATAAAAAAGCTTTACATTTATACCTCTTAGTGCTGCATATTGTGAGTCATAAGATACTGCAAGTATATCTCTGTACCAAAAAGTTATAACAAAGATTATAATTCCAAGTAAAGAACTCATATAATATATATCTTCATCACTTACAGCAAGAATAGATCCAAAAAGATAACTTATCAGATCTACATTGTATCCTGGAGTAAGGTCTACTAGTATGATACCTATGGCCATACCAACAGCCCAGATAAGACCTATAAAAGTATCTATTTTGTCTTTTTGATTTAAAGTTATAAATGCCATCAGTATTGCTGCAGCTACAGCAAACAGTGAAGCTCCTAAAAATATAGGAAGACCAAAGTATATAGCTATACCAATACCTCCATATGCTGTATGGGCAATGCCACCGGCTAAAAATACCATACGGTTTACAACGATAAGTGAGCCTATGATACCGCTTGCAAAGCTTACAAGAAGACCTGCAAGGATAGCATTTTGTATAAACTGATATTCTAAAATTTCTAACATTTACAGCTTCCTAACATCTCAAGCATCTCAACTTCACAAAAATGTTCATCATTACTATTGTTTATCTTTTGGTGTTTGTTTGATATATCGTGAAAATTGATAGTTTTATTTATATGTGCAACTTTATTGGCATAGCCCATTATGATTGAGATGTCATGACTTACAAGTATGATCGTGATAGATTTGTTTAATTCTTTTAAAAGATCATATATCTGTTTTTGTCCGCTTACATCAATACTTGCAGTAGGTTCATCAAGGATAAGTATTGAGGGGTGAGCACATAAAGCTCTTGCAATCATCACACGCTGTCTTTGACCACCAGAGAGGCTTCCTATTTTTTTATTGGCATACTTTTCCATACCAACTTGTGCCAATGCTCCCATAGCACAGGCTGTTTCAGTACGATCGTATCCTATTTTAAAAAACTTTTTGATTTTATTTGTATTTCTTTTATGTTGGGTTTCAACATGTCCCATAAGTACTACTTCAATAACTTTTATTGGAAAGTCTGTATTTATATTTGTATTTTGTGGTACATAGCCTATATGGGAGAGATTCTTTTTAGGCTCTTTGTTATAGATATGTATTTGACCTTTTTTTGTTTCATTAATTCCAAGTATAAGTTTAAGAAGGGTTGACTTTCCTCCCCCGTTAGGACCAATAACAGCTAAAAAATCTTTATCTTCAACTTTTAAGTTGATATTTTCAAGGATAGTATCTTTTTCATAATTAAATGTGAGGTTTTTTATATCTATTGCAGTCATAGTGTGATTTTATCGTAAAAGATATAAAAATGCAACTAAGTTGCATTATACATTTTTAAGTACATTGTTTATGATTGAATGAAAATTATTTTTATGAAAAGGCTTTTTTATCCAAGCAGCCGCACCTGTCATTTTTCCAAGCTCTTTTAAGTTGTGTTCCTCTTTTTCTATAGAGATAACGATAGGGATATCTTTATATTCAGTTTGAATCTTTAGGTCTTGTATAAGTTGTAGAGAGCTTTGTCTTGAATTTTGTATATCACATACAAAAATCTTTACATTTCCCTCTTTTATGATATTTAGTGCATCATTACTGTTTTCTTTTGTGATTATCTTATATTCTGACTCTTGTGCAATGCTATTAAGGTAATTTATGATTTTAGTATTTTGATCCATAACCAATACAACTTTTGGCATATATTTTTTAAGCTCACTGATAAAAGAATCAAAAATAACTTTTTTATCACTGTCCATATCTATCCCCTGCAGGGCATCATTTACAAGTATAGAGATAAACTTTTTCAATTCAAAAAATATATAGTATATATTTGATGTAAATCTTATATTTTTACTTCTTATCTCATCTAAAAGATCTTCAGCCTTATGGGTCAATGTTACTATATTAAAAAAACCAAGAAGATCTGAAACCCCTTTTAGCGTATGAAAGGCTCTAAATATTTCATTTATTATCTCAATATTTTCAGTACCGTTTTTTGCACCTTCTAGTGCAGTTTCAATACTTAGTAATTTATTCATCACTTCATCATAAAATATATTCTCTTCAATACCAAAGTCCGTCATAGTTCACCATTATAAGATAATTTTATACATTATAGCTATTATATTTTAATAATAAAATAAAATATAATAAATTAATATGATTTTTTAAGTTTATATATTTTGACTAAATGACCACACAACAACTCTTGTGGTTTTATTGCCTTGTTTCATTTGTATTGTTTGAAAGGAAGCTCCATATCTTTTTAGAAGTTTATATATTGTTTTTAGGTTTTCCTGCTTTGATACAAGTGTTGAAAAGTACATGACATTTTCTTTATAGTCTACACTTTGTTTTATCATCTTTTTTAAAAAAGCCAACTCTCCACCTTTGCACCAAAGCTCATTTGACTCACCTTCAAAGTTAAGATTGGGATTCTTTAGATCTGATCCTGTAAGGTTTTTAACCTTTCTTTTAGTTGCTTTTAGTGCATCATTTTGTGAAGAGTGAAACGGAGGGTTACACATAGTAAAATGATATATATCTTCTTTATTGATTATTCCATTAAATATATCGTGAATATTTGGCTGTAAAACAGGAGTGATCTTATTTTTTAATATCTTATTTTTAGATATTAGTTCTTTTATATTTTCTATTGAGTTAGGCTCTATATCAGAAGCAGTAAAATCCCAATCATATATACTAACACCTAAAATTGGATAGATACAATTAGCACCGCTTCCTATATCCAGTACTTTGATCTTTTGATCTGTTAGGTCAGGATTAGCATCTATTATATCTGCTATATAATGTATATAATCAGCACGACCAGAGATTGGAGCCACTAGATAACCTTTTGGTATAAAGTATTCTTCTATTTTATAATACCGTTTTAAAAGAGCTTTATTTAATAAAAATACAGCATCTTTATTAGAAAAGTCTATAGATTGATTACCATATTTGTTTATTGATAAATATTTTTCTAGTTGTGGTTCTATAGATGCTAGTTTATCAAAATCATAACCATGATTATGAAGGTTATTTCGATGTAAGGTTTTTAGCTCTTTATTATTTACCATTTGTTTGTATTATTTATTCTCTTTTGCTTGGTAAAAAGTAGTTGTATTTGAGTGTTTGTCATACTCTAAACTATCCCTTGATGTATATGATGATATTATTTGTTTAGCTTTTAAAAATGATGATGCTTTTGCTATTATTTCTGATTTGTCTTGTTTTGTTAATATACTTTTATCAAACCCTTTTTGAAATCTTTTACCTCTAAATGTATCAGGTATAGTGTACTTTATAATTGAGATATCTCTTTTTACATCTATAGTAGCTTTCTTCTTTGGGTCTTCAAATCTTAGTAGTCTATTACCATTTGAAGATATTTTCATAGTGTTAGCTGTTTCTATATCTTTTGTACCCTCTATGATTATATACTCTTTTCCATTTACTTGTATAGTTTCATCATCTAGCTTTTTTATCTCTTTGATAATCGTTTTTTTACCTTTTGCCATAATAATTCCTTTTGTGGATTATATCTAAATAATAATTGAAATGTTATAATTCAATCTCAAGGAATATTATGAATAAAATAGTTGATATAATAATTAAACAAAAATTTGCCAAAGAGTACCGCGATGGTTATCCTCTTATCTCTTTAGAAACAATTGAGAATGTAGATAAATTAACCCAAGAGGGGCTAGTGTTAAACTTATATGATAATAAAAAGAAGTTTATAGCAAAAGGATATTATGGTAGACAAAACAAAGGTTATGGTTGGATACTAACAGATAATAAAGAACAAAATATAGATAAAGATTTTTTTCAAACTAAAATAGAACTGGCAATCAAATCAAGAGAGTTGTATTTTAAAGATGACCATACAACTGCATTTAGGGTTTTAAATGGAGAAGGTGATGGTCTAGGAGGGGTAACTATAGATTATTTTGATGGTTTCTATATGATAACTTGGTACAGTCTAGGTATATATCAGTTTAAAGATAATATAGTTGAAGCACTAAAAAGTTGTGTGAAATATAAAGGTATTTACCAAAAGAAAAGGTTTGATACTAAAGGGCAATATCTTGACGATAAGGGAGATTTCTTAGAGGGTATAGAAGCTCCAAATCCTTTTATTGTAAAAGAAAATAATATAAATTTTGCCGTATATTTAGATGATGGACCTATGGTGGGAGTATTCTTAGATCAAAAAGATGTAAGAAAAACTCTAAGGGATAAATACTCTAAAGGGAAAAGTGTTTTAAATACTTTCTCTTATACAGGTGCTTTTTCAGTGGCAGCATCACTTGGTGGTGCTACTAAAACTACAAGTGTAGATCTTGCAAATAGAAGTAGGGCAAAAACAACAGAACAGTTTAATGTTAATAATATTGATTTATCCAAACAGGATGTTATTGTTGAAGATGTATTTAATTATTTTAAATTTGCCGTAAAAAAAGGATATAAGTTTGATGTGGTCGTATTGGATCCACCAAGTTTTGCAAGAAGTAAAAAACATACCTTTAGTGTATCAAAAGACTATACGAAGCTTTTAAAGGAAGCTATAACTATCACAAATAAAAACGGTATAATTGTAGCATCTACAAATGCAGCAAATGTCAATATGAGAAGATTTAGGGAGTTTATTGATAAAGCATTTAAACAGTTGAAACTAAGATATGAGATAAAAGAAGTTTATACCTTACCAAAGGATTTTAAAGTTTGTAGTAACTTTAAAGAAGGTGACTATTTAAAAGTAATATTTATTAAGAAAATAGGTTAGGGGGAGGTATTAATTTCCTCCACCCATAGAAGCAATAAGAGCTGCTAACTCATCATCATCAACAACATCATCATTATCATCTCCAGCAAGATGTTTTGCACTTGAAGCAAATTTACCGTTATCAGGATCTATAGTATTTACTACTCTTTCTATTTTTTGTCTGCTTGCATCTTGTGCCTGCATTGATTCCATAGTGATAAAGATATTATTTTTGATACCATCTATATCACTTGTAATATTTTTACTTTCTTCTATTGTATCAAGTTTTTCAAGTATAATATCAAGATGCTTAAGAACTTCAATTGTCATAGTTTCTGATTCTTCTATAACTTCACAAAGTTGATTTATTACATTGTCTTTATCTAAATTTTCTATCATTTATTGTCCTTTTTACATTTGTCTTCTTTGATATTATTTAAATTACCAAAAATCCTCATAGATTCAATTTCAACTTTTTTCGCATAGTCGTTTATAATACTGTTATCATCAAAGTTTGCTGCAGAATTCATTAGATTGGTTAAGTGACTATGAAGATTATTATTCATCTGTTTAAGATTTTGAATAATATCTGGTGATGCATTACTGTTTTGTAGCTGATAACTATCAAGCCATTTATCAAGTTTATCAAACTTATTAACAGTGTTATTACCTCTATCTGATAATCTTGAGAATGCATCATCTTTATAGTTAAATAGACCTACTTTTAAATCCGCAATCTCATATATAAGATCAACATCACAAACTTGTGATCTAGATTCTTCTAGAAAACTTGCTTTAGATGCAGCTGCAACAAGTTTATCGGATAAGTCTTCTATTTGCTGAGACATACTTGATATTTGGTCAGATGTAGCTGCATTTTTTTGAGTAGTTTGGTCAAGGTTAATAACAGCATCATTTATTTGTACAATTGCAGATTGCTGTTCACTTGAAGATTGTGCAACCTCTTTAATAAGGGAAGTTGTATTGTCAATATTGCTGTTTAGGTTCTTATAACCATCTATCATATCATTTGCAACAGTTTTTCCGTCATTTGCTTTTAGGGTAGCTTTTTCAACTATATCTTTAATATCTTTTGCCGCTTCTGCAGATCTACTTGCAAGATTTCGAACTTCTTGAGCAACTACCGCAAACCCTTTTCCTGCCTCACCTGCTGTAGCAGCTTCCACTGCTGCATTAAGAGATAAAATATTTGTTTGGAAGGCAATCTGGTCTATAACCTCTATAGCTTCATTTATAGAACTTACCTGATGTACAATATCTTCCATAGCTTGTGTTGTTGATAATGCAAGTTTTTCACCCTGTGTAGATGATTTTGTAACCTCATTGGAGAGCTGCGACATTTTAGCGGTGTTCTCAGTATTTGCTTTTATTGAAGATGTGATCTCTTCTAAAGCAGCTGATGTCTCTTCTAAAGAAGCAGCTTGAGTATTTGATGATTTTGAAAGTCCTGCCGATGAGTCACTTAAACTATGAGTACTATCTCTAAGTTGATCTCCTGTATTCATGATCATAGCTAAGATTTCAGAAGTGTTGTTTCCTACTAACTTTATACCACCGGTTACTTGTCCTAAGTCACCGTAGATACCAAAGTCGTCAATTTTATAATCATAATTAGATTCACTGTATTGTCTTAGAGTCGTATTGATCTTATCAAGTGTACTTTTTACTTTTTTAATCATAAAATTAAGATTGTTTTTCATAGCTTCAACATGTGGATTTGATGCTTTGCTTTTTACTTCATATACAAAGAAACCGTTCGCTGTTTTTTGTAAAATGTCATTTGTTTCATTGATAACTATCTCATCTTGCTTTAGACCTTCATTAACTTGATCCATGTATTTATTAAATAGATTTGCAACCTCACCAATTTCATCCTCTGAAGATGATTTTAGCTTTATACTTGTATCATTAGATTCAATAAGATTTTCAAATCCAATCTTAAGGTCCTCCAAAGGTTTAACAGCTCTTTTTACAACAAAAAATACTATAGCTATCGTTATCCAACCTAGTAAAGTAGATATTATTAGTAAGCTAAGAGTTAATGTAGAGAGTTTAGAATCAGCTTCATCAAGAGAGAAAGTAAGATCCATGATACCTATAATATCACCCTCTTGCTGATTTGCGTGACACATTAAACAATCTTTAGTTGCAATCATCGGTTTTATCATCCTTAAACCATGACCATCTTTGTTGTCTATCTCTATAATCTGATTTTGTTTTGTTTTAAATGATATTAGGATATCTTTATCTTTAGTAAACTTTGTACCAGGAGAGTACATCTCTATCAACGGCTTACTTTTTGCAATGGTCAGGTTTTTTACACCTTTTATTTTTCTTGCTTCATCTTCTGCTTGTTTGATCTGTACTGGATCACCTGTATTCATAGCATTTCTGAGACTTTGAAACATTGCTGTATTGAGCATATCAAGACTATGTTTAGTGTTTGATATATTGTCATCGCTTACTTTGTAAACTACAGAATATAGCACAGCTAAACTACTAATTGTCATAAGTGTGAACATGGCAAAAATAATTTTATTTGCAATTTTCTTAGTTAGAAAATCAGGTATCATGTAACTCCCTTTATTTTTATATAATATCACAATATTATATGATATTATAGATTAAAAATATATATAGATTAAAAAAAATACATTAAAAATAATAATTTTGTATCAAATATAATAACTATATTAATTAAGAACTTTATTCATTGCCTCTTCAACGACTCTGAGGTTTTGAAACGGCTTGTAAATATAACCATCCACACCATGCTCATTGCTCTGTTCCTCTTTGTGTTTATTACTGTATGCAGTCATGAGAATAACTTTTGTTGAGTTATTGTGTGATTTTACCTCTTTTAATATATCCATTCCACTTACTTGTGGCATCATAATATCAGATAATATCAGATCATAAGTTTCTGATTTTGCTTTTTGAAGTGCTACTTCAGGGTTAGAGAAAGTTGAAACATCATATTTTCCTGACCTAGATAAAAATCTGTCAAGTACATCTAAAATATCGAGTTCATCATCTATTACCATAATTTTTTTCATTTAAAATATCCTTTTTACTTTTTTAGTACAATTTTAAAAACTGCACCTTTATCTTCATTGTAAGCTTCAATTGTAGCATTTTCGTGGCCATCAATGATTCTTTTTGCTATACTTAATCCTACACCCATACCTGATGAATCTTTTGTACCCTTAAAAGGGTCAAATATGTGTGGCAATACATCTTCGTTTATACCGCCTGCATTGTCTTTAAATATAACATATACGCTATTATCATCTTCTGATATACTGATATCTAATCTTCTATCATTGAAATGATCAGTTTTCATTAATTCATCCATAGCATTATTTATAATAATGATCCACACTTGCTCAAGCCTTTGAACCTGAGCTAATGCCATATAAGAAAATTCATTTTTGTCAAGTTCAATATTGAATTGCTTATCATTGATATATAAATTTGAAATATGCTTAACTTTGTTATATACAAGTACACCTGCAGTTACTAAACTGGCATAGATGTTTGACTCAACTTTTTCTGTTTTTGCATTATATGATATCTCTTTCATTGAACTGATAATATTTTCAATTCTATGTATACCGCTATTGATTTTGTTAAGTGATTCTTGAAAATTGTCTTTTTGTTTTGATGTTTCCATATCTTCCACATCATAACCAAGCATCTCAATATTTGCTTTTATATATGTAAGGGGAGTATTTATTTCGTGCGTAATACCAGCTGCTAGTTGTCCGGTTGCTGTAAATTTTGCAGATTTTAGTCTTTCTTCTTCTCTTTGTTCTCTTTCATTTTCTAGCTTTTGTTGAAGTAAAACAGGCTCTACACTATTTTTAATACTTTCTATAAGAAGTTTCATATCCATAGGTTTCGTAACAAATTTTGATATACCAACTTCAATTGCTTTATGAAGAAAATCTTTGTCATTGTGTGCCGTAGTTATAATAACTGGAACAATTTTATTTACTTCTCTTATCTTTCTACACATATCTATACCATTTAATTTTGGCATATTGATATCAGTAATAATTACACTTATCTCTTTTTCGTTTTCTAAAAAAAGATCAAGCCCTTCTTGTCCATTTTCAGCTGTTATAAGTTTACCAAAGAGACTTTTCAATATAGATGATACAACACTTCGTATTTGCTCTTCATCTTCCACATACAAAGCAGTTAAACTTTTGAACATATCAATCCTTATATATTTCAATTAATATATTCTAGCAAAATATAATTAAATATATTCTAAAGTAGAAATTGTTTATAATTTATAATATATTTAAGATAAAAAGGTAGCAAATTGATAGTAGCAGCACAAGGTAAGATTGAAAAAAAAGAACCCACTTATATACATTTGAATATTAATGGTTTAACTTATGAAGTATTTGTATCATTAAATTGTAGCAGTGCCATAATAGATAAAGATATAAAGCTACATATATCTCAGATAATAAAAGAGGATAGTGACAATCTTTACGGTTTTTTGGATATCAATGAAAAAAAACTTTTTGATACGGTAATAAAGATAAATGGTGTAGGTCCTAAAGTTGCGATGGCTATTTGCAGTACTTTTACACCAACAGGTTTTGCTCAGATCGTAGAAAACAGTGATATTAGTATGTTAAAAAGAGTACCGGGTATCGGTCCTAAAGGAGCAAGTCGTATTTTGGTCGAATTGAGTGGTTTTGTAATTGACTCAAATGAAGAACAAGAAGTAACCAACAGTGCATCGGATGCAGTATTGGCACTTGAATCTTTGGGCTATAAAAAAGATCAGATAAACAAAGTTATTACAACTTGTCAAGGATCAGACACTGCTTCTTTGGTCAAAGAAGCATTAAAAAAGATGCAAAGATAAAATATCAAATAACTAGTTGATACTATTTGTAACATAAGAATATTCCTAGTGTTACAAATTTATACATATTAGAGATCTGTAGTTAAAAAATTAAATTTTTAATCTATACAACAAGACAGTTTATATAAAATAAGTTCTGAAAATAAAATTTTATAAAAAGGACTTAATTTATGAGTTTAATTGCAAATTATAAAGCACATACAGAAGAAAGAGCAGCTTTAGGTGTACCACCTTTAGCATTAACAGCAGAGCAAGTTGCTGATTTAGTAGAGCTATTAAAAGCTTCTCCAATAGCAGATCAAGATTACGCAATGGATATGTTTGAAAACAAAATTCCAGCAGGTGTTGATGATGCAGCATATGTAAAAGCAGCATTTTTAAATGATGTAGTTCAAGGAAATATTTCTTGTGATGCTATTGATGCATCTCACGCTTGTGTTATCTTAGGTAAAATGCTAGGTGGATTTAATGTTACTCCATTAGTTGAAGCACTTAAAATTGAAGCAGTTGCAGAAGTTGCTGCTACTCAACTTAAAAATACTTTACTTGTATATGATTCATTCAATGATGTTAAAGCATTAATGGATGCAGGTAATGCACACGCAA
This sequence comes from Campylobacterota bacterium, assembly GCA_034716855.1. GTDB lineage: Bacteria > Campylobacterota > Campylobacteria > Campylobacterales > Arcobacteraceae > JAIOSF01. The sequence continues at coordinate 5,491 of JAYEKV010000095.1, read as the reverse complement.
AAGGTGTTGTAGAGTCTTGGGCAAATGCTGAGTGGTTTACAAATAAATCACCAATTGCAGCAGAATCAACTGTAACTGTATATAAAATCCCAGGTGAAACAAATACTGATGATCTTTCACCTGCTTCTGAAGCATTTACAAGAGCAGATATCCCTTTACATGCTAACTCATTCTTAGTAAACAGAATGGACAATCCACTTCCAACAATGGAAGAGTTAAAAGCAAAAGGTAATCCTTTAGCATATGTTGGTGATGTAGTTGGTACTGGTTCGTCAAGAAAATCAGGAATCAACTCTGTTCAATGGCACATGGGTGTTGATATTGATGGTATTCCAGGTAAAAGAACTGGTGGTATTGTTATTGGTGATATTATTGCTCCAATTTTCTTTAATACTGCAGAAGATTCAGGATGTTTACCAATTCAAGCGCCAGTAGGTGAACTTGAAACTGGTGATGTTATTACTGTTAAACCTTTTGATGGTGTTATTGAGAAAAATGGGGAGAAAGTTTCTGAATTTACACTTTCTCCAAATACATTACCAGATGAGATGAGAGCAGGGGGAAGAATCCCTTTAATTATTGGTAAAGGTCTTACAGCTAAAGCTAGAGAAGCTTTAGGTATGGATGCTGGAGATATCTTTATAGTTCCTGCACAACCTGAAGATGATGGTTCTGGATATACACTAGCACAAAAAATGCTAGGTAAAGCTTGTGGTGTTGAGGGTGTTAAGCCTGGTATGTACTGTGAGCCAATAGCTACAACTGTTGGATCTCAAGATACTACAGGACCAATGACTAGAGATGAAGTAAAAGAGTTAGCTGCATTATCTTTTGGTGCTGATATGACTATGCAATCATTTTGTCATACTGCTGCTTATCCAAAGCCAGCTGATATTAAATTACAACATACATTACCAGAGTTCTGGACATCTAGAAAAGGTTTCATCCTTAGACCAGGTGATGGTGTAATTCACTCTTGGTTAAATAGACTTTGTTTACCAGATACTGTTGGTACTGGTGCTGATTCACATACAAGATTCCCTATTGGTATCTCGTTCCCAGCTGGATCTGGACTTGTTGCATTTGCAGGAGTTACAGGTATGATGCCTTTAACTGTTCCTGAATCTGTAAAAGTTAAATTTTCAGGTGAGATGCAACCAGGTATCACTTTAAGAGATTTAGTTAATGCTATCCCTCATCAAGCGATTAAAGATGGTTTATTAACTGTTGAGAAGAAGGGAAAGAAAAATATCTTTGCTGGAACTGTAATTGAGATTGAAGGTTTAGAAGATCTTAAATGTGAGCAAGCGTTCGAATTATCTGATGCTTCTGCTGAGAGATCATCTGCTGCTTGTACTGTAAACTTAAACAGAGAACCAGTTGTTGAGTACCTAGAGTCTAATATCGTTTTAATTGAAGAGTTAATTGCACAAGGTTATTCTGATGCTGCAACGCTACAAAGAAGAGCTGATAAGATGAAAGAATGGGTAAAAAATGGTGAGTTAATGAGAGCTGATAAAGATGCTAAATATATTGCAACTATCAATATCGACTTAAATGAAATCAAAGAGCCAATCTTAGCTTGTCCTAATGATCCGGATGATGTTAAAACATTAACAGAGATAGCAGATGCGGGTTTAAGAACTGAAATTGATGAAGTATTTGTTGGTTCTTGTATGACTAACATTGGTTTATTTAGAGCTGCTGGTGAGATCTTAAGAGGTGAAGGTGCAGTTAAAAATAAACTATGGATCTGTCCTCCAACTAAAATGGATGAGAAAACTCTTACTGAAGAGGGTTACTATAGTGTATTTGGTATGGCTGGTGCTAGAACTGAGATTCCTGGTTGTTCTTTATGTATGGGTAACCAAGCTGCAGTTGCACAAAATGCATTTGTATTCTCAACATCTACAAGAAACTTCGATAATAGACTAGGAAAAGGTTCTCAAGTTTATCTTGGATCTGCTGAGTTAGCTGCTGTTGTTGCTCTTAAAGGTGCACTTCCAACTGCTGCTGAGTACTTAGAGATAGTTTCTAATAAAATTACTCCAGAGATGACTGATGAAGTTTATAAATACTTAAACTTCAACAAAGTTTCTAAAGAAGAGTTAGAAGATATGGTAAAATAATTGTATTAATATAAAACTACAACTATTTAGATATTAAAAAGCCTCGTCGAAAGACGGGGCTTTTTTTATACATTAGTTATTATAACAAATAATATTTTTTATGATACAATCATCACTAAATAAGTTTATAAAAAGGTATTTAGTATGAACAAACTTAAAAATATGGGGATAAAAGCTAAATTAATACTTTTATTTATCTTTTTAAAGGTTTTACCATTAATATTACTTGGTTACTTTTCAATCATTGGGATTCAAAATGGTGGAGATATTTTTATGGAAAGTATACAAAAAAGTTTTGAACAGAACAAGCTGCTACTAAAAGATGTTGCAAATAAGTCAATAGATGATAGTATTATAGCTCTAGATAAAAGTGCACAAGATTCACTAGAGAGATTAACGGTAACTAAAGCAAATCAAATAGCAGAATTTTTATATGAAAGAGATGCTGATCTTCTATTTTTATCTACACAGCAACCATCAAATAATCTATTTTCCAACTTCTTTGATTCAAAACAAAAAACAGTTATTGTATCACCCAAATATATCTATGATGAGAAAAACTCTATTTGGATCAAAAAAGAAAATATTAATAAAAAAGAAGATCGTATAATTGTACCACTTGAAGAGAATCGTAAAGATTTTAGTTTTCATGATTTTAAAGAGATTGAAAAAAAATCAATGCCACTATACAAAGAGATAACCTTTATAGACTTAAACGGTAAAGAGATATACAAAAAATCTACTGTAAATAATAGACTTTTAGATGTTTCTTTAGTGAAAAATACATTTTCAAAAGCAGAGGATTATTATAAAAAAATTCAAAACCTAAAAAAAGGTGAAATTTATGTATCTGATGTGATTGGTACATATGTGGGTACAAAAGTTTTAGGAAATTTCACCAAAGAAAAAGCAAAAAAAGCAGGTATCGGTTTTGAACCTGAAAAATATGGATATGGGGGAAAAGAAAATCCAGTAGGGAAAAAATTCGATGGATTAATTAGGTTTGTAACACCTTATTTTGAAAATAATATAAAGTTAGGATATATAACAATTGCTTTAGATCATATCCATATTATGGAGTATAGTGATACTCTAAATCCAGTAAAAAAAGATATATTAAGAGAGATATCTGATGCTAGTGATGGAAACTATGCTTTTATAAATGATTATAAGTATAGGATGATATCTCATCCAAAAGATTATCATATAAATGGTTTTGATAAAGATACAGGCAAAAGAGTTGCACCATGGGTGAGTGATGACATAGCAAAAAAATTTCAAAAATCCAATATTGATGATTTGAATACATTTTTAAAAGATTATCCAAAGTTTGAAAACCAATCAAGAGATAAAAAACCAAATATGGAGCAGTTATTAAATGATGGAGCAGTTGCACTTGATTGTAGATATTTAAATTTTGCACCTCAATGTACATCATTTAAACAGATCACTCAAGAGGGTGGATATGGTTCTTGTTTGATATTTTTTAGTGATGTTTGGAAACTTACTACAACAGCTGCAATACCATACTATACAGGACAATACGGTGATACAAAAGTTGGATTTGGTACATTTGGTATAGGTGCAAATGTTGCTGAGTTTCATGCTGCAGCTAATAAAACAAAAGATAATATTGCAAGAATTCTAAAAAATGAAGAGACAACTCTTTTAAACTATATTGATAAAGCTAAAGTAAGCATATCCAATAATATAGATGAGATCATTAACGAATTGACTTTTATAACTTTATTTTTAATATTATTTATTATTCTAATTGCTATTTGGCTTGCTGATTATTTAACAAGAAGGATAGAAAAGCTTGTGGTTGCAAGTGATAAACTATCAAAGGGTAATTTTGATATACATTTTGATTCATATTCAAATGATGAGATAGGTAAGCTTGAACAATCTTTTCAAAGTACAATAAAAACAATAAATAAACAAGTACAGCTAAAAACCAAAGAGATTGCGATAGAAAAACAAAAAGCGGAACAAGCAACAAAAACTAAATCAGAATTTTTAGCAAATATGTCTCATGAGATAAGAACTCCTATGAATGGGATAATAGGGATGTCTCACTTAGTCTTACAAACAGATTTAACACCAAAACAAAAGATATATTTAAAAAATATTGATAGTAGTGCAAATTCACTTTTAAATATAATCAATGATATATTGGACTTTTCTAAAATAGAAGCAGGAAAATTGGAGATTAGTAAGGTAGATTTTAAACTTGAAGATTTACTTACTGATATATCTAATATTGTAAAACTTAAAGCAGATGATAAAGATTTGGATTTTGAGATTAATTATGATAAGGATATCGCATATCTTTATGGGGATAGCTTACGAATATCACAAGTTTTAATAAACTTAATAAATAATGCTATAAAGTTTACGCAAGAGGGATATGTAAAACTCAATATTGTAAACACAAATAAAGATAACATTTATAGATTTGAAGTTGAAGATAGCGGTATAGGGATATCAAAAGAAAATCAACATAAACTATTTCAATCTTTTTCTCAAGCTGATGGAAGTACAACAAGAGAGTTTGGCGGTACAGGACTTGGACTTTCTATATCTAAACAATTAGTTGAACTAATGGGTGGAAAAATATGGTTTGAAAGTATTGAGCATCAAGGGAGTAAATTTATATTTGAGATACAACTTCCAAAAGGTGAAAATAAGATTGAGGATAATAAGAATTTTGATAAAAAAGAGATCACAACACTAAAAGGTGCTAGGATACTTTTGGTGGAAGATAATATAATAAATCAAGAGATAGTACAAGGGTTATTGGATAATAGTGGAATCATAATAGATATTGCAAATAATGGAAAAGAGGCTATAGATAAATTTAATAAAAATAGCTATGACTTAATATTTATGGATATACAGATGCCAATAATGGGTGGGATAGAAGCTACTAAAATAATAAGAAAATCAAATAAAGATATACCAATTGTAGCACTAACAGCAAATGCAATGAAAGATGATAAGAAACAAACAAAACTAATCGGTATGAATAAACATATGAATAAACCTATAGATATAGATGAACTATATGAAATATTATTTGAATATCTATCTAAAAAAGTATAAATTTAATGCTTGAAGAGTTTTTAATTTTAGCCCTTTTATAGTACCATATAGTAAATATTTATAGAGGTGTTATCAAATTGTATAAAGTAGTTTCTAGTGTTATTATATTTATTTTAATTGTTTTTACTTCTAGGGAACATCTAAAAACCACTTCTAAAGTAGCTTAAATCATTTCCAACTGATTTTTAAAAATTTTATCTGATTTTCAATAACAATTTTATTAAAAATCTTGCTAAATATTACAAATTATTCTGCAA
>JAYEKV010000094.1:0-6335 GCA_034716855.1 Campylobacterota bacterium | reverse complement strand
AAGTTTTAATACTTTAGAATCCATATACTCAACAAAAACTTTTACATCTTTGTTCTGCTGAAGAGTTGATACTATCGCTTCTGACTGTTGTTTAGTCCATTCAAATATAGATGAGTAAGAGTTTATCGATATTATGTAGCAACTGCACAAAGAAAATTTAAAAAAATTTACCTCGGTTTCAAACTCATTACAGTAAGTTCCATTCTCTCTTTTTGATCTCTTAAAAGCTTGTTCTCTTCAAGAACTTTTTTATATTTAATTTCAAGTTCATTATTATCAATCTTGTCTGCTTTTGCATATTGATCATCAATACCTGATAATAAGATTTTATACTCTATTAAATCTTTTGGGATAGTATCAGCTGTTTGTGTTCCAAAAACAACCTCACATTGATCTGATGTAAGATTGCTAAGATCTTCCATTGTATCACCTAGACCAAATAAATTAACATTTGGATTTATCTTATATTCAATAATTAAACTTTTACAGTTTTTTATATTATCCATACCTGTATTTATTATTATATCATTAATAAGGTTCCTAGCCTTAGCTCTACTGCTATAACCTTTTATGCCGCCTTTATGACTAAGTAATCTACACATATCAGCTTGATCTATATTTATACCGTCTTTTTCACCATCAAAACAATTACTGTTATATGTTTTATTATCTATTTGAAAAGTGTTATTTTTAGATTTAACTATATCTGCACTTGGTTCATTTGAGTCAAGTTGATTTAAAAGCTTTTGCATTCTATCTAAGTCTAGTTTATCACCCATCTATCTACCTCTTTGTTTAGTTGCTATCAATATTCTCTTGCTGTATAATTTTCATTGACGGAAACTCTATTGCAGTAAGTTTACCTAAGTTTCTATCAGCATAACAAGCACCTGTATCTATATTTGCAAAATGATCTTTTATTATTGGTTGTTTATTTGGTGTATGACCAAAGATATCAAAGATCTCTTTATTGTCTTTTGGGTTTTGATTTCTACTATATAGAACCTTATTGAAAAAATCATCTTTATCAAATTGATCTATAGAAGCTCTTTTATCCCAAGTATCATCTATGCATGAGTGAGTTACTACTAGGTATCTACCATCTTTATTTTTAATATTTGGATACTCTTTGTATAGGGGTAAGGTTTTTAACCAGTTAATATCTTCTTTAAATGCTTTCATTGGATCACTGCATCTTTTGTAGCTTCTTAAAGTATCAATACCGCCATAGTTGTATTTTTCACTAGTCCATCTAAGTTTAGTAATAAGATTTGAATCTTCTATGATCTGTTCACCATCTTCTATCATTGATTCTTCGTGATTTCCTAAAACACAATCATAACCATTAGCTCTTACAAGATCAATAACCTCTTTTGAGTTTTCTCCTCTATCAACTAAATCACCTACAAAAATAATCATATCATCTTTTGGAAGTTTTTTAAGTAGTGCTTCTAGGGTTTTTATAGAGCCGTGAACGTCACCTATTATCCAAGACATAAAAGATACCTTTTAGTTGTTTTGAGCCATTAAAGACTGTTCTAATCGTTCGTTTTTAAGTATTAAGGAGTATTTCTCTTTTGTAAGATCTTCTAATCGCTCTTTTAACTCAACAATCTCATCAATATGTTCAATATGGGCTTTCTCTAAATCTTTGATTAGAAGTTGTTGTGCAGCAGCTTTATTCAATAGGTCATCCTCACTTAGATTCCTAAGCTCCAATTTTATATCGTTGAACTCTGAATTTTTTAGTGTTTCTTTTAAATTTCCAAACATTATATATCCTTGACTTATTTTACTTTTATCTTTGTATGATCTTTTAAAGATTTTTTCTTTGTGATAAGCAACTCATCCCCTTCATCCATATCATAATCATTATAGAGCTTTTCAAGAACCAGTGTAGTTACTTTATCTGTAATATCTACTTCTGATTCTAGGAACTCATCTTCTGTGTAGGTGTTAAGTGTTATTTTGTGGGTTTGTTTGTTGTATTCTAGGGTTTGCATAATTAATCTTCATATAGAGAAGAAACCATCTCATCTAATTGCTTTTCCAAAACTGAAGTATTTGGCATCAGCACATCTTGTTTAAGTAGTGTAATTTCATTTACAAGAGATGAAAATTTTAACTGTTCCTCTAGAGGTATTTTTTTTATTGGTAGTTTTTTTATGTCATCTGGGTAAAGCCCGACACTACTTCTTCCTGTTTTCTCAAAATATTTTTTTGCAAATGAAGAGTTTAGAATACTTAAGCAGTATTTTGTATCAAAGTCCATTGATTTTAAAACCAACTGATCTTTTTTTCTCAGTATCTCTTCACCCTTAATACCAAAATATTTACCTATCGACATTTTAATGCTTTTATTATCGATCTCTTTTAGATTTTCCCATTTTGTAGAAATTAAAACGCTGTGATTTGAAACAAGTCCTGAATCATCATAAATTCCTGATGTCATACTTCCCATCATGATTTTTGGAAAAATATATAATTCTGGAAATGTTGGTCTTGAAACCAGAGCAGGACATCTTTCTGTATCCCATTCCAAGTATCTTACTCTTTCAATGAAATAAGGCTCTATATCTTTACCTTCTATGTACTCTTTTGTATGTAGTCTATCCTTTGAGTTACTTATCAGATCATCTTTTGTAAATTGACCTTTGGCTTTTTTCTCATCAGATTGAAGAACCATACTTTTTGATAGATAAAAAATACCGCCCCATTCGATGCAGTCGCTGTAGACACCTATACTATCATTAATATCTTCCTCGTTGTATGCTTTGTTTTGAATTTCTGACTGCAAATCGCTGTCTAAAACAGTAATATTTTTAAACTCTTTTGTGTGCTTCAATCTTAAAGGAGAGTTACTTTTATTAGATGTCTTTTGATATTCTATAATTATATTCTTCACTCCGACACCACTGAATACCTGAATGTCACTTAAAAAATCAATTCTATTTATTTTTGAATTTTCAATAAAGTATTCTCTTGATTTTGATGCATATTTGGCTTTTAAATAATCGTCTTTTATTATTAACGATAAAATACCGTCTTCTTTTAATAATTTGAAGCCCCTCTCAACAAAAGCCATCATCAAATCCCATTTTTCATAAAGTGTCTCATAATCAAATGAATTAACTATAACTTCTCTTTGCTTTGAAAAGTCTCCATCAGTATCGGCTCTTACATAAGGAGGGTTTCCTATAACTATATCAAACTTTATATTTGGGAATTCAATAAACCAATTGTTAAAATTGTGAGCATATACAGTATCTATTATTTTAGATATTTTGTTTGCTAACTGCTCTCTTTTCTCGGTAATAAATAATAATAATTCTTTAAAATAATTCTTAGGTATTTTAAGTTTATTGATTTCGTCATATAAGATTTCTGGTTTTTTACTAAAAATATAATAAGTTTGAGTAAAATCAACAATATCAACATAATTCATAGCATTACTAAGAGCCTCTAGAATCTTATTTAATATTGATGAATTAGATTTGACATTTAATGTTTTAACGATAGACGCATCTCTTAATATATAATAGAAGATAGTCAGTGGTATTAAATTAAATTTTATATAGTTCACTTTGCTATCTATTTTAGAATAGTCAGCATAATTACTATCAACTTCATTTACTGTAATATCTGTGTTGGTGTTGATATTATATGATAAATCAGTAATTTCATTTATGAGCTTAAGTATCTCACCTTTTTTATAATTGAAGGTTCTTGTTAGATCATCTAAAAAAAGGTTGTCTTTAGTTAAGGCTATTTTTGTCAAATCGATATCATTGTAAATATTATCTATAAATCCTAAAACAGAATTTCCACATCTAATATGATTGTCCATAAATGACAAAGGAATTCCTACTATAAACGTTTCTAGCCAGATTGCAAATTTTGTAATATCGGTTGCAAGAGGGTTTATATCAATACCGTAGATACATTTTTTTAATATGAATCTCTTGCAAACATCTCTGAAGGTAGCTTCTTGCAATGATGATGAAACAAACTCTTCGTTATTGTTTATCTTGTCTTGCTTGCCTTTTATAAGTGCTATTGTTTCACTATGAAAATTATCATAATTTTCGTAATAGTCTTTAATTTCTAGGCAAATATTAGAGAGATATTCAATTGTATCAATTAAAAAATGTCCACTTCCGCAAGAAATATCAATTATTCTTAAGTCAAATATTTTTTTTATAATGCAACAATCTTGTAATGTATGAATGTTTGCCATTGTAACATTATTGTATGCCTCATTGAATTGATTTTTAAAAAGAATTATTTTTTTATCTACACTTTCTTTTATCATGTAAGCAGTTACATTGTCTGGAGTATAGTAAGCCCCCAAGCCTTTTCTCTTGTTGTTTTCGCCTTTTGCTTTTAAGCTATATCTACCATCATATTCAATAATTTTGTAATCAAGAAGTTTTTCATATATTGTACCAATATACTTTACATCTAGTAAATTATAATCAATTCTATCATAGGTTATTTTCTTTTCATGGTATATTAATGAAAAAAGAACCTCAATTAAATATTTATTTTCAATATATATTTTATTTAATAAATCATCTTTGTATTCTCTAAATAATCCACCATTATATACAGGTACTTTAATATTTCCACCCATTTTACCGTTATCTATTGTTCTGAATAAATCATTTATTCTAGCCCAGAGGTCATCCTCAATAGGTGTGTCCTTTTCTTTATTTTTACCAAGTTGAATTGCAATTGATTCTATAGAGTATCTGCTATAATAAGTGCTTTGATTTAATGGTAAGAAACCTCTTGACTCTGCATATAGAATAAAAATTAATCTAAAAAGTATTTTCATTGAATATTGTTCTAGTTGCTCAGAGGTTAGATTTATATTGTTTTTCTTAGATGCAGAAGCAATACCTTTTGCTAACTCTATATATCCTTTATTGATAATATTAGTAAATAGTCTTTCACTTAGCTCTAAGCTTTCTGCATAGATACAATCATCAATTTCTAAGAGATTATCCATAAGAGAACACTTAAAGTTTTTTTCATTAGCCAAAAGATTGCCAAACTTAAACACTTCAACAAAATACGCACTTAATTTATTTTTTTCACTGTCCAATATAGAATCATCAAGTAGTAAGCTTAAATCAAATATTGCAATTGGTTCCTTAGATACAATATTGTTTTTATCTTTATAATAAAGTTTCCATACAAGTCCATTAGACAAAATACCGTAAACTTTATAATCAGTAAATTCCTTGGCACCTAAGTATGATTTAACTTGCTCTTCTGGTGATTTATATTTTTCATTATCTACGCCATGCTCCATAGAGCCTCTATTGTATTCAATAAGATCAAGTACTGGCTCAATGATGTATTTTTTTACATTTTCTTCTTTTGAGTTTAACTTCTTTATTTTTAAGTCACTGATAAATTGATTTAATGTTTCTATAAATTGCTTAGTATAGTATGAATATTTATCAAAATCTACTATCTTTTTTCGCAAATATGATTTAACTTTACGATTGTTAATTTTAAATGAATCTGTTTTCTCAATATTAGTTGAAAGATCTTCACTATTAAACAATAATGCTTCATCTCCACCATTATCAAGATTTTTGATATGCTTTTTGTTTAATTCTTGTTTTGCCTCTAGAATGACAGCCGTTTTTGAATCATCTATTTTATAAAAATAATCTGCACTACCCATTGTTTGCCTTTTTTAATCTTTCAATGCTTTTATAACAATATCTTTATTTTTATTATTAATGTATAACTCCAACCAACTCTCAACCCAAGGTTGTGTTTTACGCCCTTGTCTTTGAGTTCCCCATCCCTTAACCAAGTTTGAACCTATACTTGTAAGTTCAGTAAACTCTTCTTTTGATAAACTAGCTTCTTTTAATTTTTCCAAAAACTTATCATAGTCCATATTTAAACCTTTTATGTTTTAAAAGTTATGTATTATACATATTAAATTATATTAAGTCAAGTGTAATTTATGTAAATTTCATTTTTCAAGATGTATAAATAATGTATTATTAAGCTAAAAGGGTGTAAAATACATATATAAAAAGAAAAGGACATCAAAATGGCACAACATTTCCTACTATCATCAAAGGCAAGAAACTTATCACTAATGAAAATAGCAAGAATGTCAGATATGGAAGCTTTTGAAGTATTTAAGAATATTAGATGGTCTGATACTAACGGTGAGCCTGTTTGTCCTTGTTGTGGATCTGTTAAGAAGCCATACTTTATAAAAACTAGAATGCAGTTTAGATGTAAAGAGTGTTTTCATACATTTAGTGTAACTTCTGGTACTTTATTTGCTAGTCATAAATTAT
>JAYEKV010000093.1:0-21333 GCA_034716855.1 Campylobacterota bacterium | reverse complement strand
GGTACCGGTCTTGGGTTATATATGACACACAAGATTATACATGAAAGTATGAAAGGCTCAATAAAAGTAAAAAATATAGAGTATGAATATAATAGTTGTAACTATAAAGGTGCTATGTTTAAAATAATATTACCAATAACATAAATAAGCTAATTTATAGGACTTTTTTGATATATTTACTAACTTTTGCATAAGATGTGCAAATACATACTTTTTTTAAATTTTAACTTTCAAATCTTATAATAGATGTGGAAAACAAAATGGACAACAAAGACTATGGAAAACAATTCAAGCTTTTTAGCTTGTGGACAACAAACAAGGATGGAAAACAAAATGGAAAACAAAAATCATTACTTATTCACTTCAGAAGTAGTAAGCCCGGGTCACCCTGACAAATGTGCAGATATCATAGCTGATAGTATTGTTGATAAACTAATAATTGGTGATAGCCAAAGTAGAGTAGCAAGTGAAGTATTTGTTGCAGGAAAACATGTAGTTATCGGTGGTGAAGTTACAAGTAGTACAGATGTATCAACAGAAGAATATAAAAAAATAGCTGTAGATGCATTAGAGAAAATTGGTTATTTTGAAAATGATAATTTTACAGATGAAGAGTGTTTAAAGCCTTCAAATGTCGAGGTTCAAGTACTTTTAAACAGACAATCTCCAGATATCAATCAAGGTGTTGATCAAGAAGATGGTGAAACAGGTGCAGGTGACCAAGGAATAATGTTTGGTTATGCAGATTGTGAAACAGCCAACTATATGCCAAGTGCAATTAGCTATGCTAGAATGTTAATGGAAAAAGTTTATCATTATGCATTAGAGCATCCAAGTAAACTAGGTGTTGATATTAAAACACAAGTTACTATGGATTATGGTTGTAAAGACAACTTTGAAAGCTGTAAGCCTCAAAAAATTCACACTATAGTTGTAAGTGCACCTTGTGTATCTTCTATGAGTATAGAGAAGGTAAGAGAGCTTATTATGGAGCTTATTATCGATACTAATCTTCCTACAAATTTATTTGATCCAAATGACTGTATAATTCATATTAATCCTACAGGTAAATATGTATCTCACAGTTCATTACATGATAGTGGATTAACTGGAAGAAAACTTATCGTTGATAGTTTTGGTGGTTATTCTCCAATAGGTGGAGGAGCTCAAAGTTCTAAAGATTATACAAAAGTTGATAGAAGTGGACTTTATGCAGCAAGATATATAGCAAAACATATTGTTGCGGCAGGATTAGCTAAAAAATGTGTAGTTCAAATATCTTATGCTATTGGTGTTGCTAAGCCAACATCTGTTGCTGTTGATACTTATGGAACATATGTCAGCAAAAATGATGATGAACTGTCACTTTTTGTAATGGATAATTTCCCATTAACACCTAACTGGATAACAAAAAAGTTTAATTTAGATAAACCAAGTGATACTACATTCCTTTATGCAGATGTAGCTGCAAGAGGTCAAGTGGGTCAAAGTGATTATCCTTGGGAACAACTTGACATGCTTGAAAAATTTAAAGAATTAAGATAAAATATCATAATTAAAATAAAAGGGATTTTATGGATTTAAAACATTTTTTTAATAAGATAAAAACAGAAGTATTGGAAAAGCAGGAGAAACAGAAGAATGATCCTGCGTTTGTAGAAAATCAAAGTCACTGGGTAAAATGCCCGTCTTGTGAGTCTTTGATGTTTTTTAAAGAGGTTGAAAATCTAAATCACATATGTCCTAAATGTAATTTCCATATGAGAATAGGTGCTAAAAAGAGAGTAGATCTTATAGCAGATGAAGGTAGTTTTGTGGAGTTTGACAGTGAACTTCACCCTACAGATCCTTTATCTTTTGTGGATAGCAAGTCTTATCAAAAAAGACTGGAAGAAGCACTTCATAAAACAGGAAAGACATCTTCTGTAGTTTCAGGGGAATGTACTATTGACGGTGTAGCTGTTCAGCTTGTAATATTTGACTTCTCTTTCCTTGGAGGTTCTTTGGGATCTGTTGAGGGTGAAAAGATTGTAAGAGCTTGTAATAGAGCTATGGAAAAGAAACAGGGTGTTATTATTGTTAGTGCTTCTGGTGGTGCTAGAATGCAAGAATCTACATTTAGTTTAATGCAGATGGCAAAAACAAGTGCAGCACTTAAAAAACTTGACAATATGGGATTACCTTATATCTCTATCTTAACTGATCCTACTTTTGGAGGTGTTTCGGCATCTTTTGCATTCTTAGGTGATATTATTATGGCTGAGCCTGGTGCACTTATTGGTTTTGCAGGGGCTAGAGTTATTAAGCAGACAATCGGAAAAGACCTTCCTGATGGATTCCAAAAATCTGAATTCCTTTTAGAACACGGAAGTATTGATATGGTAGTACAAAGAAATGAGATGAAGAAAACTCTTCATGATCTTCTAGTACTTTTCTCAAAGGAAGATGCTGCTTCATAAAAGCAGTATAGATTGAACTTGAATAAAATATACGCTTTATGCGATTTTGAACTGCTTCAAAGTTACTCAGTGACTTTGGAACAGTATCTAAAAATCATAGATAAATATGATGTTATCTATATACAATATAGAGACAAGATAAACTCTAATAATACACAAAAACAAAATCTTCAGTTTTTAAAAGAAAATACCGATATACCAATTATTATCAATGACAAATTAGAATTGCTAGAGTATGCGGACGGTCTGCATTTTGGGCAAGAAGACCTTGAAAGAATTAAGAATGAAGAGTTAAGAGTTAAGTGTGATGATTTGGTTTTAAAATTTTTAAGAAAAAAATATCCAAATAAAATATTTGGACTTTCTACCCATAACGAGTATGAAATACTTGAAGCCAATAAATTAGATCTTGATTATATTGGACTTGGTGCTTATAGAAATACCTCCACAAAAGATGTGCCGAATATACTAGGAGATAAGATATCTTATTTAGCTAAAATATCTAAATATCCTGTTGGTGCAATTGGTGGTGTCAAGCTAAACGACAATATAAAAAATATATCTTTCAATGTTATTGGAAGTGACCTTCTTAAACAATAATCAACTTCTTAAATCTTTAAATAAAATCTTTTTCATTTTCAGCTAATTTTAGATAAAATCAACCAATATAATAAATTATTTAAAACGGATATATGAATGATAGTAAACATAACCTTACCTGATACAACTTACGATATTACAATAGACTCACTTGAAACAATAACTTTAAATAAAAAAGTTGTTGTTGTAACAAATCCAACAGTATCAGGATTACATCTTGATTATCTTTTATCTAGGATTGATGCAAAAGAATTAAGTGTAGTAACAATACCTGATGGTGAACAATATAAAACCATGACAACCATTGAAATGATACTTGAACATTGTTTTGAACATAAATTAAACAGAAGTTCAGTACTTGTAGCTTTTGGTGGTGGTGTTATAGGTGACATGACTGGTTTTGCCGCAAGTATATATCAAAGAGGAATTGACTTTATACAAGTACCTACAACACTTTTAAGTCAGGTAGACGCAAGTGTTGGTGGTAAAACCGGTATAAACAATAAATATGGTAAAAACCTTGTAGGTGCTTTCCATCAGCCAATAGCAGTAAATATAGATCCTTACTTCTTAACAACTCTGCCAAAAAGAGAGTTTGGTGCAGGTGTTGCGGAGATCGTAAAGATGGCAGTATGCTTTAATAAAGATTTCTTCAATTGGCTTGAAACTAATGATTTGACCGATGAAGATAATATTAAAGTAGCAATACAAAAATCAGTGGAAACAAAAGCTTGGGTTGTATCACAAGATGAAAAAGAGAAAGGTTTAAGAGCCGCACTTAACTATGGTCATACCTTCGGACATGTTATTGAAAATGAAACAAACTATAATACATATCTTCATGGAGAAGCAGTAGGTATAGGGATGTGTATGGCTAATGAACTTGCAGTTAAACTTGGGATGATGAGTGAGGATGAAGCTACTAGAGTTAAAGTACTATTGCAAAGATATGATATACCTATAACTTATAAGATTGAAGATGTGGAAGATTTTTATGAGCATTTCTTTTTAGATAAAAAATCTCTTGATAAAAAAATAAAATTTATTCTAGCCGTTGGTATTGGTGATTGTAAAATAACTGATGAGATATCAAAAGAAGATGTAATAGAGGTATTAAAAGATTTTTCATGAAAACAATTGTTAAATTAATATTATTATTTTTTATTCTTAATCTATCTGCAATTGCACAAGAAGATAAGAAGCCCATAGATAAAGAGAAACAGCACAATATACTTAAAGACCAGTTAGATGATATAAATGAAGACCTTGAGGGTAATATTTGGATCACTAGGTACAATAACTATTTAACATATAGAAAAATTGAAAAAGAGCTTGCAAAGATAATAAAAGATGCCAAAAAGTACGGTAATTGGAAAGGTGATAAGTGGAAAGAGCTATCTTATCAGCTTACGAACAAAATAAAGATCAAAGAGAACGAACTTGAACTTATAAGTGAGTACAAAGATTCTCCAATTGGAAAGCAGATCAAGCCATCTGTTATACCAAAGCCTCCTGAAGTTACCAATCCTATAAGTATAATTGAAGCATGGACTTATGCCCAAAGTCTTGAAGAGAATATGGAACACTATCAAGAGATCAAGCAAGAACTTACTCAACTTCTTGAGAAAGTTAAGAAAAAGATTAAAATATTACAAGATCTAAATAGTATCAAGACAGATGATCAATATGAAGAGGAGCTTGAGAAGTTAAAAAGAGAACTAAAAGATTTCAATATGGTTGTGGAGATCGTATCTACAACTGATGAGGTTTATAGTAAGAAGATAGTTCAAACAATACAAGAATTAAAAGACAGTGTAGCTGCAGAAATAGGTAGAAGTATCAAAATAGCGGCTATTATTGGGGTACTTTTCCTTTTATCTATAGGTTTCAAAATAGCAGTAAAAAAATATATAGAAGATGATGACAGGTACTATACTACAAATAAACTTATTAATTTTATATTGATAGTTATAATTATTTTTGTGCTTTTATTCTCTTATATAGAAAATGTATCTTATCTTGTAACAATCCTTGGATTTGCATCTGCTGGTATTGCTATTGCTTTAAAGGACTGGTTTATGTCTATATTTGGCTGGATGGCTATTATGACAAGCGGTGCAATTACTGTTGGGGATCGTATTAAAGTTGTAAGAGAAGGTATCGAGGTAGTTGGAGATGTACTTGATATCTCTTTATTTAAAATCTCTGTAAGAGAAGATGTAACAATAACTACTTATACCACAAATAGAAGAAGTGGACGAGTTTTCTTCATACCAAATAACTATATCTTTACCGATCTTATTTCAAACTACACTTTTGATAATTTAAGAACTGTATGGGATGGTATAGATATCTATATAACTTTTGATTCAAATCATAAAAAAGCAAAGGAACTTGCAAAGGCGATTGTTGAAACACACTCTAAAGGATATACAGATCTAACTAGAAAAAGACTTCAAAAAATGAGAAAAAAATATGTTCTTAGAAGTTCAAATCCAGACCCAAGAGTATTCTCTTTTATCGAACCTTACGGAATAGTAATATCAGCTTGGTATTATACTAACTCTCATGCAACACTTGCATTAAGAAGTACAATAAGTATGGAGATACTTGAAGCGTTTAAAGCAGCTGATGATATACAAATAGCATACCCTACACAAACTCTTAGAGTATCTAACAATGCACAAGTAGAGGCAGAAAGTCTTCTTCCTGGTAGTTCATCTACAGGACTTTTTGATCCTCCTGTTACTAGCTAAGGTTATAGATGAACAATAAAGAAAAAGTTTTTTTTAAAACCTTCGGTTGTAGAACTAATATCTTTGATACTCAGGTGATGATGAATCGATTAAAAGATTTTGAGATAACAGAAGATGAAAAAGAAGCCGATATAGTAGTTATAAATTCATGTACTGTAACAAACAGTGCAGATTCTACTGCTCGAAACTACATAAACAGCTTAAAAAAACTTCCCTTACTCCCACGGATTATATTTACAGGTTGTGGAGTATGGACAAAAGGGGAAAACCTTTTTGAAACAAAAAAGATAGATGCACTTTTTGGACACAGTGAAAAAGAGAAGATCAATACACTTTTAAAAGATCAAACAAGATTCTTTAAAGCAGGGGATCTTGAACATATAGACGATACTATCATTGAGAAGATGATAGGTAAAAGCCGTGCTTTTGTAAAGATACAAGAGGGATGTGATTTTAGATGCAGTTACTGTATCATCCCATTTGTTAGAGGAAATTCCAGAAGTTATGATGAACATAAAATTTTACAGCAGATAACTACTCTTGCGATTAACGGTTTTGGTGAGTTTATACTTACTGGAATAAATGTAGGATCATATGGAAAAGAAAATGGAACTGTTTGTAAAAAAGACAGACTTGCACAGCTACTAAAAAAAATATCACTAATTAGAGGAGTAAGAAGAATACGCTTAGGAAGTGTTGAACCCATACAGATAACAGATGAGTTCAAAGAGATACTGGACGAGCCTTGGATGGGAAAACATCTTCATATTGCTTTACAGCATACCAACAAAGAGATGTTAAAGCTTATGAATAGAAGAAATAAGGTTCAAAGTGATCTCGAGCTTTTTGAGTTTTTGTCATCAAAAGGTTATGCTTTGGGTACAGACTTTATAGTTGGTCATCCAGGGGAAACAGAAGATATTTGGAAAGATGCAATAGATAATCTTAAAAAATTCCCTCTTACACACTGCCATAGTTTTACCTATTCTAAAAGAGATGGAACACCTAGTGCAACTATGAAACCTGAAGTTAATGGTGCGATTGCAAAACAAAGACTCAAAGAGCTAGACAGTATAATAGAAAAGAAGAATTTTGAATTTAGAAAGGCTCAAGGAAAACTCGATGTATTAATAGAGTCTAAAAAAGATGGAATATATACGGGCTATGATCAATTTTTTAACTCTATTCAGATAAGCTCGTCACATGATCTAACTGGTGACTGGATAGAAGTAAGTGATTATGAAGTGAAGGATAAAGTAAATGTTTCAAAATTCTAATAAAAATCAAAATAATAAAGTTTCAGATGAGAGTTCAATAGATAAAAATCTAAAGATGATGAGTGTATCTGCTGTTGTTTTGATAGTACTTTTTGGATATACGGTTATAAAAAGTGATAGTGTTATAGAGGGTACAAGTTATTATGTTGGTGTAATATTTTTATTTGTGTTATTGCTACTTACTTTTGTACTGCAGAAATATAAAGCAAAAATCAGAGCTTCAATACCAAAAAACAAATTTCAAGGTGAGCTAGAAACAGCCAAAGAGCATAGTGAAGATAGTAATGTAAAAGAGAAAAATGATTCCTCTAATATTGTATTTCCTATAACTTCAAATATCTCATTTAAAGATGTAGCGGGAATATCTGAAGTAAAAGAGGAACTTGAAGAGGTAGTTGACTTTTTAAACAACCCAAAAAAATATCAAAAATACGATGTGTCTCTTCCAAAAGGTGTACTTCTAGTAGGACCTCCAGGAGTTGGTAAAACACTGATCGCAAAAGCTGTAGCAGGTGAGGCTGATGTACCTTTCTTTTATCAAAGTGGTGCAAGTTTTGTACATATCTATGTGGGTATGGGTGCAAAAAGAGTAAGAGAGTTATTTATGGCAGCAAAAGCTCAGGCACCTTCAATTATATTTATAGATGAGATAGATGCGGTGGGTAAACAAAGAGGTCTTGGCAGTAATGATGAAAGAGAAGCAACCCTTAATGAGCTTCTGACTCAAATGGACGGCTTTGATTCAAAAAGCGGTGTGATGGTGATAGCCGCAACAAATAAGATAGAGGTATTGGACGAAGCACTTTTAAGAGCAGGAAGATTTGATAGAAGAGTGTTTTTATCATTGCCAAATAAAGATGATAGACTTAAGATACTAAAACTTTACCTAAAAGAAAAAAGAGTAGATTTTGATATAGAGAAACTAGCTTCAGATACAAGTGGTTTTAACAGCTCAGCATTGGCAACACTAGTAAATGAATCTGTCTTGAATATGATAAAAAGAGAAGATGGTGTTGTAAACTCTACTGATATTGAAACTGCAAAACAAAAGATACAATACGGTAAAAAACAGATCGTACTTTTAAGTGAAGATGAAAAAGATATTTTAGCTACATACCAAGCCGGAAAAGCATTTATTGCACAAGAAAAAGTAAATCTTTTTGATATGGAGATTGAAAACATACATACACTATATCCATCAAGAAGTCAGCTTGAAGATTATATATCTAAATATCTTGCTGGTACTATTGCATTGAAGGTTATGAAAGATGAAGAGTATGTGGTAAATGAAAAAGAGCTGAAAGCAGCATATGATACGGCAACAAATATGGTAGAAAAATATAAGATGGAAAATAATAAAGATGAGATAATTGACAGATTGAAAAACAAATTACAGATTTTAATATCATCAAATGTTGAAGAGATAGAAAAAATTAAAAATATACTTTTAAAGGATGAAGTTGTATTTTAGCGGATTTTGTTTGGAAAATGAGAGCGAACTTTTTAGTGATTATATTGTTCAAAATGACTTTACTGTAAACGGTTTTAGTTATGGAGCGGTAAAAGCTTTTGAGTATGCGCTGAATACAAAAGAGCGTATAGATAAGATACAACTTTTTTCACCTGCATTTTTCAATGATAAAGATAAAAAATATAAAAGAATGCAGCTGATGTTTTTCAATAAAGATGCAAAAACTTATTGTGATAATTTTTTAAAAAACTGTGGCTTTACAAAAGAGTTATCTCTTAAGTATTTTAAACTTGGAACTTTTGAAGAACTTGAAGAACTTTTGTATTATTGGTGGGATAAAGATAAACTTCAAAAGCTTATTGATAAAGATATACAAATTGAGATATATCTTGGTGGTAATGATAAGATAATAGATTCTAAAAAAGCTTTAGAATTTTTTCAAGAATTTGGCGATGTTTACTTTATAAAAAACAAAGGTCATATTTTATAACCACAGATATGTTATAATAGAAAATTAAAATAATATTAGGATATTTAATGTCAAAAGAACAAAACAATAATCAGATACTTAAAAACACAAATGCACAACTTCTAGACCAATTTAACGCCTCTGTTATGTTCGATAAAGAATTATATGCTCAAGATATAAAAGGTAGCATAGCACACTCAAAGATGTTAGCACTTCAAGGTATCATAACAATTGAAGATCAAGAGAAAATAGAAAACGGACTTTTAAGAATAAAAACTGAGATAGAATCAGGTGAATTTGAATGGAAAATAGAACATGAAGATGTTCATATGGCTATAGAGAGTAAGCTTACAGAGTACATAGGTGAAGCAGGTGGAAGACTACATACTGCAAGAAGTAGAAATGATCAAGTAGCAACTGACTTTACACTATATGTTCAAGATAAGTCAAAACATCTTATGGGTAAATTAAAAACTCTAGTAGAAGCTTTTACAAACATAGCTGATAAACATACTGAGACTTTGATCCCAGGTATGACACACCTACAACATGCACAGCCTATTAATTTTGGTTTTCATATGTTGGCATATGCAAATATGTTTAAAAGAGATTATGAAAGATTCCAAAGTGCAATTGAAAGAAATAACTTCTCACCACTAGGAAGTGCAGCACTTGCTGGAACTCCACATAATATTGATAGATTTAAAACAGCTGAGCTTTTAGGTTTTGACGCACCAACTCCTTGTGCTTTAGATACAAGCAGTAACAGAGACTTTGCACTTGATATTTTATACAACATCTCAACAACAATGATGCATATAAGTAGAATCTCTGAAGAGCTTATTCTTTGGTCAAGTTATGAATTCCAATTTGTTAGAATGTCTGATGAGTACGCAACTACAAGCTCAATCATGCCACAAAAGAAAAACCCAGATGTACCAGAACTGTTAAGAGGAAAAACGGGAAGAGTTTATGGAAATCTTATAGGACTTCTTACAGTTATGAAAGGTCTTCCGTTAGCATACAACAAAGATACTCAAGAGGACAAAGAGGGTGTATTTGACTCTGTTGCAACTTGTGATATAAGTATCGATATTCTAACATCTGTAATGGATACACTTATTATCAATGTTGATAAAATGGAAAACGCTTGTAAAGTTGGACATTTAAGTGCAACTGATCTAGCTGATTATCTTGTGCAAAAACAGGATATACCTTTTAGAAGAGCTTATTATATTACAAAAGATGTAGTTGCTCATGCAAACTTTTTAAGAAAAGATGTAAGTGAATTAAGCATTGATGAGATAAGAAACTCATGTGAGCCTTTAAAAGATGTTGAGGAAGATATTGTAGAGTGTTTAGATCTTAGAAACTCTATGAATGCAAGAACATCATTTGGTGGAACTTCAACTATAAGAACTAAAGAACAGATAGAGTATTTTAAAAAGTGGCTTAATAGTATATAGTTCTATTAAGGATAATTGAATATTTCAGATAGTAAAATAAAATAAATATAAGGGTATATTATGGGGAAACCGTTTATTAAAATACTTGGAGCATATGGCGGCAAGGGTGCAACTCAGCAATTAACATCTTTACAACTATCTAAAAAGGTGTGTTTAGATGCAGGTAACATAGTTGAAGGTATGGGTAACGGTGTAAGGCATATTGATCATATATTTATTACCCATTCTCATCTGGATCATATTATAGATATTGGATTTTTGATCGATTCTACTTTTGAAATAAGAACTGAAACACTTAAGATCTATTCTAGAAAAGAAACTCTTGAAAGTTTAAAAAAACATATCTTCAATTGGGAGATATGGCCAGATTTTACACAGATAAATTTAATAGGTTCAGAAAAAAAGGCAGTTGAACTTATAGCCATAGAACTTGGTGATGTAATTGAAGTTGATGGTTGTAAATTAAAAGCCATAGACAACAACCATACAGAAGCAAGTATAGGTTTTGTTATAGAAAAGAAGGATAGTGCGATATTATTCTCCTCTGATACTTACTGTACAGATGCTATTTGGGAAGAACTTAATACCAATAAAAAGATAACTACTGTTATAATAGATGTATCATTTCCATCAAGAATGGCTCAACTTGCATTTGACAGTAAACATTTGACACCTGATCTTTTAATGGAAGAGTTTAAAAAGCTAAAAAGAGATGATGTCACTGTTCATGTACAACATATCAAACCATTTTATAGAAATGAAGTTGTAAGTGAATTGATAAAACATAATATTCTTCTAAATAATGGAACGATATTAGAAACTCAAGACATTGTGGAGTTTTAAGATAATATGAATAAAAATCTAAAAAAGTTTTTAATCTATTTTACTAGTGCCATTACGGTTTTTATTTCATTGTCTGTATTTTATATATATATCCCAAAAACCCTTGAATCTCTTGATAACAGCTTAAGAGATTATCTGTTTATTATAAGAGGAGAGGTTCCAAATAGTAATAATGTTATAGTTATAGATATAGATGACAAATCCCTTAATGAAGTTGGA
Organism: Campylobacterota bacterium; assembly: GCA_034716855.1. Lineage (GTDB taxonomy): Bacteria > Campylobacterota > Campylobacteria > Campylobacterales > Arcobacteraceae > JAIOSF01. Next base: position 9,773 of record JAYEKV010000093.1, on the reverse strand, counting down.
CAATGGCCTTGGAGTAGAGATACGGTATCTGATATGCTGATACAACTTACGAATGCAGGGATAGGACTCATAGCATTTGATGTTGTTTTTGCTGAGGAGGATAGAACAAACCCTGTAAAATTCATAGAAAAGTACAAAATAGATACGGACAAAGAGATCCCTGATTATGATTCTATCTTTGCTTCTACTGTAGCCCAGACACCTACTGTTTTAGGATATCAATTTCAGTTGTCAAAAGATGACTTTATGGAGAGTAGAACACCCGAGATACCAGCAATCTTTATTGAAAAGAATATGAATGAATTAAATAAAGATATGATAGTAAAAGCTTACGGTACCATATTAAATACTCCAATAATTCAAGAAAATGGATATACTAGTGGTTTTTTCAATAACATACCAGATGAATCAGGAGTTGTAAGAAGTGTACCATTGGTTATTAGATATGACGATCAGATTTTCCCTTCTTTGGCATTAGAAACAGTAAGAATAGCATCCCAAGCTACAAAAGTTTTTGTTAATTATGATGAGATAGGTGTCACTAATATAACAGTTGGTGATTTAGTGATACCAACAGACAGACACGGAAGGATAGTTGTAAACTATAGGGGAGATAGAAAAAACTTTAAGTATATCTCTGCTAATGATATTCTAACTAATAATTTTGATCCAAAAGATGTTGAGGGTGCTATTGCTTTAATTGGTACAAGTGCCGCAGGTTTGCTTGATCTTAGAGCAACACCTTTTAACTCAGTATATCCAGGGGTTGAAGTGCATGCAAATGTTATAGATAATATATTGACTAGTGATTATATATCTAAGCCCTCATGGATTGATGGACTTAATATTGTTCATATATTAGTCTTAAGTTTGATAGTAGGGTTTTTATTTGCATATTTACGATTGACTTTAGCAGTATTATTTGTTTCTATTTTATTTATAGCAGATAGTTATTTAGTATTTAATGTATTGTTTGGACATGGACTAATATTAAATTTATTCTTTCCAATATTGGCTGTAATTGTTGCATCGGTTGTATCATTAACTATAAACTATTTTTTAGAGACAAGACAAACAAAAGCCATAAAAGGCAAGTTTGCTTCAAAAGTTTCACAAGAAGTAATGGAGTCATTACTGGAAAATTCTGATGATAATACATTTGCAGCTACTACAAGAGAGGTGACTGTATTCTTTAGTGATGTAAGAAACTTTACAAACATCTCAGAATCAATGCCAAATGCAAATGTACTTATTGAGTTTTTGAATGAATATATGGATCCTATGACAGAGATAGTTATAGATGAAAAAGGTACGGTAGATAAGTTTATAGGTGATGCAATAATGGCATATTGGAATGCTCCTGGAGATGTACCTGATCATCCAGATAGAGCAGTTATCGCAACCATGCGTCAGTTGTACAAGGTTCAAGAGTTAAATGAGATTGTAAAAACAGATGAGAGATTTAAAGACACTATAAACATGTGTAAAGAAAAAGGGATCCCACCTTTAGATATAGGTATAGGTTTGAATACGGGAGAAGTTGTAGTAGGTGAAATGGGTTCCAATAGAAGAAGTGACTATACTATTATTGGAGATCCTGTAAATTTAGGTGCAAGGCTTGAGTCTCTTTGTAAATATTATAATTCAAAATGTAATATCTCTGATTTTACAAAAGACAGGTTAGAGGGTAATTATATTTACAGGTTATTAGATAATGTAACAGTAAAAGGACAAAGTCGTCCTGTTCAGATATGGCAGATTATCGACTTTGACAATGATGGAACTGGTGAAAAGCTTTATGATGTTACGCGGGAAAGGCTTGATGATGAGATATCAACTTATTACAAGGCTTTAGATTTATATAAAAACAGTTCTTTTAAAGAGGCTTTAGATATATTTAAAGAACTTGAAGAAAGAGATGACAAAACCAATAAAAATATTTATAAAATATATATAGAAAGATGTGAACACTATATAGAAGAGCCGCCTGAAGATTTTGACGGTGTGTTTAGATGGACTACAAAAGGGTAGGGGACTTAGGAAATTATGATGATAGAAAAAGATACTTATATAGAAGAATTAAACCAAATAGGACATTTGCTAACTACAGAAAAAGATTTAAATGTACTTATGCAAAAAATATTAACAGCTGCAAAGAAACTTACAAATTCTGATGCCGGTACATTTTATCTTATGAGTGAAGATGAAAGATCATTACAGTTTACAGCTGTTCAGACAGACTCTTTAGGACTAAGTCTTTCTCGTGCAGAAAATACAATACCTTGGCCTAACTTACCTTTATATATGGAAGATGGAGAACCTAATCATATTAACGCTTCTGTAAGTTGTGCTTTAAATGATGAATTTTTCAATATACCTGATGTATATTTTACTGATAAGTTTAACTTTGAAGGACCAAAAGCTTTTGATGTAAGTACTGGATATAGAACCAAGTCTATGCTAATTGTACCTATGAAAAATCATGAAGGTGATATTATTGGTGTTTTACAGCTTATTAATAAGATGGATAATGATGAGATAACCATCCCTTTTACTGAGTTAGATGAAAAATTAATCTTATCAATGTCTTCACAAGCAGCTATATCAATTACACAAAAGAAACTAATAGAAGGTTTGGAAAATCTTTTAGATTCTTTTGTACAATCAATTGCAACAGCAATTGGTGAAAAATCAAAATATACACAAGGACATGTTAATAGAGTAGCAGAGATATCATTAATGATAGCAAATGCTATTAATGAAGATAAAGAAGGTTTTTATAAAGATGAATATTTTGATAAAGATAGGCTAAAACAGCTTGATGTGGCTGCCTGGATGCATGATATAGGTAAAATTACTACACCTGAGTATGTTGTTGATAAGTCAAAGAAACTAGAAACTATACATGACAGGATAAATACGGTAGAGGCTAAATTTGAAGTATTAAAAAAAGAGCTAGAGATACAATATCTAAAAGAGTATATTCAAGCAGTGGATAAAGTAAAACAAAAAGAGTTGGAAGATAGATTTAAGAATAAATTAAATCGAATCAGTGATGATTTTAATTTTATTAAAGACACTAATACGGGTGGTGAGTTTATGAGTGATGATAAAATTGATAGAATTCACAGTATTGCTCAGCATGAAATAGAAATAAATGGTGAAAAACAAAAACTTCTAACAAAAGATGAGGTAGAAAATCTTTGTATTAGAAAAGGTACACTAACAGAGAGTGAGAGATTTGTTATTAATAATCATGCGAAGATAAGTTATGATATGTTAAATACACTTCCTTTTCCTAAAAAATTAAAAAATGTACCTCTTATAGCAGGTGGGCATCATGAAAAGCTTAACGGAGAAGGTTATCCATTTGGTCTTAAAGGTGATGAAATAGGTCTAGAATCAAGAATTCTGGCAGTAGCAGATATATTTGAAGCACTTACTGCACATGATAGACCATATAAAAAACCAAACTCATTAAATCAATCTATGAGGATATTATCATTTATGATAAAAGATCAAGAGTTAGATGAAAAATTAGTTAAATTTTTTGTAGAAAAAGGGCTTCACTTAGAGTATGCAAAAGATAATTTAAACGAAAGTCAAATGGATGAGATCACAGTAGAGTTTTAATTTAATGCAATAGAATAAAAATATATTCTATTACAAGTTATTACACTTAATGTAAAATTCCCATCTTGTTGATGGTTCACTTCCCATACAGTTAGGTAGTATTTTCACTGTGGCTTTTGAAGTAAAGCCTGTAGTAGGAAGATTTACTTTTTCCCAATTATGAGTACCGATACAGCCTGAATTAAATATTTCATTATTTTCATATTCCACAATTACTATATCTTTTGCTGTAAATGTTTGAAAGTTCAATTCTATTTGTCTTGAATTCCCAATATTTACATCAGAAATCTCAGGTTTGTTTCCACCTGCTTTAGCCAGTTTGTTACACTTCAAAAGTGTATCATGCTTAACACTATCCTCAAAGCTGTATTTTTGTACTTCATAAAGTGAATGGCTAGATTCACCCCATGCAGCAATTAATGTACTTGTACTAAAAAGTAAAAATAGAAAAGTGAGAATTAAAGTTTTTTTTGATGCTACTAAAATAATATCACTCCGCCATTATTTCCAACTTTGATAGATTTATCTATAGCTTCACCTTGTGCTTTTTGTGCATCTGTATTAGTTTTTATTTTTCTACATATTGCACCTTTGCTTACAGTACCTTCAATAACTTCTACATATGAAATTTTAGGAAGAGATCTATGAACTTTTACTTTACCAATTAACATTTCATCACGACCTAGGTATTCTTTTGTATAGCTGTCATAAAGTTTTTTTCCTAACTTGTAGACTTCATATTCCTGACCGATTTTAGTTGTACCTTGATTTATAATAGCTCTATTATTTGAAATAGTATCTACTACTTTAATAGGAAAAATATTTTCTATAAGTTGATATGTAATATCTTCACTGATTTTTTTCAATGTATATAAGAAAGCTTGTTCATTTGTATTACCTTTTGGTTCAAACTCAAAAGTTGTAGTATTAGACCATTTTACTTGCTTTGTTGCCATTGCAAGTATTCTATATTGTACTGTAGCAAAAGATTTTAGGTTATTTGATACCCTTCCTGTTAAAGATGATGTTTGTCTATCATTGTAAATCTTAAATTCTGTAATATTAGAAACAAGTAGATAATCTGCACCTAAAACATTACCAAGTTTAAGCATCTCATCTTTTTGAGCATCTCTTGATAATAGAACACTTTTCTCCATATTGTAAGCATTATTGTTTTCCCTATCAAGTATCACAAACTTTCTTGTTTGAGTTACAGAACTAACCAACTCTTGAGTAAGTCTTTGTGTAACTTCTTTTGAGTTTCTTAATGCACCTAAAATTGGAAAGTTTCCACTATTAGAATATGATGGAATCACCACAAGTTTTCTTCTCTTTTTAGTACTATGTCCAGGCGTTTTGTACTCTTTGACCATAACTTCAACCTGTGCTTCATAACTACCATCAACTTTATTTATTTGCACAACTTCATAACTGTCAATTTTTCCATTAGTCGTCATTCTTAATTTGTGACTTATCTTCTCTATCATCTGCATAGCATCAGCCTCAGCACCATTAACTGATACTGATTGACTTTTCATTTCATTTAAAGATGATTGAATAGAATCTATTTTTACACCTTTTACTTTTCTCAGTGCATTTATAAGCGCATCTTCAACAGAAGACTGTTTTGAGATACCAAAACCCAAAGCTTGTATATATTTATTTTCTATATTCCCTTGTGCAAATAGAGAGAAGCTTACTAATAGAAAAGTTATTTTTAAAACTGTTTTCATATTTTATACCTATTAAAAATCATCAACTTCCATTCCTGCACCACCTGAAACATAACCGGCGCTTTCTTCTGTCTTGGCTTGAGAATTCGAAGATACTTTTTTAGCTTGCGGTTTATCGGCTTTTTTTGTTTGAGCAACAAATGTTCTTGTTTTTTTAGCTCCTCTTATCCCAGAGAATGTATATGCTTGCACAACTCCAACTATATGTTGTCCATTAGGATGTTTAAGTCTCCATGTTTTCATAGTTCCAGTACCAGGCATATTTACTTTTGCAGATGCCTCAAGCTCAGATTTTAATATATCAACTAACTTGGTACTCATTTGCTCAACAGGCATACCGTCACCCACTTGTTCCATATAGTTTTCTTCAGTAAGAGAGTTTTCAACTTCCTCTTTAGTAGACATAGATCCTTTTAGCATCATAGCAATATTTGCATCTGCATTAGATCTTGCATTTCTCTTTGCCATCTCTTTCATTCTTTCTTTTTTGTTGGCATTATTACCTGTATAGCTGTAACCCCATTGTCCAAACGATATAACAGCTGGTTCACCATTTTGGTCAAACATTAATCTTGGACCAAAACTATCTAATAGTTCTCTTGGTGATAATGAGTTAACATAATCAACCAGACTAGTTCCACCATTTTTTGTTATAACAGGTAGCCTTTGGTTACCCATATCTATTGCAATCTGCTGTGTTTTATGACTATACATACATATTACACCTATACTATAAGTGTTGTCATCACCTTTACCTTCATAAGTTTTCATAGGTAAGAAACCTCTTGTATGAGAACTTGCTGTTGTAATAGTTTTTTGTGTAAGAGAGCTAGAAAACAATGCTTTTCTTTTTGTAGGAGGTGTAGCTTTGAATTTATCCGGATCAACACCTGCAGCTTCTAGTGCTTGGTCTAGTTGTGCACCTGCTAAAGATTTTACTTTATTCCAAAGTACTTCTAATTCACTCATTTGTTCTTCTGGCATTTTTTCAGCATCATCAGAATCATCTTGGAATATAGATCTACCAATTTTAGTAGCTACCTGTTTATTTTGATAAAGTGCAAATTTCTCCATTGCATTTAAGTATGCTGATGTAAATGACATAGCTCTTACTTTAGCCCATTGTTTGCTGTTGCTGTTTCCAGGTATTCTTGCAATACCTGTAAGTATTATTTTACCATCGTCAAAAGATTGACCGTATGAAACAGGGGATTTGCCTTTTGAGATTCTTTTTTGATTATATTGTGATAAATAGTTGTTAAATCTTTCTTCTAATAAATCAGATGATGACTTTTTCTCTTCTATAAGAAGTGGCTCATTTAACTCACCTGCAGAAGTAGCTACTTGATTATCAGTTGTAGTAGATACATTTTCTGCTTTATTTGTTGATAAAGATGATTTGTATTGTTCAAAAGATTGTTTTGTAGGGTCAATCTCTCCAGATATAATTTTATTTGTATACTCTTTTTTTAGATCAACCCCTGATCCATTATTCATATTTTTGAATTGGTCAAAAGAAACTTTTGTAGGATCAATTTCCCCTGATACAATTTTATTTGTATAATCCTGCTTTAAATCAGCTAATGAATTTGTTGCAAGTAAAGAACAAGCAACTAATGATAATATTTTCTTTTTCATTTTATTACTCCCTACCAGCTAACTGTATCATTTGAACCCATTTTACCAATAACACTTTCACCTTCCCATAGTGCTAAACCAGTACCAAGTTCAGTTAAAGTAAGTTGAAAATAGTATTCTGCTAATTGATCACCACTTCCTGTTTTAGCATTTCTTTGTATTATCTTTCCGCCTAGTGAAAAATCAGGTGATGTAGCAGTATCTTTTGCTTTTACAGTTTTTTTGTTAAACAGATCATCTTTTGCTAATTCTCTTACATCTCTAGTTGCAGTATCTTCTGGACCACCAGCTCTAGCTGCAGTAGTAGTTACAAATCTACCGTCATTTAAAAGTGCTATTCTGATTTTTTTAATTAACATATCTACATCTATTCTTTGAGTTGTGTTGTTTTTTACATCAGAGATCATTAAAATTGGCATCCAACCTGCACCATTTTGAGCTTCTTTTCGAGCTAAATATTTATTTAATACTCTTGCATTTAACATTGAATCAATTGATTCAGATGCGGCTTTTTGAAAATCTGCTCTATCTATACCCATAGTCATAGCTGGTTTTGCACCACCGTTACTTCCAACGATTTGTGGTTGTTTTGCACATCCTGTTAATAACATTGTTGCTGTTAAAGCTGCTAATGAATAAGTCATAAATTTTTTGTTCATTGTTTTTCCTTTTTTATTTAAATTTATCTATCAGTATATTCAGACTGATAAGAGTTTTTTCTTTTATAATCACTTGAATTTGGTTTTAATATTCTTACATTATAATTGTCCGAATATTTTGTTGGTGCTGTTGAAGTCATTTGAAATCTTCTTTGCGGTTCAACATCTACCATTATCCATCTTGACATAATTGTTTTTTCTACAAAACCTTGATTGTTTTTCCATTCGATTTTGTACATTACTGTTTGTTTGTAATTTGTTTTATTTTCCATCTCAATTAAAACTTTTTTATTCCCACTTGCAGACACACCATCAGTTTTAGATATAAATATAAAGTCATCTGCTACAGTTGGGTCTATAGCAACATAAGATGGAAATTTATTATCAATAATAACTTGATTTTGTGCAGCACAACCATTAAACATAAATGTTACTGTTAAAAATAATAATGATATAAGTGTATTTTTCATTTTATCTCTTTTAGTTTGGATGTATAGTATGAATTATATTGTGTCCTCTTTGAGAAGATCTAACATATAATATACTATTTGATGCTAACTTTTTAGTTGTGATCACTTCACCATTATCATCTTTAATTACTAAAGGCTCACCATTTAATTCAACTCTTGCAACTTGAAAACTTTTCGGTAGTGCAGTCCAGTTTCTAACATCAGCTTTATTAGTTAATCCTTGGTATATTGCTCCAAACAATCCACCAACAAGTCCACCTTTATCTTTAAGTTGTTTTTGAGCTACTGTTTTTACTATAGTGTTCAGTACAGCTTCTGTAACAATTCCAGGTAGTTTCTTTTTAAATTCTGTTTTGATTATTCTATCCATATTTGCTATTTCTGCAGTTTTTACACCATTTACATCAATGTGATTATAAGAATAATTTCTCTCTTTTAGTTTTGGTAATGCCATACCAGTATACATTACATTTTTACTTACAAGAAATAACGGTAAATCAATTCTAATTTCATCATTTACCATACCATTACCATTTTCATAAATAACCCAAGCGTAATTTTTATTTATCTCAGTAGTTGAACTAGCAATTTGGTTTGCTAAGTCATAGTCTTGTTTAATTTGTTTATTATTAGGATCCATTGCTAAAGCTTCTTTAAACATATCTCTAGCTTTTCTTGATTCTCCATCTAATAAGAAAAATAAACCACTACTATAAGTTGTAAATGGATTTACAAAATCCGGATATGCTTCAAAACCTTTAAATATGTCATCATATTTAGCATAAACTGCTTTTTGAGTTTTTTCATTTGTAGCAGCTTTGTTGTTAGGATTGCTTTTTAACTCTTCTTGTTTTTTCTTTATATCTTTTTGAAAAAACTCTTTAGCCCTTCTTTGTCTATCAAGTGCTCTATGAAATTCAACTCTTGCGTTATTATAATCACCCATAGACATAAAATTTAGCCCTTTATATGTATTAACCATAACTTTTTCGTATACATTTCCTTCATAGTCGTTAACATTATTATTAACAAGCACGCTACCAAGGCTTTCTCCTACATTACCAACAACAGAATCAGTATCAACATCTGTTTTGTATTTCAATTCAGCCTTATCAAAAAGTGATGTACTTTTATTATAGTCATTACAATTTCTCGCCATCGATCCACCTTGGATACCCCATAAAATTACATCATCATTATCTTCAATTTTTTTGTCGATCTCTTCAAAGTTACAATTATTTGCAACAAGTTCTTTGTCAAACTTCTTTAAAGAACCTCCATGTCCTGTTACTGCAGCACAACCTGAAAACATTAAAATAGCTGATGCAACAGTTGAAACAGTAATTAAGTTAAGTTTACTTACCAAATCTCTTCCTTTTTATAATTTTAAAGTTCAAATAATACAAAAGTAAAAGTTAAACTATTATAAATTGTATCTTATAAAAAAATGTAAAATCTTTATAATATATTTATTTAATTTTTGATAATAAAATAGTAATAAATATGTAATATTTCACAAATTCCAAAATTTAAGAACCAATTAAGCATAACCTCTTGACAAAGTAAAACTTTTCTATTATAATTCGCCCCACAAATCAACAGTGAGTTTGTAAAAACGGGTTGATTATTTATAAAACGAC
>JAYEKV010000092.1:0-21837 GCA_034716855.1 Campylobacterota bacterium | reverse complement strand
ATAATATCCAAGGCAGATGGTGTTACACCGCTTATCTGAGATGCATTGAAAAGTGTAGGTGGATTGAACTTTTTAAGTTTTTCGATAACCTCTAAAGATAGTCCTGGAAGATCATCATATACAAAATCAGCAGGGATCTTTAGATCGATCATTTTTTTCATTTTGTCCACTTGTTTTTTTTGTTTAGCAACATATCTGTAGTATTTTGCTTCTACGATTACTTGCTCTTTTAGGTAAGGTTCAAGATGTGCCAAGCTTGGAACTAGTATATCGAACTTTTCTTTTGTGATAGTATTTCTACCAACTAGGTCTATTAGTAGTATTTTGTCACTTATTTTATCTTCTTCTAGTTCTTCAAGAAGTGCTAGATTCTCTTTTTTTGATGTGAACCATTCATTTTCCATAAACTCTACTGCTTTGTTTATTGTTTCTTGTTTATGGATCATTTTGTTGTATGTTTCATCATCTATCAGCCCAAATTTATGACCATAAGGCATAAGTCGCAGATCGGCACTCTCTTCTCTTAAAAGCAGTCTGTATTCTGCTCGACTTGTGAACATTCTGTATGGCTCATTTGTCCCTTTTGTTACAAGGTCATCTATAAGCACACCTATATAGCTCTCATCTCTTCTTAATACAAAAGGTTCTTTGCCATCAAGGGCAAGGGCTGCATTGATACCTGCCATCATACCTTGTGCAGCTGCTTCTTCATATCCTGTTGTTGCGTTGATCTGACCTGCTAGATATAGGTCTTTTACTTTTTTTGTTTCAAGTGTATGTAGAAGTTCTGTAGGGTCAATATAGTCATACTCTATAGCATAAGCGTATCTTACAACTTTTGCATTTTCAAGACCTTTTATAGAGTGAATCTTTTGCTTTTGTACATCTAAAGGAAGGCTTGAACTAAGTCCGTTTATATAGTACTCAGTGGCATCTAATGTTTGAGGCTCTAAGAAAAGCTGATGTCTGTTTCGCTCACTAAATCTGTTTACTTTATCTTCTATACTAGGGCAGTATCTAGGACCTGTACCCTCTATCTGTCCTGTAAACATTGGTGCTCTGTCAAAATTTGATCTTATTATGTGGTGGGTATCTTCGTTTGTGTATGTGATAAAACACGGAAGTTGAGTAGGGTTAAACTCATCTTTGTTTGTTCTAAAACTAAATGGATGAGGATCTTCATCTCCACCATGCTCCTCCATAACACTAAAGTCAATAGAGTTTGCATTGATTCTTGCAGGAGTTCCTGTCTTTAATCTTCCTACATTTAGTCCTAGTTCTTTTAGTTGGTCAGAAAGTGTAGTAGATGGAAGCTCCCAAGCTCTTCCTGCTGGGTAAGTGTTCTCGCCTATATGGATAAGACCTTTCATAAATGTACCGGTAGTAAGGATCACTTTTTTTGCTTCAAAAGTTTCTCCTAGTTTGGTTACTACACCTTTTGTATGGTTATCTTCTATTATTAGATGTGAAACTTCATCTTGGTATACATCAAGGTTTGGAGTATTTAGACAAACATTTCTCATATATTCTCTGTAGGTATCCATATCTATTTGAGCTCGACTTCCTTGAACGGCTGCTCCTTTTGAGGCATTTAGTATCCTAAACTGTATACCTGTAGCATCTGTACAAAGACCCATCTGCCCACCAAGTGCGTCAAGCTCTCTTACAAGGTGACCTTTTGCAAGTCCACCTATTGCAGGGTTACAGCTGGCAGCTCCTATTTGCTCTACAAGCATAGTTATTAAAAGTGTTTGTTTACCCATTCTTGCAGATGCCAGTGAGGCTTCTATACCTGCGTGACCACCACCTACAACTATTACATCATAATTCATTTATACCCTTAAATTGTTTGATATTATATTTTCGAGATTATACCAAAATCTATCATAATTATTACATATGAGGTTTTAGTGTAGCAGCCCATATGTTGTGGGCTCTTTTATTTAGTCCGATACCGTTTTTTATATATTTTTGTTTGAGTGTTTTATTTTTGGAGAAATATCTGTTGATGTCTATATATTTGATATTTTGCTTTTGTGAGTATTTTTTTAACATATTATTTAATTTACTTATCTTTTTTGTATACGAGTGTGGATATCTTTGAGGTAGGTATAAAATTGATTGTAAGATAGGCTCTATATTTTGTTTTTTTAGTTCTTCAATGATAGATTTTATGTTTATAAAGATAGCTTCTATACTTCTATCTTTTATGATGTCATTTATCCCTATAAGTATAAAAGCTTTATTTGTTTTCCTTTTTTTTAGATTGTATATTTGATTTGTAAGGTTGATAGTATCTGCACCATTTTGTGCCAGATTGATAATATTGTTTCTGTTTATTAGTTTTTTCCAAGACACCTGCTTGGTGATAGAATCACCAAGCATTACGATATTATTAGAAGGAGGGGATCGAAAGGTGTCTGAAAAAAGTGTTGTACCTGTTATAAATAATAATATGAATAAAATTTTTTTATAAAAGTTTACAGCTTCCACGGTTAATATGTTTTAGTTGTATTTATACCAGGTTTTTCTGGAGTACCTACATACTCACCAGAATCATCAAAACTAAGTTTGATTACACCGTATACAAGACCTACTATAACTAATAAAAGTATTACTAACTTTACAGTTGTTCTTTTTTCATTTGATTCTTTGTTGTTATAGTCTTCGATTTTTTCTAGTGACGGTTCATTATTTTCCATTTTGTATCCTTTGTAAGTTTAGTTAAAAAAGCTAGAGATGTATGGGCTCTAGCTATAACTCAATTGTTAAATTCGTTGAGTTTAAAAAGGAGTGTGTATGAACACTTTGAAATTATAGTAATTTCAGTTTAATTTAATCTTAAATTATATTTATAGGTTATATTTATTATAATAAAATATTAATAAATTAGTGCACTTGTATATCCCACAACTCTTTTATCATCTCCTGATGTATCAGCACTTGTTCTATAATCAAGAAGTTTGCTTTGCATAGATTTAATTTTTGCCGTATCTATTATAGCTTTTACCCCTATCATACCACAGGCTTGACACCCTTTTTTTTCAATATCAAGGTCAAGTTTATCTATGGATGCCAGACATATATTGTCAAGCTTATTTGCAGTATCTTGGTCATAGAAATGACTGAGGTCTGTACTTATTACAACAAAATTCTCTTTATCTTCTAAAAGTTCTTGTATAACTTTGGATATATCTTTGTAGGATGCAGAACTATAAACTATCTCCAAAACTTTTACATTTGGCATATAGTATTTTATAAAAGGAAATTGTGTTTCAGTAGAGTGTTCACAGTGAACTTTGTCATCAAAGCTTAGAAAGTCAAACTTTTCCATCAAAGAAGTTCCAAGTGATCTATTTATCTCAAATGATCCAAGAGGAGTACTATAACTGTCGTACATAGATACGCTTGCCCCTTCAAAGGCAAACTTATGTGAAGGTCCTATAACTATAACATTTTTAATGTTTTTAGGTATATATTTGTAGGCAAGATTGGCAGTAAAACCACTATATACATATCCTGCATGTGGTACTATTAAAGCTTTTGGATTTGATGACTTGTCTGTTTTTATCTTGTTTTGTTTTAGTATATTGTTAAAGTGTTCAATATATCTTATTATCTCGTCTTTTGTATCGGGATAAAATTGCCCCGATACCGCTTCTTCTCTTATACTCATGCTTCACTCCTTATTTTAAAAGTTTACTCTTCCTCTATCTTTTGGACATTATAAACAAATACATCTATAGGTGTATCAATATCTGTGATACCCGCTTTATGAAATAGATGTGTTAAAAAGTCATCAAATTTTGGAAGTTGTTCCCATACTTGAGGTAAGAAAGTAGCTTGTTTTTGACCTTGTCTTATTATTACCCCATCTACACCATGATTGATCTTACTTTCAAGGTCAGATATACTTGCGTACTTTATCTCTAGTGGCTGACTTAAAAGTGAGACCTCTATCTTGACTTTTTCAAACTCCTCTTTTGTCAACGGGGGAAACCTAGGATCCTCAAATGCCGCTTTTACTGCATTGGTTGTAAGATCATCTATAAGTGTATTGTGAGCTACAAGAGTTCCTATACAGCCTCTTAGTTGACCGTTCATTGTAAGTGTAACAAAAGTAGCGGCTCTATTTCCAAGTGTTGGTACTTTTTGAACTAACTCTTTTTTATCTACTATCATCTCATCATTTAGTTTACTGTATATAGCACCTCTGGCTATTTTAAGAAGCATCTCTTTTATCTCATTTTCCATATATTAACTCCTTTATAGATTCAACAAATACATCATTGTCGTTTACACAAGGACATACTTTATACTCTTTTACTCCAAGTTTTTGAGCTAGTTCTTTATACTCTATATCAAGTTCAAAAACTGTTTCACTATTATCTATTATAAATGCTATTGGATAGATTATAACCTTTTCATTTTTAAAATTCTCAAGCATATTATCAAGGCTTGGCTCAAGCCATTTCATAGGACCTACTTTTGACTGGTATGCAAGATTTATAGACTTAAAGTTTACGGCATAGTGTGATAGCTTCTCTTTTAGTATCTCTACATGCTCTTCAACTTGTGTTTGGTAAGGATCACCTTTATCAACAATCTTTTGAGGTAGACCGTGAGCTGAAAAGATAAGATGATAGTCTTTGTATTTTGCTTGTACATTTACTATCTGGTCACATATAGCTTTATTAAAAGTTTCGTTTTTATAAAAAGGGTCTATCGTTGTTATATTAAAATCATCACCTGCTTTTTCTATAAAGTCCTCTATGCTTGATTTGGTTGTAGTTGTAGAATATTGAGGATATAAAGGAAGAAGTACCACCTCTTTTATATTTTTCTCTTTTATCCTTGCTATTGCTGTTTGAGCAAAAGGTGAGGTATATCTCATAGCAGGTGTTACAAAATACTGGTCACCTAGTTGATTTTCAAGCTTTGCTATAAGTTTGTCTGTAAGATCGTGAAGCGGTGAGCTGCCACCTATCTCTTCATAGTTCTCCCAAGCTTTGTCAAGTCTAAGAGTAACTATAAGGTATGCTATCATAGATCTTATAGTGTCATTTTTAATAGTAAGTATATTTTTGTCATTGAACATATTTTGCAGGAATACTTCAAGTTCATCTTTATTTCTTGCAGCTCCCATGTTTAATAATACTAATGCTTTCAATTATTTCCTTTTTCTGTAGTATGTTCCAAATTGATGATCTTGTCACTACACCAGTTAGCCAGATCATTGTCATGTGTAATTAGAAGGATACCAAATCTATCTAAAAATTTAACTAACATCTGCATAGTTTCCAGAGCAATTATATTGTCAAGTGCACTTGTTGGCTCATCTGCCAGTAAAAGATCTGGTTTCATAAGTATCGCTCTTAATATACTGCATCTTTGAAGCTGTCCACCACTTAAACTGTGAGGTTTTTTGTATATGAGCTCTTTGTCAAGGTTTAAAGTCTCTAGTAGTTCATCAAGTTCTTTAGTATCTATATCCCCGGATACATCTAGTATCTGTTCATATATATTATATGTAGGATGAAAAGAGCTGTATGGATCTTGATATATTGATGCTATTTTACTTTTTTGTATAGTCCCCTCTATTGGCTTAAGATTATCTGTTATAAGTTCAAAAAGGGTTGATTTACCACTGCCACTAGAACCTACGATAGAGATTATTTCACCCTTTTTCAGTTTGAGGTTAAACTTTTCATATATAAGTTTATCTTTTATATAACCAAAAGTAACACTATCTATATCTAATATATGTTCATCTTTCATAATAGCATTTTATCCTAATTTATCTAAGATAACTCAAAGTAAATAAGGAGTATTATTTTCATTAATAAATTTGAGGAGAAATAAAATGAGAAAAATTGTTTTAGGAACATTATTATGTAGTGCTGCTGCTTTTGCTGCAGTTAACTTAGCAGCTTGTAAAGGTTGTCACGGTGCTAACTGGGAGAAAAAAGCTCTTGGTAAATCTAAAGTAGTTTCAGAAATGACTAAGCAAGAAGTTTCTGATTCACTAGTTGGATACAAAAACGGTACTTACGGTGGACCAATGAAAGGTGTTATGAAAGGTCAAGTTGCTAGATATTCTGATGCTGACTTAAGAGCTACAGGTATTGGTAAATAATTTTATCATACTTTCTTAAAAAAGGTCTGCTTGATTAGCAGACCTTTTTTTATTGTTCTTTATTTTCTTCTAGAGATTGCTTCTTCTTCTCTTTTAAATCTTTGACTTTTTGTTCTTTTTTTACAGCATCCTGCAGATCTTCAGGAGAATCAAACAAAAGTCCATCCATCATTTTTTTACCGTCATCAAACTGTCCTTGCCGAACAGCCCAGATAAATATACCTAAAAGTGTAAAACTAATAATAATACCAACAACAAGTTCTATCCATAATATACTATGATCTTCCATATTTTTCTCCTAGTTACCTTATATTTTTCTTTGTTTTATTCTCATACTGTTACCTACAACAAGAAGCGAACTTAAACTCATAGACAAAGCTGCAACTAATGGTATAACGAAACCTGCCATAGCCAATGGTACAGTTAGTACATTGTATATAAGAGATATACTCAAGTTTTGTTTTATGAAATTAAATGTTCTTTTTGAGATATGTACAGACTTCTTTAGACCGCTTAGTTTGTTGTTTAAGATCACAACATCACTAACAGCTAGAGATATATCAGCACTGTTACCCATAGCTATAGCTATATCTGATCTGCTTAGTGCCAAGGCATCATTTACACCATCACCTGCCATCACAACTATTTTACTTTGATTTTTTAGTTCATTTATATAGTTTGCTTTATCAATTGGCGACATTTTAGCTTTGTAAGTAGATATACCGGCTTGATCTGCTATTTTTGCTACGGTAGTTTCATTGTCTCCACTGCATAGTATCACCTCTATATTTTGTTCTTTTAGGTATGCTATGGTTTCTACTGCATCCTCTTTTAGAGTATCTTTTAACTCAAAAGTAGCTTTAACTTCACCATTTATAGTGAAGTGATATACTGTATTTTGTTCATCTTGATTTTCTATTTTACCGCCAAAGAGTTCAATATTTTCATATACAGCTTTCATCCCAAGTGCAGGAAGTTGTTCTATATTTTGAAGTTCTAGATGTTTTAGATTTTTATAGTTTTGCTCCATATATTTTTTCACACCTAAACTAACAGGATGTGTAGAACTATCACCTAGAGAGTAAAGCATATTTATCTCATCTTTATTAAGCTCTTCTATTTTTGCATCAATTACTTCAAGTTTACCATGAGTTAAGGTGCCTGTTTTATCTAAAACAATTGTGTCTGTTTTTGCAAAAGTTTCAATATATTTTGCTTCTTTAAATAATAATCCTTCTCTTGATAACCAGCTGATACCTATCAAACTAGCAATTGGAGTTGCTAGAGCTAAAGCACAAGGACAGGCTATAACAATAACTGAAATAGCTATGATAAGTGACTTTTCAAAACTGCCGTCATAAAAGTACCATCCACTAAAAGTACCAAGTGCAAGAGTAAGTATCACTATAGAGAAGTATTTAGATAGCTCATTTGCCGTATTTTCTATTTTAGGTTTTGAAGCTAAAGAATCTTCTAAAAGTTCTACGATATTGTTTAGTGTTGAGTTTGCATAATCTTTTACAGCTTTATATCTTATAACTTTTCCTACATTGATCGTTCCGCTGTAGATCGTTTCATTTTGTTTTTTTGATACAGGGAGTGATTCTCCGCTTATACTACTTTCATCAAATGATCCCTCTTCCTCAAGAAGTTTACCGTCAACACTTGCCTTTTCACCGTTCTTTACCTCTATTATGTCACCTATCTCTATTTTGTCAAGGGGTGTTACAACTTTTCCACCATCTTTTATAACTGTAGCTTCCAAAGGTATCTGAGATCTTATCTTATCCATAGTATCTACAGCACCTTTTTTCCCTATAACTTCCAGATATTTACCTACAAGAACAAAAGTAATGATCATAGCAACTGAGTCAAAATAGCTGTGACCCTCTACTCCAAACAATATAAATAATGAATAGATATAAGTAAGTGTAGCACCTGTTGCAACTAAAAAGTCCATATTTATGATACGGTTCTTTAGTCCATAATAAGCACCTCTAAAAAATATCCATCCACTATAAAAAAGTACCGGTGTAGCAAAGATGAATTCAGCCATATGAACTATACGCAGCATCTCCTCTTCCATTCCGGTAAAGAATCCAGTATATTTTGCAACACCAATCATCATGATATTCATAGAAGCAAAAATAGCTATAGACATTCTTAAAAAATAGTCACGATTCTCTTTAGTGGCTTTTTTTTCACTTTCACTTCTTTCATAAGGATATGCGTTGTAACCTATACTCCTTATTTTATCAATTATTTGTGAAAGTTTTATAGTATCTTCATCCCAGACTATCTTTGCTTTATAGTTAGTAAAGTTTATGGTAGCATCTACTATACCATCTGTTTCATGAAGTATTTTTTCATTTAGCCAGATACAAGCAGCACAGTGGATACCTTCAATGATAAGGTCAACTTTAGAAAAGCCTTCAGTTGTAGTTTTGATATACCTTTGCTTAAAGCTTTCCATATCAAAGTTTGAGCTGTCTTCACCTACAGCAATTGGAGGTGATAGTGTATTTTTACCCATTTTTTCATAAAAACTATCAAGTCCATCATCTTTTAAAAGATGATATACACCTTGACAGCCGTTACAGCAGAAGTTAAGATCAGGGTTTTGTTTCTCTTTGATCATTACGCTTTCATCAAATTCTAGATGACAGTGAGTACATTTTACTAGTGACATTCAAATATTCCTAGTTTTTTATTTTTTTTTATTTTGTTGTATTTAGCGATAAAACCGTGCATAGATATATATATATTCCATTTTTTTTGTTTGATTGCATATATCCGTATCCGCTCATAAGATTAGATACGGCTTCTATATTATTGATACTAAATGGTTTCATAGCACCTGTTAGTATGATCTGTTTGTTTATGATATATTTATCAAGGTAAGAAGCAGTTTTGTCTATTGTATCTGTTCCATGTACTATAATAATATTGTCAAAATCACTTTTATGTATATATGATACAAGCTTCTTTCTGTCTTTTTTTGTAATATCCAAACTATCTTTATATATTAAACCATCAATTTTTATATTTGACAGCTTAGATGTTTTGATAATTTTTTTTAAAGCAAGGTTATGTTTTGCTACATAAAGCTTCCCTGATATCTCATCATATATCTTATTAAATGTTCCGCCTGTATTCAATATTAAAATTTTTTTCATTATTTCCACTATTCGTTATATATTATTCACTTAAGTTATGGTATTATATCTAAACATACTAAATAAAAGAGAAGAAATATTATATGAATGCAGATGTTTCAAGACTAAAAGATATTACGGTTTTATATTGTGAAGATGAAGATAACTTAAGAGATGTTACTTCTGGAATTTTAAGATCTTTTACAAAAAAACAATTTATAGCCAAAGACGGTCAAGAGGGACTTGACTATTTTAAGCAAAATGATGAAGATATTGATCTTATCATCACAGATGTGAATATGCCAAATATGAATGGTCTGGAGATGTCAAAAGAGATCAAGGATATAAATCCAAATATACCCATCATCGTAGCAACGGCATTTTCAAACTCTGAATACTTATTGGAAGCTATTGATCTTGGTGTAGATAAATATGTATTAAAGCCTGTAAATATTAAAAAGCTTCTGGATACTATGGCTAATTCACTTATGTATCATGAGCTTAGAGATCTTTATATAGATCAGATGACACACCTAAAAAATAGAAATGCAATACTTAAAGATATAAATAATAAAGAGATCTCAACACTTGCTCTTTTAGATATAGACAAGTTTTCAATCCTTAATGACCTTTACGGTGAGAAGAACGGTGATGAGATACTTTTAAAGTTTGTTGATATTTTGAAACAATTTTTTGATGAAGATAGATATAGACTATATAGAGCAGGTGCAGATAAATTTTTGGCAATGATAAAAGATGATACGGATGATCTAGTAGAGCTTAAAGAAGTTTGTTCAAAAATTGTAAAATACTTGGATGATAACCCTATCGCTTTAGAAGATGCAGAGATAGATCTGAATATAACAGTAGGTATTGCAACTTCAACTGATAAACACCCTTATGAATATGCACAAAGAGTTGTTCAAAAAGCAAGAAGCAGTTATAAAGATATATTGATATATGACGAATCATCTTTTGAACAAAAAAGTGATTTTGAAGAGAATATAAAATGGATCAAAAAATTAAAAAATGGTCTGGCAAGTGGTCACTTCCAACCTTACTTTCAAGCAATTGTTGATGCAGATACAAAAGAGGTATACAAATACGAATCTTTGATCAGATACATAGAGGAAGACGGTACAGAGATAGCACCTTATAAGTTCCTTCCGATTGCAAAAAAAGCAAAGCTTTATCCTGTGATTATACAAGTTATGCTTAGGGAGGTTCTAAAAACTATTAAAGAGAAGCAAAAAAGAGTTGCTGTTAATATCTCTTTTGAAGATATTACTGATAAAGATACATATGATTATGTGTTAGATCTTCTTAAGAAAAATCCGGAAGAGACAAAGCTTCTTGATTTTGAGATACTTGAAAGTGAAGAGATAGGGGATTTTGAATTAGTTAGAAGTTTTATAGATACTGTTAGAAGTTGTGGATGTAATGTGGGTGTAGATGACTTTGGTGCGGGATATTCAAACTTTAACATGCTCGAAGCCTTAAATATAGACTTTGTTAAAATTGACGGAAGTTTAATAAAAGATATTGATTCACTTCCAAAACAAGCACTTATAGTAGAAACTATATCTCAATTCTGTGGAAAACTTGGTATAAAAACAGTTGCAGAGTTTGTAAGTAGTGAAGAGATATATCAAAAAGTAAAAAGTTTAGATATTAACTATATGCAAGGTTATCACTTCGGTAAACCTGTAGATAAAACACAGATCTAGTATCTGTGTTTTTATATTAAAAATTTATAATATTAATTTTTCCAGTTGTTTATGATACTGTCTGTATTAAATAGTGAGGCTTTTACAAGTGATGCTGACGCAACATTGATAAGCTGTTGAGATGCTGTTTCAAGGTCATCATTTACTATGAAATAGTCATACTTTCCTATATATTCAATCTCTTTTTTTGCATTTGATATTCTTTTTTCTATCACATCTTTAGAATCAGTACCTCTACCGTATAGTCTTTTTTCAAGTTCAGTTAGCGTAGGAGTAGTTATAAATACTGTTGTTGTTTTTGCTCTTAACTGTTCAGAGGCTACAACTTGCTCAAATCCTTGTACATCTATATCAAATATCACAAGTTTACCTTGCTCTAAAGCTTCATTTATTGGTTTTAAAGATGTTCCATAATAGTTACCATGTACTTCTGCCCACTCTAAAAAGTTTGCTTTTTCTATATCATCTTTAAATTCATCTTTAGAAACAAAGAAGTAGTCTTCACCGTGCTTTTCTCCCTCTCTAGGTGCTCTGGTAGTTGTAGAGATTGAAAAGTAATAGTTTGTTATATGCTTATAAACCTCTTTTAAAAGTGAACTTTTTCCACATCCACTTGGTCCAGATATAAGAAGTATCGCACCTTTATTTAAATTATTTTGCATTTAGTCATTTCCTATTTTTAATTGTAAAGTTATCTCTTCACCTTCTGTAAGTTTATCTATTATATTTTGGTTAAGAAGTTTAAAAAGAGGTTCAAGCTCTTTCATACTATAGTTATTTAATAAAAGCTTAATAGGTTTATCATCAATTGATTCTAAGTAATTGTCATTTTGATTTACTTCATCTATTGCTTGGTCTATAATAGAAGCAAGGTCAAGCCACTCATCTTCATTTTTTTCATCATAATTATCAGTAGGTTTTACAGAAACATTATGAACATCGTTTTGAGGATTTATAAGTTCTTCTATTTTCGATAGTTCCTCTTTATCTAATACTCCTGTACCGCTTGAAGTGTGCTGAAGAGCATTTAAATGTACGATACTGTCATCAGTTTCTTCTCCAATCTCTTTAGCAACTCCGTCTGCAAGTGTTGCAATATAATCAAGTGCAGGGTCTACTTCATTTGACTCTTCAAAAAACTCTTGAGGTTTAGGCTTGTATGAAATGTCGTCATTTCCAAAATTAGGATCATAATTATCATCAATATTAGTAACATATGTTTTTGTTTTTTCTTTTGTGCTTATGGTTTCTAGTTCATCTTCTAGTATCTTTTGAAGTTGTGATGGTAAAAAAGGCAGTGGTATTAAAAAATCATTTGCAAATTCAAATGGCAGAGTGTCTTTTGAGATGGCGCCGATTCTTTTTGAGTAAGTTTTAAGTATATTGAATCTGTCGTCAACAAAATCTTTATCAATTATGATAATATCAACTTTTTTATCTATCTGTGCTTCATCAAGCACATCAAGTTTTATATGCAGTTTATTACATACAAGTTTAAATATCTGTTTTACAATTGGTGTTTGAGACACTAGTATCATCTCTTTCATTTTAGTCTCTCCAATTTATAGTTTTCCAGCTTATATACTTTGTCGCATTTGTATGCTATTTCATCTTCATGTGTCACTATTATCAAACCTGCATTATTATTTTCTATATAATCAAACAAAATATCTATAACTTCATGTGCAGTTTTTCCATCTAGATTCCCTGTTGGTTCATCTGCAAAAATTATTTTTGGCTTTTTAGTAAGTACCCTCGCACATGAGAGTCTTTGCTGTTGTCCGCCACTTAATTCACCGATATTTTGTTTCATTACATGTTTTATATTTAAGTCTTCAAGTAAGTTCTTATCGATCTCATTATCACTGAGTAGTTCAGAGATATGTAGATTTTCATTGGCAGTAAATCCTCTAAAGAGATAATGTGCCTGAAAAATTATACCAAACTCTTCCCTTCTTATTTTAAGGAGCTTATTTTTATCAAGATCAAAAATTTTTTTTTTATTGTAGTATACTTCACCTTTATTTGGAATCAATAATGATGAAAAAATGTTAAGTAGAGTTGATTTACCACTACCGCTGACACCTATTATTGCAATAGACTCTTTTTGATCAAGAGTTAGATCTATATTCTCAAATAGTGGATAATCAAAGTTGTGGGATATGTTTTTTACTTCTAGTAAAGTTGTAGATGAAAGATTCGGGCTTTGAGATATTGAGTCTACTATATTTTCTGTACTCAATTTCTCAATCCCTTTAATCATTTAATAACTATATATTATTAGTTACCCATTTGTGCAGCAACTTCTGCTGCAAAATCTTCTTCTTTCTTCTCGATACCTTCACCAAGTTCAAATCTAATGTATTCAACGATCTGGATTGAAGCATCACACGCTTTAACAGCTTGTTCAACAGTTTGTGAATCATCCATAACATAAGTTTGAGATAGTAAAGCATGAGTTTTGTCTAGTTGACAGTTATCTTCGATCCATCTAGCAATTTTACCTTTTAGGATATTGTCGATAATTTTCTCTGGTTTACCTTGAGCTATTAACTCTTCTTTCATTTCAGCTTTTGCAGCTTCAATTGCTTCATCAGTTAATTGAACTCTTGAAACATATTGAGGGATATTTTTAAGAGGCTTTCCAAGTCTTACTAACTCTTCATTCTCTTTTTCAATATCAGCAATAATTGCTTTGTTTTCAGACTCAATGAAATCAGCAGCTAAATCTTTGTAAGAGATAACCGTAGGTTTCATAGATGCAGCATGCATAGCAACTTTCTTTAATAGATCAGTTGCTTTTTCTTTAGCAGAGTCATCACAAGTAGCAGCTAGTATAACACCAACTTTACCTAAGTGAACATAACCGTTAACTACACCGTTATCAGTTGAAACAGAAGCCATCTTTCTAGCTACGATATTTTCACCGATTGTTGCAATTTTACCATTTAGGTACTCTTCAAAAGTTGTACCGTTGATAGTAGTTGTATGTAACTCTTCTTGTGTAGCACAACCTTCAGCTTGAACATGTGCAGTGATCTCATTAGTTAAACCAATGAATTGCTCATTTTTAGCAACGAAGTCAGTTTGTGAGTTAACCTCAGTCATTGTAGCTTTTGTATTGTCATCATTTACTAAAATAGTGATAAGACCTTCAGCAGCAACATTTCCTGATTTTTTAGCTGCTTTTGAAAGACCAGCTTCTCTTAAAAATTTAATAGCTTCTTCGATGTTACCTTCACACTCATTAAGTGCTTTTTTACAGTCAAGCATACCTGCACCAGATTTCTCTCTTAATTCTTTAATAAGTTTAGGAGTTGCACCAGCCATGATTATGCTTCCTCTGTACTAGCTTCAGCTTGTTCAGTAGCTTCTTCTTTAACTTCTGTAATCTCTTCTTCAGTTACTTCAAGCTCTTCACCGTTATCTTCAGCTAATGCAGCTCTACCTTCGTTCATAGCAGCAGCCATTTCGTTACAGAATAGTTGAACAGATCTGATAGCATCATCGTTTCCTGGGATTGGGAAATCAACTAGATCAGGGTCACAGTTTGTATCTAATGGAGCGATAACTGTAATACCAAGTCTTTTAGCTTCAAGGATAGCGATTTTTTCTTTAACAGCATCGATAACAAACATCATATCAGGTATTTGTTTCATATCTTTGATACCACCAAGGTAAGACTCTAATTTTGCTTCAGTTCTGGTAAGCATTAAAGCTTCTTTTTTAGTCATAAGATCAAGTTGACCTTCTTCTCTCATCTTTTTGATGATCTCTAGTTTTCTGATAGATTTTTTCATTGTTGGGTAGTTTGTTAACATACCACCTAACCATCTGTGGTTAACATATGGCATCTCACAAGACTGTGCAGCATTTTTGATAGCTTCGCTAGCTTGTTTTTTTGTACCAACGAACATCATCGTTTTACCTTCAGCAGCAGCATCTCTTACAACAGTATATGTGTATCTGAAGTATCTTAAAGTTTTTTGTAAGTCAATAATATAAATATTTTTTCTAACACCGAAAATGAATTTTTTCATTTTTGGATTCCATCTTCTTGTTTGGTGACCAAAGTGTACACCACATTCTAATAGGTCTTTCATTGTAACCATAGTTTGTTCCTTCTTCGTAAGCTTTTTGCTCGGATTATTTTTGGGGTTTCTTCCTCTGCAACCATCTATAACTACTACACTTAAGCAGTAGTCACAACCCTTTTCAGAATTGTTGCATGTGATATTTCACAGTAATCGAAACATTCAGTTTTGATTAAAGGAGCGTGATTTTATCTAAGTAGAGTTTAAATTTAGTTTAAACATTTTGCTGTAAAAAATTATAAAATTATCCAATTATAAAGTTATCATATATTAAATATAATAAAATATAATAATAGATTATAAGTTTTATTTAAGTGATGTTTTTATAAAATTCTAAAAAGATTAAGGAAATGTATATGACAAAATTAATACTGTCTTCGTTAGTATTAGCGGTTAGTTTAAATGCTGCAGCTGATTGTGGAACTCAAAATTTAGAAGAGAAACCATTCTATAAATTTATCAAAGAGTTTGGTGTACTTAATGTAAATCAAGGGTACAAAAAAACAAACAAAGCTATGAAAAGAAGAGCTAAAAAACTTGGTTATTATGCTTCTACTGATGAAGTTACAAATGCTTTAGCAGATAAAAAAGAAGCTGGTACAATTGTTATTGATACTAGAACTAAAGCAGAGCAAGAGGGACTTTATTTAAAAGGTGCTTTAAAAGCTAACCTAAGAGGTTGGAATGCTGCATTTAATGATATGAAAAGTACTGACATTAAGTCTGTTTATAGTTATTGTAGAACAGGTACTGACCAAGCAGCAGGTATTGTAAACTTACAATTCCTATTCCAAGGAAAAGCTAAAATATTCGGTATTGCTGATATGGCTAAAGCTTGTTACCCTATGTACAGTAAAAGTGGAAAAGTGTTAGATGCAAAACTAAATGCAAAAAAAGTTTATGTACAACAAGCTGATGACGGTGCATACTATGAAGTAAACTGTCCTGCTGTTAAAGATGCATATACACCAATTGAAGTATACGGTAAATCTGATATTGAGTTGGCTATTGAGATGGATGAGCCACTACCTTCTAAAATGACTGTTAAAAATGGTAAGCTTAAAAAAGAGGTTACTTTATTTAAAGGTCCTGATAACAAATACTATAAAAAACACTAATAGTAAATCAAACTATAACAAAAAAGGATGGTATATGCCATCCTTTTTTTATGCTTATCTAAAATTGTCAAAAACCAACGGTGCTTTAAAGTCAAGACTTTTTAGATGTCTTATAACTTTTTGAAGGTCATCAAGATTTTTACCTGATACTCTTATCTCATCACCTTGATTGGCAGATGTTACTTTCATCTTAAGAGCTTTTATCTCTGTCTGTATAGTTTTTGCTTCATCTTTTTCTATACTGTCTATTATTTTATAAGTGAATTTTCTATTGCCACCGCTTGAGTCTTCAGCTTTTAACTCCTCAAGAGCATTGATAGGTACACCTCTTTTATTCATCTTTGAAATAAGTATATCTTTCATAGCATCAATTTTTTGGTCGCTTCCACTTAAAAGAGTTACTGTTTTTGCAGTTTGATTAAGATCATATTCTTTTTCCATGCCTTTAAAGTCATATCTATTATCTACCTCTTTTTGTGCCTGTATCATTGCATTTTTCATCTCTTGCATATCAAGCTTTGCTGATATATCAAAACTGTGTTCTTTGCTTTTTGCCATCTATTCTCCATTCATATAATTGAAAATAATTTTATCAGAATTAAATAAAAAATACAATCTCTTTACATAATATTAAGAATTATTCTGATAAATTGCTATATTGAAAAAGTGAGAAAGTAGTGAATATATGAAATCCTATAGTTTAGAATATAATTCAAAAGAGCAGTTAAAACAATATATAAAGAAAAATAATATTTTGAACTCTGATGAAGTATTAGTACAAGTTTTTACTTCTAAAAATGATAGAGAGTATATCATAAGCTTAAGAAATGAAATACTAAATGACCTCCCATACGCAAAAATAATAGGTGCAACTACATGTGGAGAGATATCAAATAACGGTTCTATATCAGACTCTACAGTGATGACTTTTTGTATTTTTGAAAAAACGAAGATAGTTACTTCTTGCGTAGAACATACTGACACAAGTTTTAAAATGGGTCAGGATATTATAAATAGTATACCTGATAATAATGCTGAAGAGTTAAAACTTATTATATCTTTTACTGACGGTTTAAATACAAATGGAGAGGAATATCTAAATGGTATATCATCTATAAATAATGATGTGATCGTTGCTGGTGGTATGGCTGGAGATTATGAAAAATTTATAGAAACTTTTGCCTTTACAGAAGACAATATCACTTCAAACGGTGCAGTTGCAGCAGGATTTTATAATAAAGATTTAAATATATATACTGATTATAGTTTCAATTGGGAGTCTGTAGGAAAACAGCATATTGTTGAAAAGTCAATCAAAAATAGAGTTTATAGAATAAGTGGAATGACAGCTGTAGATTTTTACAGCTATTATTTAGGTGAAGATATAGCAAGATTACTTCCTGCAATAGGGATCGAGTTTCCACTTGTAATAAACAGAAGCGGTGTAAATGTTGCTAGAGCTGTTTTGGCAAAGCATGAGGATGGAAGCTTAACATTTGCAGGTAATATTGAAGAGGGTTCTAAAGTACAATTTGGACACGGTGATGTACAGATGATCGTAAATAAAGGGCTTGAAAGTGTAAAGGGTATTATCGAACATCCAATAGAGTCTATATTTGTTTATTCTTGTATGGCAAGACGGGCACTTCTTCAGGATGATATAAATCTTGAGATGCTTCCTCTTCGTGAACTTGCACCAATAAGCGGCTTTTTTACATATGGAGAATTTTATCATAACTGTAAAGACAGTATGTGTAAAACACAACTACTAAATCAGACAATGACAATTCTTGGAATTTCTGAAAGTAATAAAAAAGCAGAAAAAGTCTCAGCAGATATCTTTGCTCAACATAAACCTGCCGTTAGTGATACAAATCTTCACAGGCTTCAGGCATTGTCCAGTCTTTTGGAACAAACTACAAAAGAATTAGAAGAATTAAATGGACACTTATCATTAAAGGTAGAAGAGGAAGTATCAAAGAATTTAGAAAAAGATACAATGCTCCATATGGCTCAGACTCAGACACAATTAGGTGAGATGATGGAGATGATCATACACCAATGGAGACAGCCTATAAGTGCCATAACATCATCTATAACCTCTGGACAGCTTTATAAAGAGATGGGTATTATGGATGATGATAAGATGGAAGGTATATTTGACAATGTTTTAGTATATACGGATCACCTTAACTCTACAATAGAAGACTTTAGGGATCTGTTTAAGTCTGATACAAGCAGTAAACTTATTAATAATTTAGAACTTATAAACAAGTCATTGACAATTGTAAATCCACTTTTACAAAAATCAAATATCAAACTTGTGGGAAATTATAACTCAAATGCATCATTGAATATATCAATGGGTTTAATGATGCAGGTTCTTTTAAATATCATAAAAAATGCAATAGATATTTTATTGGAAAAGAAGGTGTCTGATCCTATAATTGAGCTAAAAACATATAACGAATCTGAAAACCTTTTTGTATTGGAGATAAAAGATAATGGAGGGGGCATCCCTGAAGATATTTTACCTAAAATATTTGATAAAAGGTTTACTACAAAAGGCTCAACACACGGTACAGGTTTGGGTCTTGATATGTCAAAGACTATAATAGAAACAAAGCTTGGTGGAACAATCACCGCTTACAACGAAGAGGAGTGGGCAGTTTTTGCTATAAAACTGCCTATTTAATTATCTTTTATAAACTCTAAAATCTTTATTTTTTATTTTTTTAGAGTTTAGACCTTTAAATGCTTTATCGTAAGATTGATTTTTAACTGCTACATAAGAACATCTATCAAGGATATTGATATTTCCTATGTCATTTTTATCTAGACCAATTCCAGCGGTTAATGCTCCAAGTATATCACCTGCTCTTAGTTTTAGTTTTTTACCACCGCTTATATATAGTGTAGAATAGTCATATCCAAGCTTAATAATATTTTTGTCTTCTAATTCTTCACATCTTAAAAGTTTAAAATCTTTATTTAAAAACTCATTTAAATTATCCATATATTCTTGATGGTCACAGAAATTTATAGTTTTACCTTTTTTTCCTGCACGGGCAGTCCTTCCGATTCTATGGGTATATACTTCAAAGTTTTCAGGCATATCATAGTTTATCACCATATCTACATCTTTGATATCAAGACCTCTTGATGCTACATCTGTTGCTATAAGTATAGGATAGCTTTTATTTTCAAAAAGTATTAGCGTTTCATCTCTGTACTTTTGCTCAAGGTCACTATGTAGTACCAAGGTTTCAATCTCATATTGATCTTCAAGGTAGTCAGCAAGTTCATCACACTGTATCTTTGTGTTGCAAAAGATCATGATACTTTTTTGATTTTTTTCAAAAAGTTTAGGTACTAAAGATGATTTATCGCAGTTTGATATATCGTAAAATACTTGTTCGATTGATGTTTGTTCGTGAGTAGATTCAACTTCTATAAACTCAGGTTTATCCATAATAGTATTTGAAAGTTTTTTTATATTATCTTGGAATGTTGCAGAAAAAAGCATAGTTTGTCTTTTTTGTGGAAGGAAATCTATAATCTCTTTTATATCATCATAAAAACCCATGTCAAGCATTCTGTCTGCTTCATCCAAAACTAGAGTATTAATATCATCTGTTTCAAAGTTGTTTTCACTTAAGTGCTTCAAAATTCTCCCTGGAGTACCCACTATGATGTGTGCTTGGTGAGATAATGAGTGTACCTGAGGTTTGTATGGAACACCTCCTGTTAAAGTTAGTATCTTTATGTTGTGCTTATACCTAGCTAATTGTTTTATAGTTTGTGCCACTTGAGAAGCCAGCTCCCTTGTAGGGCAGAGTATCATAGACTGTATCGTAAACTTTTTTACATCAAGGTTGTTTAATACTCCAAGACCAAAAGAGACAGTTTTACCGCTTCCTGTTTTTGCTTTACCTATTGTGTCCTTACCTTCTAATATACAAGGTAAAGAGCTTTCTTGAATAGGTGTCATTGTTTTATATCCAAGTGAGGATAGGTTTTCTAATTGCGGTTTTTCCAGATTTAGTTTGTTAAAATTATTATTCATAATGGTATTATATCTAAATTATAACTATTTAGGGACACATCTTTAGCTTGAACATAGGGATTTTAGAGGTGCTCTTAAGTGAATTATGAGAATTATTTAGGAATAAATATGTATAATTAAGAATATATTGAGAGGATTGTTGATGAAAAAATTATCTATAATAAGTGATCAGATAAAGAACAATACATATTCATATACCGGTAAAGGTTCTTTTGAAGCCTTGGTAAAAGAGCATAAAGATAGTATTTTGGATTGGCTAGAAGAACTGATCCCTTTACAACAGCAAATAGAACAGCTAAATGAATTAAGTGGCTTAGAGTTTCAAAAAAGAAACTACACGAGGATATTGACAAAACTATTTCCTGAGGAATATACACAGTTTGTATCTTTGAATATACTTGTAAGGGATGCAAGTATAATATCAAGTTATTATAATAATGATTATGATCTTACAAGTATCTACAATAAACTAATATCAAATAAATATCTCAAATACCCGGGAAAATATGAAAAATATGTGGAGTTTAATATATTTCAGAAGTTTGTGATACTTTATAGGGATGATCTTGTATCTATGGAGCAAAATGATCATCAAGTTATTGATGATACTGAAAAAGAAAAAATAGTTGCCCCTGTTATTGAACAAAAAGAGGAACAATTGACCGTTAATAAAAATACACAAAATAAAAATGATACAGAAAAAGATACCAACTGGACAAATCTACTTTTAGGAAAACTAAAATGACAAATAAAAATAAATATACCATATTCGGCAATCCCATAGATCACTCAAAATCACCTCAAATGCACAATGCAGGGTTCGAACTGTTAAAATTAGATTCAATATATGATAAGACACATTTAGAAGATGGCTCAGCTATAAAAGATGTTTTTTTATCAAACAATATACAAGGTGCAAATATAACAGTACCACATAAAGAGGATGCATTTAAAAATGCAGATGAGATAAGAGGACTTGCTAAAAGTATTGGGGCAGTCAATACCTATATAAATGAAAATGGTAAAGTAGTAGCCTACAACACAGATGCTCCTGGTTTTATGAAAGCTATAGAGGAATTTGGTGATATAGAAACAGCCATCATACTAGGAGCTGGTGGAACAGCAAAAGCAATAGCCGTAGCCTTTAAAGAAAAAGGTATAAAAACTACAGTACTAAATAGAAGCTCAAATAGACTTGAGTTTTTTAAAAATCTAGGTTGTGATGTATACTCTTGGGAAGAGTACTCTATAAATGAACACGATTTTGATATAGTTGTAAATTCTACAAGTGCTGGACTAAAAGATGATAACTATCCTGCACCTTTGGATCTACTAGAACATATCCTAAAAAGTGGTAAATATGCTATAGACTGTATCTACGGAAAGATGACACCTTTTTTAAATAAAGCAAAAGATATGGGTCTTATATATAAAGACGGTGAAGATATGTTGTTGTATCAAGGTGTGATTGCATTTGAATATTTTACTGGAACGAAAGCAGATGATGAGCTTATTGAGACTATGAGGAAAGGTTTGAAAGG
>JAYEKV010000091.1:0-6781 GCA_034716855.1 Campylobacterota bacterium | reverse complement strand
GAATAATTTGTAATATTTAGCAAGATTTTTAATAAAATTGTTATTGAAAATCAGATAAAATTTTTAAAAATCAGTTGGAAATGATTTAAGCTACTTTAGAAGTGGTTTTTAGATGTTCCCTTAAATATATTTTGTGAATGCATATCACAAGAGACTATCAAAAGTTTAACCAGTCATTGGGGATAAAATGAAAAAGAAGAGATAAGTATGTTAAAAAAGTTATATCAAAATTATATATTGAAATATCCAAAACTAGTTATCTCTATTGTAACTATTTTTATGGGATTAATGGTTGTTTTTGCATTAAGGCTAGAGATTGATGCAAGTTCTGAGACATTATTGCTTGAGGGAGATAAAGATCTTGAATTTTCAAGAGAGGTATCAAAACAGTTTAAAGCACCTAACTTTTTAGTTGTAACTTATAGTGTAGAGGATGATCTTTTAAGTGAAAAAAATATTCAAAATATTGAAAAGTTAAGTGGGCAGATACACTTATTTGAAGTAGTAGAATCTATAAACTCTATAGTAAATGTTCCGCTTTTAGAATCTTCAACTAAGTCTCTTAAAGAGTTGCTAAAAGATATACCCACACTTAAATCTAAAGATGTAGATAAAAAGTTGGCAAAGAAAGAGTTTTTAAATGGTGCCATATATAAACAAAATCTTGTTAGTGATGATTTTAAAACAACGGCAATATCGGTAAATTTAAAAAGAGATGAAAAATATTTTTCTTTAATAAAAAATAGAGATGAATTTATAAAGTTAAAAAAACAAAGAGATTTAACAAAAGAGGAAAAAAAGAGTTTTGAAGATTCACAAATTAAACTTAAAAACTATAGAGATATCTTAAGAGAAAAAACACACTTTCATATAGTAAAAATTAGAGAAATTCTAAAACAATTTGAACAAGAGCATCCAAATATAAAGCTTCATCTAGGTGGAGTAGATATGATTGCTGATGATATGATAGAGTTTGTAAAATATGATCTGCAAACTTTTGGTATAATGATAGTTGGACTGCTTATGATAATTTTATATATTTTATTTAGAGAGCTAAAATGGGTATTTATACCACTTTTTATATGCAGTGTATCGATCGTTATTACAAGTGGCTTTTTAGGTCTTTTTGGTTGGGAGATAACCGTAGTATCATCAAACTTTATATCACTACAACTTATTATGAATATGTCATTGGTAGTTCATTTGATTATAAAATATAAAGAGCTTAATATAAAAAATCAAAATATATCACAAAAAGATTTAGTTTTAAACAGTGTATTATCTATGGCAAAGCCATCATTTTTTGTCGTAATTACTACAATTGCAGGATTTAGTTCACTTGTGTTTAGCAATATATTACCTGTAATAAATTTTGGTTGGATGATGAGTATGGGGATTGTTATATCTTTAATTATAACTTTTATTTTATTTCCAATTATATTATTATTTTTTACTAGAAAGCCTTCTGGGAATTTAGAAAAAAGAGATATGCCATATACTTCTAAAGTTGCAAACATAGCATATAACTATAAAAAAACAATATTAGCAGGGACAATATTTATAATATTGTTTTCTATTACTGGAGCCTTTCAACTTAGAGTTGAAAATAGTTTTATAGATTATTTTAAAAAAGATACACAGATATATCAAGGCATGGCACTTATCGATAAAAAGCTAGGGGGTACTACACCGCTTGACATTATTTTAACATTTCACGAAGATAGTACCACAATAGAATCAGTAAAGGTTATAGACAACGATACAGATGAAGAGCTGGACGAGTTTGCTGATGAGTTTGAAGAAAATGAAAAAGATAAAGAGAAGTATTGGTTTACTGCTTCTAAAATGGAAAAGATAAAGCAAGTTCATGATTATCTTGATTCACTTAAACCCGTAGGAAAAGTTTTATCACTGGCAACAGTCGGTGAGATAATAAAACTCT
Organism: Campylobacterota bacterium; assembly: GCA_034716855.1. Lineage (GTDB taxonomy): Bacteria > Campylobacterota > Campylobacteria > Campylobacterales > Arcobacteraceae > JAIOSF01. The sequence goes on along the minus strand of JAYEKV010000091.1, from coordinate 4,839 downwards.
TAAATGATGGAGATGAAGCTGATGGCTTTATGCTAGCACTATTATACAAGGAGCTGCCGACCGAATTTAGAAAGATTATATTAACCCCTTATGTTGATATAAAAAATAGTCAAGTAAGAATTAATGCAAGGATAATAGACTCATTGCCAAGTTTGCAAAGAGATAAGTTATTAAAAAAAATTGAGGAGGATTTAAAAAAAATTGTTAATCCTAAATATAATGAATTTAGAATCTCAAATCTTTTAGTTATGTATAATAATATGCTTCAATCACTTTTTAATTCACAAATAAAAACAATTGGGGTAGTGATAGCTATATTGTTTATTATGTTTTTAATACTTTTTAAAAATCTAAAAATAGCAATTATTGCAATAATTGCCAATACGGTACCAGTTGGTGCTATATTTGGATTTATGGGGTGGATGGATATACCTTTAGATATGATGACAATAACTATAGCAGCTATTAGTATTGGAATTGCAGTTGATGACACAATACACTATATACATAGGTTTAAATTAGAGTACAAAGATACGAGTAATTATAAAATATCTATGTTTAATTCACATAAAAGTATTGGTGTTGCGATGTTTTATACATCAATAATTATCACAATAGGATTTTCAATTTTAGTCTTTTCTAATTTTATACCAACTATATATTTTGGATTGCTAACTATGCTTGCCATGTTTATGGCTATAGCTGCGGATCTATTACTGTTACCTGTGTTACTTTTGATTTTTGGTATTTAAGGAGTTTATTTTGAAAAAATTAATGTTAAGAATAAGTTTATTACTATTTAATATTTCATATTTATATAGTGATACACACCTTTTTACTATGGATAATGATGCTTTTGCAAGTAAAGATGATAGTCATTATACTAATGGATTATTTTATACTTGGATGGGAGATGATAATAATACTATTGATTTTAACTTTATGAATAAATTACAAACCAACAATGCTATATCATTTACACATTTGATATTTACACCAAAAGACAAGAGACAAACTACCCCAATTTTAGATGATCTACCTTATGCAGGATATGTAAAGTTGAATTTTCTTTTATATAAATCATCACAAAAATATTTTCATGAATTTGGTATAAATATAGGTGCAGTTGGTCCTATGGTAAAAGCAAAAGAGGTACAATCTGAATTTCACGCTTTAATAGGTCACTCAAAGCCTGATGGCTGAGATACACAATTGGGCAATCAAATAACTGCAGGACTCTCTTATGGCTTTGCTAAAAAAACAGATAAAATCAATATAGGTAATTATAAATTTGATTGGACAAATAATATTAGATTTGATCTTGGTAGTTTTTATAGTGGAGCATTGGTAGCTACTACATTTAGATTGGTAGTGATTTTCCAGATACTTTTCCTACAACGGGTAATTTTATAGGTGGAGATGAGAGTAGTTTACTTAATTTTAAAGGAAGTAAATCTTTTAATTGGGCTATCTCTTTAAGTCTTTTCGCAAATAAAGTAAATAATTATTATATAGTTGATGAGGCTATAGATCAAGGCTATGCTATACCTAATATAGATTATATCATAGGAGAGCAAGTAGCTTATGATATTTTTTATAATAATGTTCAATATATATTTAAAATAAAATCTATATATTTAAACAATAACAAAATACTAACAAATGTAAATAAACAATGGGGTGGGATAACTGTAATATGGAAATTTTAGAATATGAATTATTAAATAAGTTCAAAAAAAGAGACAAGAAAATAAAAAAGGATACAAGCAATGTATAAACTAGCCATAAACCGACCAATAACAACTTTAATGTATGCACTTACATTAGTAATATTTGGAACATTGAGTTTCAAATCAATGCCATCGGCACTATTCCCTAGTATTGATTTTCCAATGGTAACTATCAAGACTGTTTATCCAGGTGCCGAATCAGGAACTATAGAATCACAAGTAACAGATAAAATAGAGGAAGCGATATCAAGAATTGGTGGGATTGATTCTATTACATCAACTTCTGCTGATGGTGTAAGTGTGGTTATGGTTAAGTTCTTTCTGAGTAGAAAAATTGATGAAGCAACAAATGATGTACGGGATAAGGTATCTGCTGTATTATTGCCTAAAAATGCAAAAACTCCTTTAGTTAGTAAACTTGATATTGGTGGGGCATCTGTAGTCAATATATTTTTGACTGCCAAGAGAGACAATCTTAAAGAGTTGATGCTGTTTACTGATGAAAAGGTAAAACCAAACCTACAAAAAATAAATGGGGTTGGAGCTATAAATATCATAGGGTATAAAGACAGAGAGATAAAGATATACCCAAATCCAGAACTACTTAATAAATTTAATATCACCGTACAAGAGCTAAACTCTATTATTACAAGCGAAAATCTTAAGATGGGTGGTGGTAAACTTATATCAAAAACACAAGAGTTTACACTAAAAGTAAAAAGTGATTCTTTAAGTATTGAAGAGCTTAAAAATATCAAGATAAAAGATAGTATCAAATTAAAAGATATAGCAAAAGTTGAAGATGGTTTAAGTGATGCTAAAAGTTATGCTTCTTATGATGGTGTACAAGGTGTGATGTTAGAGGTTCAAAAGATATCAGGAACAAACACTATTGAGATTGTAAATAATGTAAAAGAGGTAGTTCCAGCTTTAGTAAAAATGGCAGGAGATGATTATAGTGTGCAGGTGTTAAATGATACAACTCCTTATATTATACACTCTCTTGAAGATGTAAAGTTTGACTTAATTTATGGTGCATTTTTAGCTACTATTATTGTATTTTTCTTTTTGCGAAATTTTACTATTACATTTGTATCTGCTTTATCAATTCCATCTTCTATTATGGGTACATTTGCTCTAATGGATTATATGGGATTTGATCTCAATAAAATGACTTTGATTGGGCTTACATTAGCTATCGGTATAATAATAGATGATGCTATTGTTGTCATTGAAAATATTTATAAAAAACTTGAATCTGGTATGGATAAGTTTCAGGCTGCATTTGAAGGAACGAAAGAGATGGCATTTGCAATTCTTGCAATTTCAGCGATGCTATTGGCTGTATTTATTCCAGTGTCGTTTATGAGTGGAATTGTTGGAAAGTTCTTTGAATCATTTGCTATGACTGTTGGATTTGCAGTAATTATATCTTATACAATAGCACTTAGTCTAATTCCTAGTTTTAGTGCTAGAATTTTAAATAAAAAAGAGAGTAAATTTTATACTTTTACTGAACCTCTATTTGTAGCAATAGAAAAATATTATGTTTCTATTTTAAAATTGGTATTAAGATTTAAAATAATTACCATTATTTTAGTTATCGCTATTTTTATTGGTAGTTTAAGTTTATTTCCAAAAATTGGTATGGACTTTATACCAAAAGAGGATAAAGCAGAATTTGAGATAAAACTAAAAGCATCTGCTGGGATTTCACTCCAAGAGATGGTAAAACAATCAAAAATAGTAGAAAAATTTGTAAAACAAAATCCAAATGTAGATTATACAACCTTAACTGTAGGTTACACAACATCACAAGAGAAACATAAAGCATTACTTTATGTAAGACTATTAGATAGAACTAAAAGAGATATAAATCAAGAGCAAATCATACAAAATTTTAGAGGTGAACTAAAACAATTTAGTGATAAGTTTTTTATAACTGCTGCTGCAATTCCAAGTGTAAAAGGTGCAGGGGTAAGTGTACCTTATCAGATAGTTTTAAAATCTGATTCTTTTGAATCTTTAAAAGTTGCTACTAAAAATTTAACTGAATATCTAGCAAAGAAAAAAGGTTTTATGGACATTGATACAAATCTTGATGAGGGTAAACCTCAAATTGATATTAGTATTATAAGAAGTAGTGCAAATAGGCTTGGAATTACTGCTTCACAAATAGCAGGTGCTTTAGGTGTGGCATTTTCAAGTGACTTGGAGATTTCATATTTTGAAGATAAAGGGAAACAGTACAATATAACATTAAGATTTGATGATGACAGCAGAATGACAATAGATGATATTAAAAAGATTCAACTAAGAGCAAAAAATGGTCAGTTAGTTTATCTTGATGGATTAGTTAAATTTTCTCAGAGTTCATCTTTAGCTTCTATTTATCATTTTGATAGACAAAGACAAGTAACAATTTATTCTGATCTGTTTGGTCTGGATTTAGGTGGAGCATTGGCATATACAAAAAAAGAGATAGACAATCTTATGTCAAAGGATGTAACATATAGATTTACAGGATTTGCAGAAGAGATGGGAAAAACAGGGGAGGCTTTTGGGGTTGCTCTTGGATTATCTGTGATATTGATGTTTATTATTTTAGCGGTTTTATATGAATCATTAATCCAACCAATTATTATAATGATAGCACTTCCTCTTAGTATTATTGGTGTATTGGTTGCTTTATATTTAAGTGGTTTACAGTTTTCTCTATTTGTAATGATTGGTTTTATGCTACTAATGGGAATGGTTGGAAAAAATGCAGTTTTACTCGTAGATTTTGCCAATGAAGCTGTAGATAAAGGTAAAAATACAGATGATGCTCTACTTGAGGCAGGGGAAAAAAGATTAAGACCAATTTTGATGACAACAATTGCTATGATATTTGCTATGTTACCACTAGCACTTGGAGAGGGACTTGGCAGTGAAGTAAAAGCCCCTATGTCTATAGCTATCATAGGTGGATTGATAAGTTCTATGATTTTAACCTTGTTGGTTGTTCCTGCTATCTATAAGATGATAAATCCTATTGATAGATTTTTTAGGAAGTGGTATGAGGTTGGGAGAGTTGAGTAAGTGATATTATAGTTACCAATAGATGTAT
>JAYEKV010000090.1:15266-22337 GCA_034716855.1 Campylobacterota bacterium | reverse complement strand
ATTATAGGTATTATTATAGCGGCTGTTATGAGTGGAAAAGGGATCATAAGTTCAGGTGAAAACAAACTTTTTTACCAAACTTTTGCAGGTAAGTGGCATACTGTTTTAAGCAGTTATTATGACAGGATGGGTGCTAATCTTGCAGATTCAAATGTAGATGGCTATTTTGACGGTGTAGATGTAGATGAGAGTATAGTAACTTTACTAAAAACATCAGGTGTAGATCCTTGTAAAATAATATCATCAAATGAAAAGTTAGGTACAAAGTGTCACCCCGGAAAATATACTGTTGAGGGTGAATTTGGATCTTCAACTGTTACTGTAAATCTATCTGCATATAAAATTGCTGATGAGACTACTATCAATAACTATTTAGTCTTTAAAAATATCCCATCGGATGTTGCGATGGCTATAGATAAATATATAGACAGTATAACAAACTCTAAAGAGGGTAATTGTCTGATATTGGGTGAAACAGCAACCTTTGAAGCGGATAATCTTGATGCAATAACACCGCTTGGATACAGTGAACTATCAACTAAAGGTGTAGCCGTAAACTTGGGTGTACAATTAGAACACTAAAAATCAAAAGTTAAGAATTAAGAGTTAAGAGTTAGGTCTTACTTTTTAGCTTTAAAAGGGATAAAGATGAAAAATAACTTCAAAAAAAGAGCATTTACACTTATCGAGATATCAATCGTACTTGTAATTATAGGTATAATATTAGCATCTGTAATGAAAGGTAGAGACCTTATAAAAGGCTCTCAGATAAAAGAATTCAACCAAGTTTTTGTATCTCAATGGGAAACTATAGCAAACTCATACTTTAGTCGTATGGGAGCTGTAATGGGTGATGGTGAAGCAAACGGTGGTACTTCAGGAGCAACTGCAGATGGTTTTATAGATGGTGAGGATACAAACACTTCACTGCAAGAAAAACTAACCCAAGCAGGTATAGATATCTCTGATCTTGTAAAGTCTGATGTTAATGACCCATTCAAAAGGTCTGTAGATGGAGAATTTGCAGGTAAAAGTACAGTTGAACTTGCTATTACTCACTATACTATCAACAATAAGAAAAAAAATGTACTTGTATTTAAAAATATTCCAGGAGATATAGCCCAAGCAATTGATACTATAAGAGACGGTCGACCTGACGGTAAAAAAGGTTCAATTGTAGCAATGGAAAATAATAATACTACAGCAGCAGGTGCAGAAGCATCACTTGTAGAGTGGTATAATGAAACAGCAACAACTAGAAATATGGTGTTGATCTTAGAACACTAATCAAAAAAAGAAAGTACCTACTTTCTTTTTAACAACTACACTTTAAACCCTATTAAATCATTATTATGTAACAATCACTCATATAAATATATTTTGAGGTATTGTGACATATGAACCTACTATTAGTGGATGATGACCAACTTTTAAGATCCCAAATAAGCTTTAGTATCTCCTCTTTATTTGAGGAAGTTTTTGAAGCAGCAAATAAAAATGATGCTATTGATCTTATAAAAAACAAACATATCGATATAGCACTTGTGGATCTTTCACTGGATACTGAGTTTGACGGTGTTGAGATATCCAAAGAGAGTTTGGCAAATGGTATAAAAACTATTATATTCACAGCAAATCAATCACAAGATATAGTCAAAGAGTTTATAAAAGACGGTGTATTTGACTATATAAACAAACCAGTAGAGATACCCTCACTTATAAATGCCCTTGAAAGAGCAAAGCTTTTTGTAGAAAATGAAAAAAAACTAGCACAAGACAATATCTATCACCTAAATCAATGTGTAGATGCAAAAGAGGGTATAAAAAGCTCACTAACACATCTGGAAAAAGATCTCCTTCTAAAAATACTAAAACAAAATGAGTTCAATATATACCAAACAGCAAAAATTCTAAATACAAAAAGAGAAAATATATACTACTTTATCAAAAAATACAATATAAAAAGAGACTAAAGTGCAAAACAGTATACATGAATATATCCCTTATATATTTATTTTTATAGGAAGTTTAAATATTGTAATAATACTATACTTTCGTTACTTCCTAAACAAAGCTGTAAAAAATATATCACAAGTTATAAATCTAAATCAAGATGTAAACTATGATATAGAAAAATTTCTTCAGAATTTATCTACCATTCTTAGAGAGATAGGTATAAAGGATTACGAATATAAACTATACTTCCAAAATCAATTAATAGACTCAAAGACTTCAAAGAACTCTGGTAAGAGTATAGAAGACAATATAGTTTCGAACGACTATAAAGTTACTATAAAATTGTTTCCAAAAAGATATATGGGGGAAAATCAAGATAATTACCTAATACTATTAAAAATATTAAAGCTTATCATACAAGAAGATATACTTATCAAAAATCAATCTATCGATAAAAGTTTTTCAAATATAACTAAATTTCACACCTTTATACTACATGATACTAAAAATATATCACAATTCTTTCAAACACTTAACTATAATATCAAACAATGCAAAACACAAGAGGATAAAGATAGGCTTTTTGAATACTTAAAAAAATCAACCGTAACGCTAAATGACAAAAGCTCAAAGATATTAAAACTTCTTGAAGTTAATAACAATGAAGAGTCATATGACAATAAAATAGATATAAACCTAAAAGAATTTATCAAAGATATTCTTCATATACAAAACCTACAGGCAATTGTTACAGGTGATGCCATATTAAGACAAAATGAGACTGCAATGTATATGATAATAGAAAATATAGTAAAAAATATATCTGATAAGAAAAAACATGAACCTAATATAAAAACTTATATAGCTATAGAAAAAAAAGATCAGCATACACATATAACATTTACTGACACAGGAAGTGATATAAAAAATATTGCTAGAGTGTTTGAGCCATTTTTCACTACAAAACAAAGTGGATTAGGTATAGGACTTTATAAAGTAAAAACAATAATCGATCAAATAGGTGGAAAAATAAATGTAGCCAATACAACTCAAGGTGTAGAGTTTAAATTGATACTTTAAGTTCTAATTCTTATATCCCTTTCTGTTGAGAAACTTGGTTGCATATTCATAGCCTCCTGCTTCAGCTTTCTCCATCCATTTTACACCAAGCTTTTTATCCTCTGGTACTCCATGTCCGTTAAAGTAAAACAAACCTATATAGTACATAGAAAGCAGGTCTCCTTTTGCAGCTGCTAGTTTATAGTACTTCATAGCTTCCACATAGTTCTGATCAACTATTGTACCTGCTCTGTAAAACTCTCCAAGTTTAGATTGAGCATAGATATTTCCGCTATTGGCAGATTTTTTGATCAAATTGTAAGCCTTATCATAGTCTTTAGATGTCCCCTCACCACTGTAGTACATCATAGAAAGATTATATTGAGCTGTAGGATCCCCTTTTTTAGCAGCTTTTTCATACCAGAAAAGTGCTTTTTCATAGTCTCTAGTTGTAGCTGTACCAAAATAGTAGTACTTTCCAAGATTATTTTGAGCAATAACTGATCCATTATTTGCAGCTACCTTATACCACCTAAAAGCTTCACTAAAATATTTGTCATTTTCCAAAGAGTCATAATAAAGTGCAAGGTTTAATTGTGCAACTTTATATCCTCTTATTGCAGCCATTTTATAGTACTGTAAAGCTTTTTTGATATTTTTCTCAACAGTTATTCCATGCTCAAACATATGAGCCAAATTATTTTGAGCTTCTACATTTCCATTGTTAGCAGCTATCTTATACCAATAAAATGCTTCTGAAGGGTCTTTTTCAATACCAATCCCTTTATAGTACATCAATCCTACATTAAATTGGGAAGCCGGGTCATCTTGTAATGCCTCTTGAAAATACTTTTCAAAAAGTTTTTCATTTTGAATAGTATCTGCGTATAAAGTAAATAAAAATAGATAAACAAAGATTGATACTTTAATAAAAAATTTCATATGATACCCTTTACTTTTTATATTGTACATGTTTATTAAGAATTATTCAACATCTTTTTTTATTGGCTTATTATTTTCAAGAACTCCCAAATCACATATTAAACCTTTACTGATTGGATAATTGCATCTTGCATACTCATCTTTTATACCAAGAAAATAGTCAACTCTATCCCAAAATAGTCCATACTCATAAACTTCAGGATCAATATATTCTATAGAATCATTATTGTCTATACCAAATTGTCTAGAGATTGAAAGAGTTGCAGTTAACGAATCATTTTGATCCTTAAAAACCTTGAAGTCAAAACTATCCTCTCGTACCGTTGCTGTTAAAAAACCAAAATCCATATCTGTCTTTTTTACTTTTAGTTCATTATAATATGAATCTATAATAAATTTAGATGAATCAGAATACTTAAATACTTTTTTCGCTGCATTTAAAAGCTGATCTTTTGTAATATTATCATCATATTTTTTTAAAGAGGTAACATTATCTTTACTTGCACACCCTGCGAAAAAGAATAGTGTCAACACCACCATAAATATTGTTTTTTTATCTACTTGTACTTGTACCATATATCCCCAATCTACTCATTGTCTTATAGTCTTCATCACTTTTTATAGAATCACCCAATACATAAATATCATTCATCTCACTATATAGTATGATATTTTTAATAGCGTGTTTTTTTGTTTTATCCGTATTTATTCCATTACAGTAATCTTTATCTAGTCTAATATAATCTATATTAAATTGCTCTAGCTCTTCTGTAGTAAAATCATCAAGGGTAAATCTTTTTAGCATTATCTTAGAGTCAAACTTATGTGCCACCTCTACTAGATTTAAAAACTTTTCTAAATTTGCTTTTGCATTGTAAGAGGTGATACTAAATACCAAAGACTCTTTTGCACCTTTAGTATATAAAAGAATACCCTCAAGCCATGATATAAAATTCCTGTCTGTTAAAGACATTATAGAAAGATTTACAACTATCTTATACTTTATATTTTCATTGGCTAGGTATTCTAGTACTTTTTCTACCATGATTTTATCAAAAGCCGATGATAAATTAAGTCTATCAGCTATTGCCATAAATGTACCAATAGGAAAGTTTTCAAAAGTATTACTATCTAGTATAAGTGGAGAAGCGTCTTGCATCAATAAATTATCAGGCTCATCCATCTCATGAGTATCATATATAAACCTAACAGCAAAATCAGATCTATCTATAATATCTTTTATTACTAATTCGTTCTCTTTATTCTTTTGCAGTAATTCTGCATTGTCAGATATCTTAAACAGAATATTATTCTCAGTAGATGCGGTAATATATGACTTGTGTGCACTATGCAGTAATGAGTCTATCGAGCCGTAATTATCAAATGGTGTTGCACCGTAGTATGCTATATCAGTATCTATTAAATATTTACTTTTTATATCTCCATCCAAAGTTCTTGATAAGTTATTTAAAATTTCACTCAATTTATTTATATCTGACATATCTATAATGACAGCAAATTCTGCTCCGTAAAATCTATACACCTTAGAGGCTTCTTGATATTTCTTTAAGATATTTACCAGTCCGTGTCCAAAGTCTTCTATAAGATGATTTGCATCATTACTTCCATTTTTATTGGCAAACGCACCAAGGTCATTGATCTTTGTAAGAATGATAAAACCATCCTTATTTGTTGCAAACATCCTTTGAATATCTTTTTCAAAAACCTTTTTATTTGCAAGTCCCGTTAACTCATCAATAAATACTTGTCTTGTTAAAATATCTTTTTTGTTATTGAGGTCATTTGTAAGTGCTGCAATCTTTTTTGAAATTTTTTGAAGTTTTTGATATATAAAGTCAATATGTAAAAGCTGATGATTCATCTTATCCACTTTTATATATTTGTTATCCAGTATATCGTCTATATAAAGTTCTATTTTTTTAACTGGTTTTTCTATCTCTTTTTTTACTATCTTATAATAAAATAGATATAAAATTGCTATCATGATTATAAACAGATTTATAGAATATATAAAGATCTTGATGATAAATGTCTTTATCTCTTCAATTATCGTATATTGATTAAAAGTAAAATTTACATCTACAAAAGGTTCACCTTCATACATAATTGAAAAACTTTTTTTTATCTTACTTTCATCTAGTTTTACCAATTCATCCAGCCAAGAGATTTCTTTATTTTTATTTTCTGTAGAATTATCTAGTTTTCTATAAAAGTTAAGATATGATATTGAGTTATAAACTTCATCATCTTTAAAAGACTGAAATTTTACGGGTAATATATTGTGCGTATCAAATTCTTTATGTGGTTTGAAAATGTAGATACCTTTTTTATACAATTTTATCTCACCGTTTTTATAATCAGTAGTCACATCACTTAAAATATATCTATCATCTCTTATCTTTTTAGAATTATTCAAAATAGCTTTTTTATTAAAATAGTAATTTTTATATTCCAATTCTATACTATTTAAAACACCTGTTCCAAAAAAAGTTTTAATTGAAGAATCAACAGTTCCAAAGTCATTGTTTATTGCAGCTGATTCTAAAGTCTTTTTAAAAAAAAGTGTACTTGTATCAACTTGATTTATAAACTTTTCTACAATATCACTTTTTACATCTCCTAAATAGATAAGTGAAGTTAGTACAAAGGTCAATAAAAAAGAGCCTATAAGTACTAGAAAATATTTAATGACACTCATCTTCTACTCTTTTGTCTTTATAGGTATCTTTTTTTGTTTTATAACACTTTTTTCATACAAAGAAGGGATAATAGAACTCTTTCTATTTTCTGCTTCCTCTAAAGTATCAAAACCTATTAGATAAACATCAACTGCATCTATCTCATCAATACTATCTTCAAAATAAAGCTCATCTATTTTAAAATTATAAACTTGCCTAAAATACCTTATATCTTGTTTTCTTGTTTTTCCAAGATGTATAACATATTGCTCTATTAATGTGATACTATCTGTTATATTGTTTTCATCTGCTACAACACTATCTAAGAATGATATCTCCTCTATAGGCTCATCAATTTCTAGTAACTTATCTGTTTTATTTTCTATATCAGTTATCTTCTCAGGCTCAACTTCTA
>JAYEKV010000090.1:11896-15166 GCA_034716855.1 Campylobacterota bacterium | reverse complement strand
TCTGTTATATTGTTTTCATCTGCTACAACACTATCTAAGAATGATATCTCCTCTATAGGCTCATCAATTTCTAGTAACTTATCTGTTTTATTTTCTATATCAGTTATCTTCTCAGGCTCAACTTCTAGCTCTTTTTGTTTTGTAACATTTTGTTCATAGTTAACACCTTCAAGATAGATTAGTTCCTCTTGTGTTTGGTTCAGATCCAAAGTTTCCGTTTGGCTGTTATATTTATGATACATATCTTGTTTTGGTCCTATTTTAGACACATATGGATTTGAAGCTTTTAGGTTATAGTTTAGATTCTCTATACCATTCATAGCTTCTGTATATGTTTCAAATATACCTTTGAACACTTTATGATCTTCTGTCTCATCTGAAAGTTTAAATATAATTACATCTGACATATCTTCTTGTTGTTCAAACTCTCTTACTTGTTCCATATTATCAAGTGTTGCAAGATTTATAGAGAAGTGATCTCTTGATGCTTCTAAAAATCTCTCTTTAAACGAACTATTATCATCACTTACATAATCGATATTCTCTGATCGTTGTGTTAGGTTCGTATCTGTTATATTGATATCGTTTACAGTTTCTTCTTGTTTTATCCCTTCTATTTCGATTATTTCTACAGTATTATTTATATCCAAATTATTTTTACTGTAAAGTATATCTTCAACTTCAACTTTCTCCTCTATAGTTACATTTTGCTCTATAGACAGATTTTCTTCTATAGAATCTAATATAATATTTTCAGTTTCCATTTGGCTGTTATATTTATGATACATATCTTGTTTTGGTCCTATTTTAGACACATATGGATTTGAAGCTTTTAGGTTATAGTTTAGATTCTCTATACCATTCATAGCTTCTGTATATGTTTCAAATATACCTTTGAACACTTTATGATCTTCTGTCTCATCTGAAAGTTTAAATATAATTACATCTGACATATCTTCTTGTTGTTCAAACTCTCTTACTTGTTCCATATTATCAAGTGTTGCAAGATTTATAGAGAAGTGATCTCTTGATGCTTCTAAAAATCTCTCTTTAAACGAACTATTATCATCACTTACATAATCGATATTCTCTGATCGTTGTGTTAGGTTCGTATCTGTTATATTGATATCGTTTACAGTTTCTTCTTGTTTTATCCCTTCTATTTCGATTATTTCTACAGTATTATTTATATCAGTTATCTGCTCAGGCTCAGCTTCTAGCTCTTCTTGTAAAGTTTCTTCTATCTCTACTGGTGTTATAGTGTTTGTATCTTCCAATAAACTTTCTGAAGGATGATAAGTTTTATAAAGCTCTTGTTTTTGTTCTATCTTCTCTATTACAGGGTCATATTTTGATTTGATATTATCTAAGTTACTTATTAAAGCTTCAAAAGCTTCTTCATAAGTCTTAAACACACCATAAACCAGTTTAACCCATCTTTTCTCTTCCCCATATGTAAAGACAAGGCTCTCACTATATATATTTTCTTTTTTAAGAAGCTTTTGTGCATCTTGCATACTTGATAATGAGGTTACATTTATAGTATAGAACTCTTTAGGAGCGTCCAGGAACTTCTCTTTAAATTGTTTATTTGTACTAAAAGGGATCTTCTTTTTAGGCTTTGTTTTTACAATAAGCTTTTCACCTTTTAGTTTTCTTTGTATATCTTTTATAGATTTTATCTGAACAGATTGTTTAGAAAGAGTTGTATTTATCTCATTGATTAGCTCTTGTGCCATATCTTTTGTATCAAAAATATTATATGCTATCCCTTGTTTTATCTTATTATCTACAAGGCTGTCAAAAATAAACATATCTTTAGATATATTATTTTCAAGTCCAAAATCTAGTGCTTCGTAAGTTTTATCAAAATAGCTTATTTTTATAGTCCATTTCTCTTCATCAGCATTTAAAAACTTATCTTCAAACCCTAACAGTTCTTTTAAACTATTACTAACTCTTGTTTTATTTATATCTGGTTTCTCTTCACTTTTTGAGGATAGATTTATATCCTCCACTAGTGTATTATTTTGATCTTCTATTGTTGTGTTTAGTTCTTGTGTTACCGTATTTTCTAAAGACTCTAACTCTTTTGTAAGAATATCTTTAGCAGCATCTTTTACTGTTGGTGTATCTTCAAGTGTTTTTTTATAATCACTATATGTAAAATCAATAAAATCAGGTGATTCAATATCTAGTTTAAAATACTTTAAGATATCACCACTATGTGATAATATCTTAAAGTAGTCACTAAAACTGCTCTTTTTAGATTTGATCAATTCTAGTTGAGCACCATTAAGTTGTCTTTGAGCTTGTAAAAGGACTTGAAGATCCTGTTCACCTTCTTTAAAAGCTTCCCAATATGCATCTACCATCTCATTTGAAGCAGACACCTCCTCTTTAGTACTTTTTGTTGCATTTATCAAAGAGACCACTGAAGTATGCAGTTTAGAAAGATTCCATTTTAGTTTTCTTATCTCCTCTTCTAATCTATACTCCAATTCTCTTATATTTGAGTGTATCTTAAGAAATTTATTACGATCTTTCCCTTTATTGTAAAAGTTGTATGTTACGCTAAGTTGTGCTTTAAAAGCATCTTCGTCATATTCATAGTCTTCTTTATCCGTGATTCTGTTTGCACTTAACTCAAAATCCACCTTTGGTCTAAAAGGAGCTTTTGCATTTTGAAGTTTATATTTTTCTGCTTGTATATTCAGTCTATAGTTTTGAACATTTTTATTATGCTGTATTGCTTTTTCTATTATATCTTCAAAGTCACCTATTGAAGTATCAAAATCATCTTGATATGGAAAAGTACTTACAAAAGACTCCCCTACTATATATTTATAAAAATCAAGTGACTCATTAAACTTAGACTGTACTTTTATAAGTGAGGATTGTGCATTTGCCACATTTGCCTTTATACTACTTATATCACCTATAGAAGCCGCTCCTGAATCATACTTTATAGTTACTATCTCTAGTACCTCTTTTAGCCTTTGCATATTTTCTATATTTACTTTTAGAGACTTATAGTTAAATAATACATCTAAGTATGATTTTATAGCATTACCTACCTCTTTTGTGATCTCTAACCTATATTTATTTTTTGATACTTCATATTTTTTTTCAAAAGCTTTTATTTCAGTTTGTGTTGCACCACCTGAATATATATTTTGTCTTAATGTTAAATTATAACTGGTATCTTCAAAATACTTATTTGGTTCATCATCCTCTCCGGGTCTCGCTTTTGTTTTTGCTGTTTTATAA
>JAYEKV010000090.1:0-11796 GCA_034716855.1 Campylobacterota bacterium | reverse complement strand
TTCAGTTTGTGTTGCACCACCTGAATATATATTTTGTCTTAATGTTAAATTATAACTGGTATCTTCAAAATACTTATTTGGTTCATCATCCTCTCCGGGTCTCGCTTTTGTTTTTGCTGTTTTATAAGTGGCATTTATACTAGGCAAATAGCCTGAATAAGCATTGTCAAGATCTATTTTTGACTGTCTTACTTTTTCCAAAGCAGCTTTTGTTTTATAACTTTGAGCAATAGTTTCAAGAACTACGGAAAACAAAGAAACTTTAATATGATTGTCAAAGTTTACCTGTCCATTTACATTTGAAATGGTTTCAGAGATACTTTGATTGGATAAAGCAGCTGTTTTCATACCACTTTGACCTGTAACTCTACCTTTTATAATATTGATAGGATTTTGAGAAGCAAATTGTTTTTTATTGTTTTCCTGTGCATTTACTTGCAATGTTGAAGAGTATATAACTGCTGCTGTTATTACACTGATTTTTATTTTTTTTACCATCTACTTATTTACCTTAACATGGATATATACAAATCCAGACTCATGGTCAGGAAGTTTTTCTATAAGTTCTTTTGAAAAAAGTCTTATTCTTATATCACTTTTTTTATAACCCAATTTTCTTATGAGGTTCCTTGTATTTAGGGATCTTGCTAATGTTATTTGTTTCCCTACAGTAGCACTTATTTGATTTTTTGGATCTTTTGCCGATACATATATTTTATGTTTTGGGTATTTCGCTTTTATACCCTTTATAAAAGTTTTTATCTTTTTTATTGTTACATCATCTAGTATTATCTCTTTGTCCGCAAAATTTATTATCAAATTATCATCTATATTTATAAATGACTGATTTGTACTCTCTTGATCATCAACTTGTGCAAGATCCTGACCAGCTCTTTCTAAATTAAATAAAGCAGTTGCATTTCCATCTTTTTGTCTTACTGAGATTTGGGCTTGTATAGTTTTAGTTGCTTTATCCATAACTGTCTCTTGTATAGTTGTATCAGTTTTTGATGTTTCTGTTACTATCTCATTTAGTTTATTTACAGTTGGATTGTCATTTAAGATCAACTGTTCTGTGGCTACAGTTCCCGTATAAGATACTCTAAACTTAAACTGTGCATAATAACCAAGATTTACTACTAATATAAGCATAAAAAGTAGTAGAACCAAGATTGTTGATGAAAATATATCAACAAATGGTGGCCACGGATTAAACTCTTCTATACACTTTTTTGACATCTATATTAGTTACCGACTTTTTTTTCAATATTTTCTATTCGTTTATCTATCTTTTCTATAAATTGAGACATCATCTCATTATTCTGTGCTTGTAGATCAATAAGTTTTTTTATTGTTTTTGTTTCATTCATAGCTGCACCTGATATCTCTTGAAGCGACTCTTCCATCATATTTGCATTTGAGAACTGACTTATATTCAGCTCTTTTAATCCACCGGATATATCTTCTAGTATGGTCATTTGATTTTTTGTGGTTGTATTTCCATTATCTATACTTTGTGAAAGCATATTAAACATAGCTTCATTGGATTTATTATACTTCTCCATTTGATTAGAAAGACCACTTATATTGTCAACAAACAGATCCATCATACCACCAGACATATTAGATGATCCTTGAACAGCTCCACCTGATCCACCTTGCATATTTTGCTGTACTGCTTGAGAATCAGATTGATTTTCAAGTACTTGACCTTTCATCCAGTCCATAACATCTTCTAAAAATATCGCTTCATTTCTATTTAGTACATACCCCATGATACTCAAAATAATAGCTGCCGCAACACCAAATAATGATGATGCAAAACCTATAGCCATACCGCTTAAAGGTTCAGAAAATCCAGCAATAACCTCTGAAAGATTTATATCCCCTGAAAGTCCCAAGATAATCGAACCCATCTCATCAATAGCCTTTAAAAGTCCTGTAAATGTACCAAAAAGACCAACCATAAGAACTGTACCTATAAAAAAGTTAATATAAACCTTTGCATTGGAGAATTTATCCTCAAGCCAGATAAGAACATCATCTATCTCATTTTTAGTAAAATAAAGAACTTTTTTTCTAGCTCTGTTTTTGAACATATTTGCAATATTAGGGGGAAATGTTTTATGGATACCTTGAAGATAGAACTCTAGCTGCTCACCCTTTTTGTATCTTAAAATAGCAAATGTTCCTTGAAGCATGGTCAGTTTAAAAGCAGCATTTACTGCAACTATCAAACCAATAAAAAGTACAGTAACAACGGCAACATTAAATGTTATTGTTGCCATAAAGAAACTGACTACATTATCTATGTTTGCATAGATTATAAAAAATATAAACAGCCACAATACAAAATATATCTTTAGTATTTTTAATCTTCTCATTACTTAACCCGCTAAAACATAAATAACATTATAGATATAACAAGACCCAAAGATACCATTGTAACAGTTTTTGTCATATTATCTGCGATATTTACAAAACCGTTCTCTTTATCTACTATCTCACCTAATACCATGATCCCAATATCAACACCGTTTATATCTGTTACGGTTTTATAAGTTCTATAGTAAATACCGTCTATTAAATAATTTTGGGAGATCAATTCACTAAATTTTTCTTTTTCAATTTCAGGTATAGTTGCTGAGAATTTTGTATCATAAAAAGTTTGAGCTACTACATAGTTTTCATTCATATCTCTATATCGCCCTTGTTTTGTCGCTACAGACAATTTAGGTAACATCTTTTTATCAAGTAAAAATACATATTGATCATCAAGATTTTCAAAATACTTACGATAGTTATGTATCGATTCTCTTATCTCTATAACACCATACACTTTCTCATCTTTAACCAAAGGTTTAAGATAAACATTAAATATACCATCAGCTGTTGTATCTATACCATATACAGAGTTTTTTGTATTTACTACTGAGTTGATACTACTTCTTAATATTTTATCTTTCTTTGCAGGATTATGAAACAAAACCTTAAAATTATTTATACTATTTTTTAAAATACTCTCATTTAGTGTTTTTGCAAACACAGTTAACCCTTCATCATTACCTTTTTCAAAAAATCCTAATAGTTCTTTATCTTGAGATAATGCCAATACAATAGTTTTGTATTCAAACTCTTTTGAACCAAGATGATTATCTACTCTTGCTATATATTCATCAGACATACTGTTATATACTTTTTCTGAAACATTTGAGGTCATAGATGTTATGATATATAGACAAAACAAAATACCAATGATTGATACTACTGTAATCGTTGTAAACCACAACCCTTTATTTTTTTTAAGTTTTTCCAATAAACCGTGTAAATACTGTATGAAACTAAACATATATTATCATCCTTAAAATTATTAACTACAGATTTTATCAAATTATTTTATTATTTTTACTTAAAGTAATAATTTTTTTTATAATTTAACTAAAATGTCTTATACTAATGTTCTCCAAGAGAGTTTTTTGCTATATCTTTTAGAGGTTTTAGCAGATACTGCAAGATACTTTTCTTTGCTGTTAATATATTTATATTTGCTATCATCCCCATTAAAATTGGTGAGTTTTCATCAAATCTATAGTCATTTGCATGTATCTTTACAAGATAATATGTATTTCCCATCTTATCCATTGTACTATCAGGTGCAATTCCTACAAGCTTACCCTCTAAAAGTCCATATCTTGAAAAGTCATATGAGGTAATCTCTATAGAGACTTTCTGTCCTACCCAGATCAATGCCCTATCTGATGTTTTTATCTTGGCTTCTATCATCAGGTTATCTTCAAGTGGCGTTATCTCAGCCATTTTGTCACCTGGCTTTACTATCCCTTTTACTGTATGGAAATAAAGCATATTTACCACACCTTTTACAGGACTTACCACTTCACTTCTTAGGTCTCTGTCTTTATTTGCTCTATTTTTTTCAGTTAATTTATTTATCTCAACTTGAACTGCCGCATATTTTTCATAAAGTTCTGATCTTATATCAGACTTTACATTCTTTGTTTTTCTCTCCCACTCTTTTATCTCTTCTTCAACAATAGAAATAGAACTTCTTATCTCATCTATTTGAGTAACTATTCTTTGTTTTTTTGATAACTCTGCAAGATAGTTTTTTCTTGATACTACTTTCTTTTTTAAAAGTTCGTCTTGAATTTGCATATTTTCAGTAGCTAGTCTTAGTTCTATTGAAAGATTATTGAACTTTGACTCAAGCTCTTCAAGTTTTAGTTTTTTTTGTCTGAGCTGATCTTGAGATATATCTATTTTATTTTGATTTTGAGATGTTTCTTCTTTAAAAATCAACTTCTCATTTCTAACTATATTAGGGATAAGTGTTAAATATTTATCCTCAAATATCAACTCTTTTTTTGCATCTATAAGTGCTTTTAGTCTTTGTGCCTTTGCCTCATAAGATATAAGCTCTATCTCTTTAGCTTTTAGATCTGCTTTAAAAAATTCATTTTTAAGTCTATAAAGTACCTGCCCTTTTTTCACATGATCTCCAGGCTGTACAAGTATCTCTGAGATGATACCACCCTCAAAATGTTGAAGCACTTTAGTTTGACCCGAAGGTATAACTTTACCCTCACCTCTTACAACTTCATCAATTTGCGAAAACCCTGCCCATATTAAAAATATGGTAAAAAATAATGCTATAGGGATTATTACAGGATAATAGTTCCAATCTTCCTCTTCTAAAAACTTATTCATATTTTACTATACCCTCTTATTTGAACCTTGCAAAGCATTCAATACTTTTGCTTTTGGTCCATCAGCTACTATTTGCCCGTTATTTAAAACTATCACTCTATCCACCAGATCAAGAGCTGAAAATCTATGCGTAATGATAATAACCGTTTTCTCTTTTGCGATTACCGATTTTAGCTGATTTACAAGTACCTTCTCAAGTCCCACATCAAGTCCTGTAGTAGGTTCATCAAGTATCAATATCTCAGGATCATTCACAATAGCTCTTGCAAGTGCCACAAGATGTCTTTGTCCAACAGATAAATTTGACCCTCGCTCACCTACTTGCAGACCATCACCTTTTCCTGATTTTTTTACTAGCTCTTCAAGTCCTGTTATCCTTATAAGCTCCATCATTTTCTCTTTGCTTATAGGTTTTGAGAGTTCTATATTCTCTTTTAACGAGCCGTTAAATAAAAAAGGCTCTTGTGGCATCACACCGATATTTTGTCGTATCTCTACAGGATGCATAGTAGATATATCATGCCCGTCAAAATACACAGAACCGCTGCTAGGGCTGTGAAGTCCCGTAAGAAGTTTAAGAAGAGTACTTTTCCCAGCACCCGTCTGCCCTATAATCCCTACTTTTTCTCCGGGATTTATCTTTAGATTTACCTTATTTAAAGATGGGTACTTACTACCCTCAAAAAAGAACTCTACATCTTTTAACTCAATAGACCCTTTAAGTTTTCCAATTCCTACTTCAAGGTCTTTTTGACTCTCAATAGGGAGATGCCAAAAGTCATTTATAGTATTTAAAGACTCTTTTATCTCTTTAAATCTTATAACCATCATAGATAGATTTATCACAGGTACCATAGACCTGCTTGCAAGAATAGTTACAGCTATTAGCCCACCTACACTTAACTCTTTTGCGGAGATTTGAAATACTCCCACAACTATCACAAGCATAGTAACTACTTGGATAATAGTCTGAGACAGATTCATAGATAAGGCATTTAATGATTGTATCTTTAACCCTATAGAATCAGTAAATGCTACGATATTTCTCCAGTTAAAAAGTTTTGTAGGTGCTGCATTGTTTAGCTTTATACTTTCACTTCCTTGTATTGACTCTACTAAAAAACTGTGTTTTGACTGTATATTGTCCATATTTTTCGCACTAAGATTTGAAATAGGTATCTGCATAAGTATATTTATTATCAGTATTAAAAGTGCAGCTATTGCAGGTACAGCAGCAACTGCCGGAGAGATCATAAAGATAACAGCTAGTGCAACAAAAAAGAACGGAAAGTCTATAACTTGAGCTATAGACTTTGTAGCAAAAAAATCTCTTACTTGATGTAACTCTCTAAAAAGATTTGCTTTAGACCCAGTCATAAGACGGTCATACCCTGACTGTAGAAGTATAACCCTTCGCATAAGCTCCTCTTCAAGATGAAGTCCAAGTTTTTTACCTGTCTTTTCTATGATATAGTTTCTTACACTTTTAAAAATAAGATCAAATATCAATATTATTATTACACCCACTGATAAAACAAAAAGCGTCTCAAAAGCATTGTTTGGTACAACTCTGTCATACACACTCATTGTAAACAAAGGTACTGCCAAAGCAAATATATTGATAAAAAATGTCAATATTGCTATCTCCACATAAGATCTGTAAAAAGACTTCACAGGATCTAAAAACCAAGACTTTTCTCTTGGTGTATCTATAAGATCTTTTTTATTTGACTCTCTAAAAACAACGATAGCACTTTTATATTCTTTAAGCTGATCTCTTGGTATCTTTTTCTCTTCATTGGTATAAGGATCAAAAACATATGCCTCTTTTGGATTTTTCTTTAAATAAACTAATGGATTATCTGATTGGTCAAAAATAATACAAGGTAAAAAATAATCAGGTATAGAAGTACCGTCCATCTCTCTATACAATGCGTGTAGTCCAAGGCTGGTTATCACCTCTATTGCACAATCATTGTCAAAACCATTATCTGTTTTTGGTGTAAAGCTCTGTATAGTTTCATAAGCTATATCACCGTAATAAAAATCCAGTATAAATTTTGTGGATATTAAAAGTGGATCTTGTTGAATAGTTTGCTGCAACTATAGTACCTTTATATTTTGATTTTCATTTTATATTCTTTGTTCATTTTAGCAAATAGTGATTGAAAAACAGGTTTCCAGTTTCTATTTTGCTTTTGCCTAAATAGTTTCATCGAAGGGTATAAATAAGACTCTTCCCCTTTATACAGCCATCTCCAATCTGGATATTTTTGTAAAAGTGTATATGCTTTTACACCTATTGCCCCTGCTAAGTGTGCTACTGAGGTATCTGAACTTATTACAAGATCAAGCTCTTTCATCAGTTTTGCAGTTTGTTTAAAGTCTGTCAACTTATCAGTAAGATCAATAATACTATCCTCAAAACCATACTCTTTTATCTGTTCACTTCCATGACCAACCTGCAAAGAATATATCTGGATTTTGTTTTGTTTTATCAATGGTTCAAAGTTAACAAGGTCAAAGACCTTACCCTCATAACTCTCTCCTGTAGAGGAAGCAGACCAGCAAAGACCTATTTTGATCTTTTTGTCATTTAGATCAAACTCTTTATTTTCCTCTATATCAAAATAAGGCTCATTAGGGAAATCATCTTTACTTTTCACATCCAATACATAAGCACAGCTCATAATTGGAAGATGATAGTCAAATTCAGGTGTTTTATTCTCATCCCTTCCAACCACAACATCTACACAAGTCATTGTTTGAAATAATGTTTTTAATTCATCCCTGCACTCAACCACCAATTTACAGCCAAGCTCTTTTAGTTTTGGTAAAAACCTTGCATACATAATACTATCACCAAAACCTTGCTCTGAGTGTACAAGAAGTGTTTTACCTTTGATATCATCATCTTTTTTATACATAGGTTTTAAAAATATATGCTTATGTTTGATGATATGTGATCTCATCTCATCTTTTTTAAATCTCCACTCATACTCTTTTAAACCATTTATAAAATCACCCTTTGCAAGATATACAGTAGAAAGGTCAAAATGTGCATTTTCAAAATCAGGTTTTAACTCTATCGCTTTTTTATAAGCTTCTATAGCTTTATTTGTAAAGCCTAGATGTTTATAAGATGTACCTATGTTGCTATAAGCATTTGAGCCGTTTGGTTCAAGTTCTATAGATTTTTCATGCATCTTTACAGCTTTTTTATATTCATGAATTTTATTGTACACATTTCCAAGATTTGTATATGCACCTCCATGAGTTGGCATCTTTTTTATTGCAGTTTCAAGTGCTTTTTGGGCTTCATCATATTTTTGTGCTTTGTTAAATGCAGCTCCCATATTGCTGTATACTTCAGTATAGTCAGGATCAATATCAAGTGCTATTTGAAAAATACTTGCAGACTCATCATACTTTTTTTGTTTATATAAAACAACACCTATATTGTTAACTGCCTTTGAAAAGTTTGGATTTATCCTTATGGCTTCTTTATATGAAGATATAGCTTTTTCATTTTCACCAATTGTTTCATACAAGATACCTACATTATTAAAGGCATTAAAATTTAGAGGATTTAACTTTATAGCCAAAAAGAACATCTTTAAAGCATCTTTGTTTTTACCGAGTAATTTAAGCAAATTCCCCATATTGTTATAGTTTTGGTCATTGAATCTATCTAAAGCTATTGCTTTGTTGTATGTTTTTACAGCTTGTTCATATCTACCCAATGCTTTATATATAACTCCCATATATGAAGCTATATCTTTATTGTTTGGCTCATCTTTTTCCAGCTCTTCAAAAATAGCTATAGCTTCTTTTAGTTTATTTTGATTGTATAAAGAGACAGCTTCTTTTGTTTTTTGTCCATTTGCTTGGTTTTTAAATGTGACCTTATTTATTTTAGTATTAGAAAATAAGCTTTCAAAAGTATATTTTGAGATATACTCATTTCCTGCACTTTTAGGAAGCTTTTGTTTTGACACTTGTCCAAAAAGATTCTCAAGAAGATTAAATACATCTGTTTTATTTGTTTTCCACCCTTTATTTGTAGGTATTGCTGTTTGGATATTGTTAAGTACATAGAACAACCCTCCCTTTTTTAAAGATGCTTTTATCATACATATATCAGATAAAGGATCTATACAATGCTGTAAAACCCATACAGCTACAGCCGCATCAAATCGAACACCTTTTAATATCATATTTCTAAATTCAAAAGGAGATACAGCTTGAAATTTTTCAGAATTCACATAACTTTTTGCATGTGTTCTCATACTGGCACTTATATCTACACCTACTACTTTACAACCATATTTATCTATAAGTTCTTTAGAGATTCTTCCTATACCACAACCAAAATCAACCACAAGTGAATTTTCATCCAAGTTTATCTTAGATGAAATAGAGTCAACTATATAAGGTGTTTCATTTTCCCATCTTGTTTCACTTGAGATATCTTTTTCATTTGTAAGTATGATCTTTTTTGCTTCCTCTAAATCTTTTTTATTAAAAATATTAGGATCGTATTTAATAGTATTTTTTGTCATATATAAGCCTTTTATTGTATCTGTATTGTGATTATTTAACTAATAATTTTTCAAAGTTTCCCAAAGACTTCACATGTGCATCTATGATACTCATCCAACCTTTTCTTGCCCAAAGTGCCAAAGTCTTATCATCTTGTTTTACAAGTTCATCTCTGTTTATAGTATAAAACTCTTTTAATACAATTTTTTCTTCTCCATTTGCATTTACTCTAAAATCTTTTTTTTCAAGTAGATTCTTAGACTTTAACTCTTGTACTATTTTTTTAGAGATCTCTCTGTAGCTGTTTAGTTCTCTTACAATCTCCATCTTTGCAGCTGCTAACTTTTCAGGCTCACCTTTTTTATTTAATATAGCATTTTTTTTATTTGTACCTACACACTCTTGATTGTTATCTATAGCTATTACAGGATTTGGATTGCCTTTTTCATCTTTTGCATCTATATTTAAAAAAGGATAAGCTTTAATAAATTTTGGTACATAAAGATTATCATTGTTATATATGGTCGTAGTATTTGAAAGCCCGGTAAAAGCTACAAACTCTCCACTATCTCCAGCACTTATGATAACAGGTGCGATAGAGCACATATCAAATACTTCATTTACACCAATAGGAACTACTCCTATATTTTTAGCAACAGTTACCTCTGCAACTTCATCAAACTTTACGCCACCGTGTTTATTTTTATCCAATACTTCTATATTTTTATACATTTTTTTCCTTTTTAGTTTTTTATGTTCCATAAATTTTGATTAAATATCCCTAAGATTAAGATCTCATTTTCTTTTACCTTGTAAGGTATCACATATTTTTTAAATATCATCTCTCTTATATTTTTATTATTGGATTTTTTAGATTTTAAACTCTAAAGTTTTTTGTCTATATTCCCCCACATAACATCAAAAGGTACTGCTGGATTTGTACCATCTTCTATCTCTTTGATTCTTTTTTCAAGTTCTAAAGTCATAGGGTCTTTTTCTATTTTTACTTTGTTTTTTGGAAGAGTATCTAACACTCCCATAAATTTTGAGATAAAATCATCTGATATATTTAAAGTAATTGTTTGCATCTTGCTTCCTTTTTTATATTCTACTACACATCAGTAAAATCTATAGTTAATGTTGTATTTCCAAGGTCATACTCTACACCATCCGCAATATTATTATTATGGTCATCTGTACCGCTTCCATCGTAAATTGTACCATCCTGAGTTTCAAACTTTATGTTCTCAGCTTGTGAACTATCAAGCTGTAGTGTAAAGTCTGTCCCTGTACCATTCCAATCATCAAGCAATGCATCTGTAAATATCACTTCATCTTCAGCATTATTTGTACCAGTCATAGCAGATATGTCTAAAGTCTCAATATTATCATAATCACCTGTTGATCCAAAGTCAGCATTATTTGCAGCAAATGTACCTGTAAGTTCAACTTCATCTGCTCCCCCTGCTCCATCAAGTGTAGTAAATGAACTAACATTTGAAAAATCTAAAGTAAGTGTATCATCTCCTCCACTTGCATTAATATTATCTGGTTCATCACCACTCAATGTAATATCATCAGCAGTACTTGAAAGCTCTAAGTTCTCAAACTCATCAAGATTTGCAAAGTCCAAGTCTCCACTTACAGAAGTACTACCAAACTGTAAAGTATCCGTTCCTCCACTGTCAACTACATTCAGCTCATCTCTAAAATTATTAAATTCTGTCACATCATCAAAAGTAACAGTATCATCACCACTATGCATATTAAGAGTTTCAATACCGCTAAAGTCTATAATATCAGCAGAATCTATAGTACCACTGTCATTAAATGTAACATTATCTGTACCATTTGTATCTGTAATGTTATCATTTATATCAAGATTTGCTATATCTACATTGATAGTATCATCTCCATCACCTAAGTTAACTGTATCATCTCCACTGTTAAGATTTAGGATATCACTATTTGCACTTCCTGTGATAGTATGACTTCCTGTATCATCATTTATTGTAAGTGTTCCTGCTATATCTGTACTACTTAAATTTACATCTGCATTTGCTGTAACTGTCATATGTGCCGTATTTGCACCATCTGTTATGGTTAGATTATCTACATCTGAACTTTGGGCAGTTAAAGTTTTACCACCTGCTATAGTTATATCTGTAACTGTAGCATCAACTTTTCCTGTTAAGTTATTTGTTTCATTTACAACTATATGTTCAACTCCATCAATAGTATTTAATGTATCTGTAGTATTGATGTTTAGAGTATCTGTTCCACTTCCACCATGAACTATATCAGCTCCACCACTTACATTGATGATATTTGTATCATTTGTACCTGTAATAGTTTCAGCACCTGCAGCATCATTTATAGTGATAACTCCACTGTAAGAACTTACATCTAAAACACTTGCATCTAATGTTGCTCCACTTGAAGCATTTAAGCTCAATGCACCACTTCCTGTAACAGTTATACTTGATAAGTTTGCTCCATTGATATTATTTACTATTAGGTCACCACTTG
>JAYEKV010000089.1:0-6872 GCA_034716855.1 Campylobacterota bacterium | reverse complement strand
TGCTTTCTAAATCCCTTAGAATAAGGGATACTAAGACAAAGGAAGCGTTATCACAAACTCAGCCCCGATACTTTCACTTTCTTTATATTTAAACAGACTGTTATTTGCTTTTATTGTTCCTCTCATACCTTCTACTATTAAGTTATATGTCATACTTAGACCAAGTCCTGTACCTTGAGACTTATGTTTTGTTGTAAAGTACGGTTCAAACAGATGAGGCAGTACATCTTCAGGTATGCCCCCTGCATTATCTTTAAAAATAATTTGAACTTTATCATCTATTAAACTTGCAGATATGGTAAAGTACCTATCACTTTGCAATTTTATCAATTCATCTTTAGAATTATTAAATATATTTATAAAGCACTGTAACAACTCATTTGGATAACCGTTGATAGTTATATCATCTTGTATATCAAGCAGCAAGTTGATATCATTATTTTTTATATTACCCTCTACTAGATGTATGAAGCTGTCTATATTATCTTTTAAATTAAACTCATGCTGTTTTCTATCACCTTTAATAAAATCTCTAAAATCATCTATAGTTTTAGATAAATAAATAGCCGTTTTATTTATAGAGTCGCATCCTTTATTGAAAAGTTCATCAGTTAATATATCTATATCTTTTTGTACCTGCATACCCGTGGCTGTGGCTGATATTGTTGATAAAGGCTGTCTCCATTGATGTGCAATATTTCCTATCATCTCACCCATTGCTACAAGTTTGGACTGCTCTGCTATTAATTTTTCTGTTTCTTTTTCCTGAGTTATATCGTTGATGTACCCTATGTAATGAGTAATACCTCCTTGCTCATCTCTTAATATAACAGTATAATCCAAGACCCACTTTATTGTTCCATCTTTTGCATTAAGCCTGTAAGGTTTATGCTTGAAATAGTCTTTTTTCGTATTGCTAGCTTGGGCAACCTCTTCTATAGCATAATCCAGATCATCTTTATGTATACAATTAACATACACTATTTCACCGCAGACAAACTCCTCTTGAGTATAGCCCAATAGTTTTGTAACACTTTGAGATACATGTGAAACACTCCAGTTTTCATCATTATTCCATTTAAACAATACAGAATCAGCTTTATCAAAAAGTGAAAGCAGAGTATTTTGCTCTTTTGTTTGATCCAATATCAGTTGTGCGCTATGTTTCTCTTTGGTTATATCTTGAACTATTCCAGATATTCTTACAGGTTTATCATCCTCATCTCTAAATATCTTGCCAAGTTCTCTTACAAACTTAACTGTACCATCATCCAATACTAATCTATGTTCTATATCATAAGGTATGTTTTTATCTTCTAATGATCTAAAAACAGCATCATTTACAAACTCTCTGTCATCACAATGTACATAAGATAAGAATGTTTCATAGCTTGCTTCAAATTCATCTTTATTTACATTAAATATATTATAGGTTTCATTACTCCATAAAAGAGTACTATTTGTTATATCCCAGTCCCAGCTCCCTATAGAGGCGATCTCCTGTGCTTCATTTAATTTATTGGAAGTATTGATCAACTCTTCAGAAGTAACTTTAACTAAGTTTGTCAAAGCAGTTAAAGTTCTATTGGTCTTAGTGTAATCTTTTTTCTCTTCAGTGATTGTAGGGAGTTCATCCTTTTCACTAAGACTTAATAATGTAGTAGTTATATTTAAAAGATCATTTGTTGTTTTATTATGGAAATATTCTCCATATGTAAAATACCCAACTGTAGGTGCAATATTCTGTAACAATCCAAATTCAACTTCAAGATCAGCACCAATCAAAGCTTTTCTGGCACTGCAAGAGTATATAAATGTTGACTCAATTGGTAGTACTTTTAATCTGTTATAAGTTTTATAACTTTCATCATTTATAAGCTCAACATCACCAAAGCCAAACTTGACTTTTGTACCAACTTCAATATTTCCGGCAAATATCAATGAACCTTGATCCAATACAGCAACAGGAGCTCTAGCAATTTGTACGCCCCCTTTTTCAAATACCAAAGGAAATTCAATACCTGACATAGGAAGTTCATCAGCTATCTCAACACCTAAATATTTTTTGTATATATCTACAGTTTTTATATTATTGATCTCACAAATACAATTACCGTTTGATTTGGTTACTATCATATCTTGACCTATGGTCTGCCAATTTAACATATAATTATTGTGAACGATTAGATTTTTAGAACTTAGACTTGCTATTATACATCCTGACTCTAATACGCTATTTTCATTAAAGATTAAAGTTTTACAAAATTTATTGTTATCCCCTGCTCTACCACCTGAAACAATAATGTCTGGTTTAAGTCTTGATATCTCTTTTATCACCTCTTCCCCATTGCTTTTAAGTCCGTCACTAAAAACAATAAGTGCTTTTGTATCATCTGTTATTAAACTATCTAAAATATTTTCTATATTTATTTTGGTTTCTAATTCACATATTGCAGAATTTACTATTGTATTGTCAAAAACTGAAAAAGATATAATGATCTGTTCATCACACATAGAACCTTCAAATATCTCCCCTGAGGTTGTAGTACCTATAATATGTGAAGATGGAAGCAGTTCATTTATATATTTAGATAAATTCCAAAGGATATCTTCATCTACTACACCTGAGAATATTTGTATCAAAATATTTCTTGAATTATCAATGCCGTTACTTGATACAAAGTTATTTAACTCTTTATCATCAGTATATTTTAGATTATGTGTTTTCAAAGATTATCCTATTAAATTAATTGAAAAATTGTAACATAATTGTTATAAGATATTATATATAACTATACTCTATAGACAATAAAGTTAGTTATTCATATATAGATAATTCTACTACAAAACTAGCTCCATTTTCAGTATGGCTTACATATATACTGCCATCTAAACTTTCTTCAACGATCTTTTTACTCATATGCAACCCTAGACCTGTACCTTGTGACTGATGCTTTGTTGTAAAATACGGATCAAAAATCTTAAGAATAATATCTTTATCTATACCACCTGCATTATCTTCTATACTAATAACAGCTTTTTTATCTTTTTGTTCTAGATTTATTTTTATCCATGGTTCTTTAACAGCTCTTTCCACCAATACATCTTTGGCATTATTTATAATATTTATTAAAACCTGTGAAAATTCACCGTAAACTATCAATGCTCTAATTGGTATTGAATAGTCTATCTCATTTATCAATTCAATATGGCTATTATATAGATTGGCATTTTCAATTTTCAATACCTTATCTATTCTGTCTTGCAATATAGCTTGTTTTTTTTCTTTATCATTCTTAATAAAATCTCTAAAAACATCAATGGTCTCTGATAGGTAATTTACATTTTCAATAATGTTTTCAAGAGAATCATCCAAAAGCTTATCTGTTAACATACCATATTCTTTATTTATCTGTACACCGCTTGCTGAAGTTGATATTACACTTAAAGGCTGTCTCCATTGATGAGCAATATTTCCCATCATCTCACCCATATCAGCCATTTTAGATTTCTCAAAGTATTGTTTCTCTCGTTCTATCTTTTCTTTTTCCAGTTGTTTTATTTTTGTTAAGTCCATAACAGTTCCAATCAATCCTGCCACGGCACCTTTTTCATCAAAAAAAGCTGATTTGTTAAAAATAACATCATATTTATCTTTTGACAATTTATTTGTAACACTAGATTCGTAAACTTGAGGATTTTCTTCTAAATTTAATACTTTTAGATCTTGTTCATGATAAATATCTGCAATCTCTTTAGGAGCAACATCATAGACACTTTTACCAAGAACCTCCTCTTTTGTAAAGCCTGTAAACTCACACCAAGACTTATTCACATCAATATATTTTCCATCTATATCTTTACAAAATAACGGTATCGGTATAGTTTGTATCAAAGTATTTAAAAAATTCTTTTGTTTCTCTAATTGTTTTGTTTCCTCTTCAACTCGTTTTTCTAAATATCTATTAATATTTTCTTTATTTACAAACTCTTTAGATATTAAATAAAAAATCATCATTATAAGAATTGATGAAACAAAAAATACCAAATATGTATTATTGATCTTATTTTTTATAAAATTATCAAGACTTCTAATTGAGAAAAATGAGACCAACTCTTTTGTCACAGGATTATATATAGGTAAAAAAGTGATAACAGTGGCTGTTTTACTGTCAAACAAAGATATAGCTTTATTTTCTTTCATTGATAACAATGCTTTATTGATAGTTTCTTTACTAGCCTTCATAGGAGATAAACCTAATTTTTGTGCATATTCTTTTAACACTTTGGTATTTCTGTTTTCTAAATAGTATCCATCTATTGGACTTTTTTGATAACTGTTTTTTATAGATTCTTCCCAGGCTTTTTTATCAACTACTTTCTTACTTATATGGAAATTTGTCAAGAAATCAAAATATTCCATAAACTCAATACTAAATACTGATATATCAAAAGAGATCTCAACACTTCCTAAATGATTTTCTTTTTCATCCTCTATAGGATAAACAAATCTCAATCCGCTATATACCCTACCCATCTCAAAACCGTCAATAGCCTTTTTATATTTATTTACAAAAGTAACTGTTTGCCTTATATCAGTTAAGTTATCACTATGTTTGGATAACTTATGCATTCTTAAAAAAGTGGTATTGTCTTTTAGGTGAAAGTGAAGTTGTTTTAACTGTATAAAATCCATTTTGCTATAATCTTCTAAAAGATGATTATACAGTTTATCTCTAAGGTGATCTTTTTGCTTTTTTGAAGCAGTAGATAAAGACTTGTAAATATCAATGATACTTTTTTCTCTTATTAAAATCTCAAAAACCATTTGTGATTTTTGCATATATTGGTGATAGTGAGCATCATACAGTTTCATGATCTCTTTTGTTTGATGATCTAAATGTTTAGATATTCTTTGTTCTTTTTCAAAATCAAGAACTAAGTAATTGAGCAATAATATTCCAAGTAGCATTAATGAGAGTCTTATTTTCATTGGAGATCCTTTCCAAATAAGCATTAAATTCACAGTAAGAAAACATCATGTTTTATTACTATATTTTATATTGTATTAGTCAATAGTGATATTTTGGTGAATAATATATACTTATTTTCAAGATATAAAAATATAGACTCAATTACAACTATCTTTCAGCTATATAATCAAGAATTGTACTATAAAATTTATCTACATCTATAGGTTTAGTTAAGTGATCGTTCATACCTGCTTTTTGAGTTGCTTCAACATGATGTGGCAATGCATTTGCAGTTAGTGCAATAATAGGTATATTACTATCCTTTTCTCTAATCACCTTCGTAGCTTCTATACCGTCCATTACAGGCATTTGAAGATCCATAAGTATTAATTGATATTTATTACGATTTATATTATAAATATCTACAGCTTCTTGTCCATTGGAAGCTATATCTATATTGACCCCTTTATCTTCCAAAAGATCTTTTATGATCATTTGATTTATACTGTTATCTTCTACTAAAAGTATATTGCTGTTTTTCAATCTACTTATATCCAACTTTTTATTATCAGACAGCTTGGAATCTCCTTCTTCCTTTTGTAGTAATTGGATCTCAAATATAAAGCTACTCCCTTCACCCTTGTTTGACTCAACCCAGATTTTACCATTCATCAATTCAACAAGTTTCTTTGAGATAACAAGCCCAAGTCCAGTCCCCTCATACTGTCTTGTAATACTTTCATCCACTTGTGAAAATGCCTGAAAAAGCTTACTTTGCTGATCTTCGCTAAGCCCTATTCCAGTATCCTTTACTTCAAATCTTACTTTTTCATCTGAGATTTTACTTATATTAATTGTCACCTCACCCTTTGGTGTAAACTTTACTGCATTACTTAGAAGATTTGAAAGTATCTGAAAAAGTCTTACAGGGTCTCCATAATAGCTACTACTAATATTATCACCATATGTAACTGATAAATTTATATTTTTCTCTTGGGCTTTATGCTCTATCAAATTCAATGCTGAATCAACAATCTCATAAATATTAAAATCAATTTTCTGAATTGTCAACTTATGAGATTCTATTTTTGAGAAATCCAATATATCATTCAATACCCTCAACAGATTCTTTGCACTTGAATCTATAAATTTCAGATATTCTTTTTGTTTTTTATTCTCCTTTGATTCTAAAGCCAAGTGTATCAACCCAAGAATACCGTTCATAGGTGTTCTTATCTCATGTGACATATTTGCCAAGAAATTTGATTTTGCTGCTGTTGCCTCTTCAGCTTTTTCTTTTTGTATCTCAAGCTGTTTATTTACATATCTTAAACGGCTGTTCCAGTATAAACTTCCAAGTAAAAGTATCAATGCCATGATCCCTATCTGCCAAAGCAATGTATAGTCTGTTACATTCTGATATTTAATATTAACCCATTTATTGTTTATATTCTCTTTTAATTTATCATCTAAAGAGGTCACAAGCTTTTGAAATATATCATACAGTATAAGATCATTTTTATTTACTGCCACATGCAGTTGGTTCTGAATATCTATCTTACCGCTAATAGCCAACAAATTAGCATAGTCTTTTTGTATCTTATGGTTAATAACTAGTGAGTTATCTATATATCCAAATATTTTTCCATCTTTTAGTTTTTTAAGACCGTCATCTATTGAATCTACCGGTACTATATTTATATTTGGATATATCTCTTTTAATCTCTCATTGAAAAAATACCCTTTTACAACACCAAGAGGTTTGGTTGATACCTGTGAAAGATCATCTATAAAGGGAACACCCAATTTTGTTGCGATAACAGCAGGTGAACTTAAATATGCCGATGTAAAATTAATGTATTCCATCCTTTGAGATGAAAATGCTGCCATAGGGATAAT
>JAYEKV010000088.1:0-1504 GCA_034716855.1 Campylobacterota bacterium | reverse complement strand
TTTACCACATCATCTACACCTGCAATACTTATAATATCGTCTGCTATATGTGTTTGTATATCTGTTACTTTTCCGGCACTTAGCTGCTGTACTGTTATAGAGGGAAGCTTATCTACTGTTGAGTTTAGTTCATATTTTATTGAGTTTGCTATAAAAAAGACAGAGGTTACCAAAGAGATAAGTAAAGTAAACACTATAAAGATAAAAATATTTTTACTTTTTTGTCTTAGCAGTGCATTTATTGCATACTCTATTAGATACAGATTTATTTTACTCATCACTTAACCCACTTGTTGAAAAGACAAACGCAGTAGGAAAATACTCCATATGCTCAGGACCATCTGCAAAGATACCACTTAGGTTTGCAAGGCTTCTATGTCTTATATATGAAGCTTCCGTTGATATACTTATATCAGGAAGTGTTACTGCAGATATAAATATCTCTTTATTTTCTATATCTTCTTTTGTCAAACTTTTATACTCAAATAAAC
The DNA here is from genome assembly GCA_034716855.1 of Campylobacterota bacterium. Taxonomy (GTDB): domain Bacteria; phylum Campylobacterota; class Campylobacteria; order Campylobacterales; family Arcobacteraceae; genus JAIOSF01. The sequence continues at coordinate 1,013 of JAYEKV010000088.1, read as the reverse complement.
TGCTTATAGTTACTTCACAGATTATCAATAGTGACAAGATAAGGATAAAAAGATATTTTGTTTTTTTATTCATTGTAGTCCAGCTGATACACTTCCTCTTCAATTATATCTTTAAACTCTATAATTGTTTTACCAAAATGATCTTTTTTAAATGTTTGTGCATCTTCCATTGACTCAAAAGGGATAAGCTCATGACCCATAGGACCATATACATCACTTCTTATTACATAAAAAGCTTTTGTTCCGTCTATCCCTTTTTGTGTATAATAATCTGTTACAAGTATCTTAGTTATGTTTTCTATTTTTGCAATAGGATAATTTCCCCATTTAGAAGAGTTAAAATAAAACTTCATCAGATCTTTTACCCCATCAAATGACCAGTGTTTCTCTTCATCATCTTGCTTATAAAATATTTGAGCTGCCCATCTTGGGTACTTGTATGTAAACATACCGCACACTGGACACTTCTCATCCTCTTTTACTTGTACTTTATCACTTATACTATCAAGATCACCAAATCTTTTTACTTCCCATAGATACAAAGAAACTGCCTGAAGATCTTTCTCTTTTAGTTTTTTACATAGTTTACTTGATACTATATCCTCTTTTAGTTCATTTATCTCTATATAATTAGTTGGATCAATTTCATCTTTTTTACATACTTTTTCAAAGATTTTTTTCCCTCTTGGATACACTTTCTTTTTCTTTTTTTTCAAAACAAAAGCATCATCTTTTTTCAATGACTCTTGAGCAGATTTTAGTGCTTCATCAAATGTTACAAGTTTACCTTTATACTTTTTTATAAAATCCATAGCATCATCTTTGGTCTTAAAAGCCAACTTACTTGTTTTACTCATAGTTCCCATAATTTTACTGCCTATAACATAATAAGCTTTTTTAGCATCTATTAGTTTTTGGGTTTTTACATCTACTACTTTTATACTGTTTTGATCTATACCATACTCTTCTTTGTCAACTGCCAGACATCTTATAGAACAGTATTGTCTTGGATT
>JAYEKV010000087.1:0-6950 GCA_034716855.1 Campylobacterota bacterium | reverse complement strand
ATAACAAAGATTGCAAATGTAATTATCTATATGATAGACAAGGATGTATTACATCTAAATGATAAAAAACTGGCTGTGCTGCTTTTTTTGATGGAGGATGCTTATCTATCAAAGTTTGATAGGAAGATATTTGGTGATGAGTATATAAAAGAGAAAAGACACCCTCACCCAAAGATACTTGGCGATCTTTTTGATATTATGGCTAATGACCTTGATCTGGATGAAGATGACGAGAGGTTATATCTAATTACAGAGCTACTTGATTATGTAGATATAGAAGTTTTTAATAAAAAGAATTTTATAGAGCTTCAGTTTGTAAAGATGGATGAAGAGTATGATAATAGTCTATTTGAAAAAGATGAGTTGCAAATAATAGATGAAATCTTAGAAAAATACAAAGATACTACAGCAAGAAACATAGCAAATGTGACTTTCCAAAATGAAAAGGTAAGGTCATCTTCTATAGGTGAAGTTATAATTTAACCAATACAAGATAGAAAGGTGTCAAACATGAAGCTTTATATTGATGGTGATGCACTACCGAATATATTAAAACCTATATTGTTAAGAGCCATAGAGAAACTTAGATTAGACACTTTTGTGGTGTCAAATAAAAAAATATCCATAGGAAGCTCTAATAGTATTGAATATATCATCGTAGATTCAGGTGCGGATGAAGCAGATAATTATATAGTTGATATGTTGGATGCTAATGATCTGGTAATAACAGCTGATATACCTTTGGCTGATAGAACTATAACTAAAAATGCTCATGCAATTGATCATAGGGGTGAGACATATACTAAAGACAATATCAAACACTATCTTGCCATGCGAAATTTGATGGAGAGTATAAGGGACAGCGGTGAGACAACAAAAGGTCCCAAACCTTTTTCCAAAAAAGATGCTCAATATTTTGCAAACTCTTTAAATAAGTTTTTACAAAGAGTCAATAATGCAAACATCTAATATATCAAATACTGAAGCTTATATAAGGTTGTCAATATCTTTTATAATATTGATAATATCAGTAGCTATAAGTTGTTATCTTCTTATGTTCCTTACATATACGGGAATGAAAAAACATTGTTAAAAGATTACATGTGTAAATAAAACTGAATATAATTAACGATATAATATTTGAAGAATAAAAAAGGACTTAAATTGGAGAAATTAAAAAATGTAACTTTACTTTTTGTAGAGGATGATAAAAGTTTAAGAGATGTTGGGATTTCCACATTAGGTAAAATATTTAAAGAGGTTATACCTGCAGAAGATGGAGTTGAGGCTTACAATATCCTTCAAAGAAGAATGAATGAGATAGATATAATTGTAAGTGATATAAATATGCCAAAGATGACAGGGACGGATTTTCTTGTAAAGATTAGGGGTGAGGGTTGTGATAAGCCTTTTATATTTATGACAGCACACACAGAAAAAGATAAGATGGATATAGCAATTGCACATAAAGCTGACAATTATATAGTTAAGCCTTTAAATATAAAAGTACTAATAGAAGAGATAGAAGACGCACTGGAGTAAAACTGTGATAAAAAAAATACAATCTTCAATACTTGCTAAGATTCTAATAGCAATCGCCTTAATACTTATTGTCGGTAGTGTTAATAACTCTGTACAATATTCTTTGTCTATGAAAGAATTGGCACTTAATGAAAAAAAGAAGTCTATAAATATGTTGATAGATTCAATATTTATAGCATTGAGAACTTCAATGAATACAGGTGACCCTGCCCTTATAAAACATACGGAAGATACATTAAGAGAAAAAATAGATGGCCTTGAAAAGTTTTTAGTGCATAAGTCTCAAGAAACCATTGATGAATACTCTTCAGAGAGTGAATTTACAAAAGACAAGGAAGTTTTAAAGATTTTTAAAACAAAAAAAAGTTTAGAAAAAGAGTATGATGACTTAAGACAGATAAGAGTTATAAAACCAATGATAGCAACAAATGATTGCTTGTCTTGTCACTTTTCACAAAAAGAGGGTGATGTAATAGGTGTGATTGACCTGACTTTCTCATTAAAAGATATAGATACCGCAATAGACAAAGCAAATACTACAGGTGCATTGGCAGCACTATTTATTATGATAGCTTCACTAATAGCAGCTACAGTACTGATCAAAAAATCAATTGCATCACCTTTGGCAGCTTTTCAAAGGGAACTTCATTCTTTCTTTGACTACCTAAATAAAAAAAGAGATACTTTAGATCCTTTTGAGGTAGACAGCACTGATGAAATAGGAAGAATGGTACAAGAGGTAAATGAGGGTATTCAACATATAAAGAAGAACAATGAAGCAAATCTTCTTGTTATTAAAAATGTAGAAGATATGACAGAAAAATGTAAGAGTGGTTTTTTAAATTATGATGTAAATTTAAAGTCAACTGATCCTACTGTAAATAATATGACAGATTCACTTAACGGCATGGTTGGAAAATTAAGATACGATATAAATAGAGTGATGAAGACTCTAGAAGAGTATGGTAAAGGAAATTTTGCAAAAGAGATCGATACTTCTGATTGTTCGGGTAATATAGGATCACTTATTTTAAGTACAAAGTTCTTAGGTGAAAATGTATCTGAGATAGTTGCTATTATTATAAAAGCCGCATCTGAACTTAACATATATATAGAACAATTAAAAAACAATTCGGTAAATATGTCTTCCTTATCAGATCAACAAAGAGATGAACTTGTACAGATCACCTCACAATTAGACGGTATAAGAAACTTATTGAATGAAAGTTCTGAAAATACACAAAAGATGCATACAAACGGTGAAGAGGTGAAAAACTTATCTATAGATGGTGATAAGCTTGCAAAATCTACAGTTGAATCTATGGAGAATATTAACAGTTCAGTTACAAAGATAAATGATGCCATCGTCGTGATAGATCAAATAGCATTCCAAACAAATATTTTATCTTTAAATGCAGCAGTAGAAGCAGCAACAGCAGGGGAAGCGGGTAAAGGATTTGCTGTAGTTGCACAAGAAGTAAGAAATCTTGCTTCAAGATCAGCCCAAGCAGCAAATGAGATAAAAATAATAGTTGGGAATGCAACTGACGAAACAAACAATGGACTTAGTGTTGCAAATCAAATGATAGAGGGCTATGGTAATTTGCAAAATAAAATTGAGTCGACAAATCTGTTGATCGACGAAGTTGCAAAACAGGCAAAAGAGCAGGAAGTTTCAATAAATAATATCGAAAGCAGTATACAGCTGTTAAGTGAAACAAGCAATGAAAGTAATCAAGTTGTTCAAAAAAATAATAATCTTGCAGAAAATATAGATATACTATCAAACAATTTAATAGATGCAGCAAATAGATCTCAGATAAATAAAAAAGCATTAGGGCAGGTATCGGATGTGCCTTTGGTGTTTGATATAAATCCATTAAAACAAGCTATTATAGAAGAGAAAGAGAAGATCTTTGAAGTTCTTGGTAATGAGGATAAAAGGCTTGGGTATCAGGTCCCTATGCCAAAATCTACAGCAGTTGGTCAGTGGATAAAAAAGAATAAAAAGAATGAAAAATTTAAAGTAATAATCAAAGATATAGAAAAATCAAATGAAAATTTTTGTTATTCGATCAGTAGCTTTATTGATGCAGATACCCACAATGCTACAAATAAAGAGCTTGAGATAGAGTCTGTAAAGATTGAAAAAGCTTCATTACTCCTTGTAGAGTCTTTAGATAAGATCAAAAAGATAGTTTAACATAAGCCAATATAGAGTATATTTATCAATATACTCTTTGGACAATGATGGATTGTTTTTTCATTTTATATAACTCATAAGGTTCATTATCAAACTCATCATATTCTACTATTTTAAATTTATCGTCGAAAAAACTTTTTAATTCATCTTTTTTCAATAAAAAATCAGGATTTGAATCCGGCTTTGTGTTATTCTCATGATCCATATATGTCTCTATGATTAAAAAGCCTTCTTTTTTAAGAGCTTGTGAGAGATGGTGTATGATATCTCTATCTAGATAATTTGTCATAATAATGATATCATAACAATTTTTAGAGGGAGTAAACCCCTCTAGGTCTATTGTAGTTGTTTTTATGTTTGGATGATTTTCTTTTGTTAAAATATCAATAGCTACCTGTGATATATCCAAAGCTTCAACTTTAAAATTGTTTTTGGCCAAATATAGAGAGTTTCTCCCCGTACCACAAGCGATATCAAGTGCATTCTTACCCTTGATCTTGCCTACAATAGAAACGAGTTTTTTACTAGGATCTCTTGGTAATTGTAATTTTTGATTTTCTTTATATTTTTTATCCCATTTGATTTTGTCTTTTTGTGCCATTGTTCACCCTTTCTTTTTTTGTTTATTATAAAATAAAGTAACTAACAGTTATATATGTAATTTAATTGTAATTATTGCTTAATAATTAATTAATTTAAATATCAGGATATAGTAGATAATATTAGTTTAATTTATAAATTAGGCTAAGAGTTGAGTAAAATAAGATTTAAACATATATTAATATTTTTTATATTGTTTTTTGTTGCACTGACATATGTATTTTATCATAAGACACAAGAAACTGCATTGGTAAATACGCAAAACAAAATCAATGAACTACTTCTTAACTATAAAGCTGTAAGGTCAAATGTAGGTGAGCTCCAAAAAGAAGAAGTTTATAGACTTCAAGCATTAGGAATTATAGATAAAGAGTATTTCAATCCTGTATTGCTCTCATCAACTTTTAATGCAAAAGTGGTAAATAATTTTTATAATAGATATAAAGAGATGAACGGTAAAAGAGCTATAGAGATAAGATTTGCCAGTGATAACCCAAGAAATCCCACAAATAAAGCAAACAAAAAAGAATCATCAATACTTGAAAAATTTAACAGCAGAGAACTAACTGAATATTCTAAAATAATTGATGAAAATGGAGCTAAAAGTTTATATTATGTTGTACCTACAAAAAAGACAACAAACAAATGTATGAGATGTCATTCAGATCCTAAGCTTGCCCCAAAAGGACTTGTAGATATTTATGGAGATAAAAATGGTTTTTATGAAAAAGAGGGAAATATAAGAGCAATACTGTCGACAACTTATCCTATGGATGATGATCTTGAAGCTGCAAATAAAACATTCTTCATCTTAACTGCGATTAGTTTTATTATCTTTAGTGCATTGTTAACTATGATATATATATTTAAAAGAAAATTAGAAGAAGCAAACAAAACACTTGATGATAAAGTAAACCAAAGAACAAAAGAACTTGATAATGAGAAAAAACATTTAAAAACTATCATAGATATAAATCCAAGTTTGATTATTGTTACTAACGGGAAAAAGCTTATAAGTGCAAATCAACAGTTCTTAGAGTTCTTTAAAATTAAAAATATTGATGAATTTTTTAAAGACTCATATTGTATCTGTGAATATTTTGAGGAGTTCAATAACAACAAATTTGATCTTGAAACACATAAAGTAGAAGGTGAACTTTGGTGTGAGTATTTAAATAACAATAGAGATAAAATACACCATGTAACATTGAATTATAATGATAAATTATCATATTTTATAATAAGCGGTATAGAGTTCAACCATAACAACGACATACTGGTAACTTTACAAAACATTACAGAACAAAAAGAGAAAGATCTTTTATTGTTTGAACAGTCAAAACTAGCCTCGATGGGTGAGATGATTGGAAATATAGCACACCAATGGAGACAGCCTTTATCGGTGATATCATCATCTTCTACAGGTATGGCTATCCATAAAGAGTATAATATATTAACGGATGAAGAGTTTTATAAAGCATGTGAGTTGATAGATAAAAATGCACAATACCTTTCAAGAACTATAGATGATTTCAGAGATTTTATAAAAGGTGACAGAACAAAGGTGCAGTTCAATCTAAATGAACACATAGATAGTTTTTTACATCTTGTAGAGGGTACAAAAAAGTCAAATAATATAGAAGTTATATTAGATACTGATAAAAATATAATTTTGAATAGTTATCCGAATGAATTGACACAATGTTTTATAAATATATTCAACAATGCTAAAGATATATATAATGAGAAAAATATAGAAGTGAGATATTATTTTATAACTACAAAAATAGAAAAAGATAATGTTGTCATAATATTAAAAGATAACGGCGGTGGTATACCGGCTGAGGTACTGCCTAATATCTTTAATCCTTATTTTACAACAAAGCATGAAAGTCAAGGTACTGGTCTTGGACTTCACATGACATATAACATTATAAACAATGGACATGGCGGTACAATACATGCTCAAAACACTAAGTATACATACAAAGGTACAGATTATCAAGGTGCTGAGTTTGTAATTACTTTACCTATAGGTTAGAAATACAAAAAGACCTTAAATAAGAATTTATTAATCTTTTCTTTTATATCTTTTCTTTAAAACTGATTATAATATTTAATGTAAAAAATGTAATAATATTGTAATCTTTTCACTACTATTTCACATTTGTATTTTATTATTAATATAACTAAACGCTAATGGTTGATATTGTGAACTCAATAAAAAAATATAAACGGACTTTTAAATGAAAAATTTTTTCTCTCTTTCGACTTTATTACTTATAACTCTTTTTATTATACTATTTAATTTTAACATAATAGTAACGACACTAAGCCCATATCCAGAAGAGTATACACAGTATCTTCAAAATATTTTATACACGGCAATATGGCTAAATATAGGATATTTGTTAAACTTGTTTATCAACAATGTTATTTGGCAAAAAATTGCAGCCAATGATATAACTAATGAACCTCCTAGACTTTTAGTTCAACTTAGTTCGTTTTTTATTTTCTTAATTATAGTATCAGGTATACTATACAATATATTTAACTATCCTATTACTACAATATGGGCAGCATCAGGTGCGTTGGGTCTGGTTAT
>JAYEKV010000086.1:0-1520 GCA_034716855.1 Campylobacterota bacterium | reverse complement strand
CTTTATAGCCTTGCCAAAGGTGCAGGGAAGTTTGATAAAGCTTTTAGTTTTAGAAAGAACTTTACTACAAAGTTTTTACTGTTTTTCTTAGATACTAAAGAGAAATATATCTACAAAAGATACGATAAAGGGCTTGATACCCATCAAGTTATAAGATACAACGACTTTATAAACCAAAGCCTAAACACAGATACAGTCCCTTCTAAACTAAAAATATACACAAAAGAGCCTTCATCCTCACACCTTCAACCTTCAACCTTAACAGTAGGTATAAACCCGGGAGCTACATATGGAAGTGCCAAAAGATGGTATCCAAAAGAGTTTGCAAAGGTAGTTATAGAACTTTCAAGCATATATGATATAAAGATCTTTGGAGGTCCAGGGGAGACTGATATAGCTTCAGATATAGAAGAGGAGCTAAAAAGTACAGGGATAACAAACTATGAGAACTTGGCTGGTAAAACAAGCGTAGAGGAGCTGATAGATCAAATATCACAGCTTGATCTGTTTATCACGAACGATTCAGGTCCTATGCATGTTGCTGCTGCTTTTAATATACCTACAGTAGCTATCTTTGGACCTACAAGGCATATAGAGACTCATCAATGGTCAAACGATAAAGAGATGCTAATACGAAAAGATATGAGTTGTGCTCCATGTATGAAAAGGGTATGCCCTTTAAAACACCATGAGTGTATGAAAAATATAACAGCTGTTGATGTTTTAGACAGACTAAAAAAAGAGGGTGTTGTTTAAGTGGAAAATGAAAAAAATAATTTTCCGTTTGTATGGGATAACTACTCAGATCAACCCCATGTGATAAAAGACAAGGCTTATAAAAAGGCTATGAGGAAAAAACACAGTTTTGACTTTGTAAAGATGCTTTTAACTAATGCAGTTGTATTTCCACTTTCAGTTTTAACTATGAAACTGTTTAGTAAAAAAGAGGGTTTAGAGTTTAACAAAAACTCCTTTTATGGTCTTGGAGTGAATCTAGACAAAGGGGAAGGGCAGCCTGAACTTGTAGAGGAGCTAGGGGTAAAGTCGTTAATGATTAGAATCCCTTTAAGTGATATACATAATCTTGACAAATATTACGAGTTTGTAAAGAGCTTCGGAGAAGATAAGCAGATCCTTTTAAATATAATGCAAGATAGAAATCATATAGATAAAAAAGATCTATTTAGCTTACACATAACGGAAATATTTAATACCTTTAAAGATACTACAGCTGAGTATCAGATAGGTACTACGATCAACAGAGCTAAATGGGGTTTCTTTTCAGTAAAAGAGTATCTTGATTTTTACAAAATAGCACAAGATATAAGAGATGATCAGTTTCCACAGCTTAAACTACTTGGACCATCTGTAATTGACTTCGAATACCATTATACTATTAAAGCCCTATTTAACTTTACACCTATAAAATTTGACAAGCTTTCATCACTACTTTATGTGGATAGACGAGGAGCTCCACAAAATACACAGATGGGGATATTTGACACAAATAACAAAATAGA
>JAYEKV010000085.1:0-1521 GCA_034716855.1 Campylobacterota bacterium | reverse complement strand
TACTAACCCACCCTTTATAACATTTTAACTACAATACGAAAATTTTAAATTCAAGGCAAACCATGGGAAAAGAACAAAACTCTTCAAGTATCAAGACAGAAAAAGGTGATATGTTAGCTGCAAGAAGCAATCAAAATAGAAATGCTACTCGAACTGCATTTTCACAAGATAAAAATAAAACAGAGCAAGTGATCAACGCTAGAAAAGCGGATCATCTACAAACAGCAAAAAAGAAAGCTAGAAAAAAAGCCAAGATGGCAAAGGCTTCTAGAAAATCAAATAAGAAATAGGTAAAGATTATAATCTTTTCTTATTATTTATCTTCCATTAATAAAAATATACTATCATATGAAAAGCATAATGGGAGGAAAATATGAAAATTACTAAGTATCTATTGCTTTTAGCGATGTTTTTTAGCTTTAATCTATACGGTGCATCTGAAAGATTAGAACAGAAGATGAACTATGAGATCTCATACCAAAAGGCTTTAGAAAAAGCACAAAAATTAAATAAGCCTATCATGATGGTTGTAGGTCAAGAGGGTTGTCCTTATTGTAATAAGTTTGAGTCTAAGACTCTTACACGAAAATCTATCCATGCTGAGGTAGAAAAAAGTTTTATACCTCTTACTATACTAAAATTTAAAGATGAGGGAAGTTACCCTGAAAAGTTTAGACCAAATGGTGTACCAACTGTGTTGTTTATAGAACCAAAAGAGCAAAAGGTTTTTTATAAGTCATTTGGATATAAAAGTAAACGAGAGTATAAAAAAGAGCTGGAAAATGCTTTAGAGGTATATAGTAAGTAAAAACAACAGTACCAAACCTTTTATGGGAGGTGTGAGATGATAGTTGAGATAGTATTTGCCGCAGGTTGTTTTTGGGGTGTAGAGAAACATTTTGAATCACTTGAGGGTGTAGTGGATGTAAAGTCAGGATATACAGGTGGAAGCTATGAGTATCCAACATATAAAAAAGTTTTAAAATATAGAAACAACTATACTATACAAAACCACACAGAAGCTGTACAAATCACTTTTGACAATACAAAGATAACAGCCAATGAACTTATCAGATCATTTTGGGAGATTCATGACCCTACACAATATAACAAACAAGGTAACGATATAGGCAACAACTATAGAAGTGCTTTGTTTTATACTACACCAAATCAAAAGAAAATAGCCTACGACACAAAAGCAACTTACCAAACACTTTTAAAAGAACATGGTTTTGGTAAGATAGTAACTCAGATAGAACCTCTAAAAAAGTTTTGGGATGCCGAAGAATATCATCAAGATTATCTAAAAAAGAATATCTTTGGCTATTGCCCCAACCACTCTACTGGTGTGAAGTTTACAAAAGATACTACAGACAATTATAAAGCCAAGTATATCACACCTTTTGATGGCAAAGAGATCATTGTAATAGATGCAGAGTTTTTCTGTCCATATTGTGATAAGTTCAAAAAAGATGTATCTTCTAAATATAGTGGTTCACTACCTCTGCGAACTACACATGC
>JAYEKV010000084.1:0-1527 GCA_034716855.1 Campylobacterota bacterium | reverse complement strand
AAATTGGAAGCATCTCTTTTAGGTTTGATATTTTTTTATCAACTAAAAGGATAAAAGGAGTTTCAAGCTCTGCTGTCATCTTCTCAACATTTGTTACAAAGTATGGAGATAAGTAACCTCTGTCAAACTGCATACCTTCAACTACATCAAGCTCATCATTTATACCTTTAGCTTCTTCAACAGTAATTACACCGTCTTTTCCAACTTTTCCCATAGCTTCTGCTATCATATCACCAATAGCTGTATCAGAGTTTGCAGAGATAGTTGCAACTTGTGCAATCTGCTCTTTTGTACTTACCTCTTTAGACATTGCTTTTATCTCAGCCAAGATATCTTCACAAGCTCTATCCATACCTCTTTTAAGTTCAATTGGATTTGCACCTGCAGTAACATTTCTAAGACCCTCTTTAAATATAGAGTGAGCTAAAACAGTTGCTGTAGTTGTACCATCCCCTGCTTCATCATTTGTTTTAGATGCTACCTCTTTTACAAGTTGAGCTCCCATATTTTCCATGTTGTTATCTAGTTCTATTTCTCTTGCAACTGATACACCGTCTTTTGTGATAGTTGGCGAACCAAAAGATTTTTGAAGAAGTACATTTCTTCCTCTAGGTCCCATAGTAACTTTTACTGCGTCAGCTAATTGTCTAACACCGTCATATAATCTATTTCTTGCATCATCTGAAAAATGAATCTCTTTTGCCATATTATTTATTCCTTCTATTATTTATAATGTTTATTTGATTATTTAAATACACCAAGTATTTCACTTATTTCCATAACTAAATACTCTTCATTGTCTAGTGTTACAGCTGCTGATCTTGCAAATTTTGTATATACTACTTTGTCACCAGCTACCACATCCTTTACATCTGGACCAACAGAGATTACTTCTGCTGTTGTTGGTTTCTCTTTTGAAGCATTATCAGGGATGATAATACCACTTGCTGTTTTTGTTTCCGGTTCTTGTACTTTTACTAGTACTCTATCACCTAATGGTTGAAAGTTCATAATATTTCCTTTTTATTATCTTTTGAGCTAGATACGCTCATAGTTTATTTATTAATTAGCACTCAAAAATATTGAGTGCTAGAATTGTATTGAATTTTTAATTATTTGTCAAGTAAAAAAATAGATATTTTTACTTATGTCTATAGAGATATTTAGAAAGAACTTTTTTTAAATTTTCTGAAATATTTTTATCAAATGAATCTAAACTGTTCTCACATTTTAGTGCAAGATTATCTGCACTTTTTGTTGCCCCGTCAAGTCCAAGAAGATTTACAAAGGAATTTTTTGCTCCATCATTTGATGTTGTTTTTCCTGCTTCCTCTGAAGAGACAGTCTCATCTATAATATCATCTTGTATTTGAAATAAAAGCCCTATATCTATACCAAAGTTATATAGATCATCTTGTATATCTTTTGGAAGATCTGCTACGACTGCTCCCATCTTTAAACTTCCAGCAATAAGTTTTGCTGTTTTGTGTATATGAAGAAACTCTAACTGATCTAGTTCTATTTTTT
>JAYEKV010000083.1:20722-22787 GCA_034716855.1 Campylobacterota bacterium | reverse complement strand
ATTTATTAAGAGATATATTTTGAAAGTATTAAAACTAACTGTTTTTTATCTATAGGTTTTGCTAAATACTCATCCATACCTGCTTCTAAAAACATTTCTCTGTCACCTTTTATAGCATTTGCAGTAAGTGCTATTATTGGAGTATGAGTTAAGTTATTTTTTCTTTCATACTCAAGTATATGTTTAGTAGCTTCCATACCATTCATATTTGGCATATTTTCATCCATAAGAACAACAGCATATTTATTTGCTTTAAAAGCATCAATACCTTCTAAACCATCATTTGCAAACTGAATTGACAAGTTTAATTTTTTAAGTATTATCTTAATAAGCATTTGATTTGACTTGTTGTCTTCTACTACAAGTATTTTTTCATTATTAAAAGTGTGATTTTCATTTGAAGCTTCTGATATCTCTTTTTTATTTTTTCCAAGTTTCACAGGTATAGAAAAATAAAACTCACTTCCAATCCCAAGCTTACTTTTCACTTCTAATTGACCACCTAGCAACTCTACTAATTTACTACTTATAGTTAGCCCAAGACCTGTTCCACCAAAGTTTCTGGTTGTTGAGTTGTCCTCTTGATTAAAGGATTCAAAAATATGTTCTAGTTTACTAGAAGATATCCCTTTACCTTCATCTTTAATAGATACAAAAAGCTCTTCATTGCTGTAAGATATATCAACATATATATTTTTATTTGATTCTGTAAATTTTACGGCATTACTTAATAAATTAGATATAATTTGTTTAAGTCTAAGGGGGTCTGTATTTATATTTTGAGGTAAGTTATCATTTAAATTAACATTTAACAATATATTCTTTTTTGAACATTTCTCAGCAAATAGATCAGTAGTACTTTGGAACTCTTCATATAGATCAAAATCAATATGATCTATATTTAGTTTACCACTTTCTATTTTACTAAAGTCAAGTATATCTTCAATAATACGCAATAGTGATTGACTTGATTTATCTATAATATTTATATATTCTAAAGACTTTCTACCAATATCTTCATCTTTTAAAATATCAATAAAACCTGTTATAGCATTTAAAGGTGTTCTTATCTCGTGAGACATATTTGCCAAAAATTCAGACTTTGCTTTAGCATATGCTTGTGCTCTATCCCTTTCAGCAATAGCAACTTTAATCTGCCCTTCTATGATCGTCTCTTGATACTCTGAAAGATTTTTTAATTTACTGTTTGATTCTTTTAACTCTTTAGTTTGATTTGCGATTCGTTTATCTAAAATATATTTTTGACTTAAAACTCTATATAAAAAATAAACAAGTAATAATGAACCAATAAAAACAATCATCCTTACTATCAATACACCTAATAATGTAGTTGCTATAAAAGGACTATCACTGTGACTTACTAGCCACACAACTACTTTATTATCTTTTATATTTCTTACAGGATAAAAACTTACAACCTCTACTTCATCTTCACCCTCATAGTATAAGGCAAATTTATCACCTTTGTTTATATTATGTTGTATCAACTTGGAACTACCAATATTTTTTTCATAACTCTTGTCATGTTTATGGTTCTGTAAATCTCTTGTCATATAATCATTATGTTCAACACTTTTAATATATTTTAACTCTCTCCCTTGATAGCCTATTACCCTTGATTCTAGAATATCTTTATGAATTATTAGGTGTGTATCTATATTGGCAACTTTACTCAACTTATCTTCTATTAGTGAGATATCAAAGGAGATATCAAAAGAAGCTAAAAAGACACCATTTTTATCAAAAATAGGATATATATTTCGTAAGGCATGTGATATTTTACCTTTTTCAAATCCTCTTATAACTTTATGTGTTTTATTTACTTGGGTTACAGCATACCTTACTTTTGATATATCATCTCCAAATTTACTTGGCTTGTGCAGTCTTAAAAATACTTTATTATTTGGAAGTGTTACAAGAGCCAGTTTTACACCTTTTTCTTTAATAATTTCAAATCTACCTTTTAATATATCATATAATCTATTACTTAATCTCTTCATCTCTTTTTTAGAAGTTATACTTTGAGCTTTTTTCAATATATCTA
>JAYEKV010000083.1:0-20622 GCA_034716855.1 Campylobacterota bacterium | reverse complement strand
CCTTTATATTTATATGATACATTACGAACATCAATAGTTCCATTTAGTTGTTGAGTGATAACCTGATATGTCATATACAAACTAATACCTGTACCTATTGACTCATGTTTTGTCGTAAAATAAGGTTCAAATATTTTATCTTTTATATCTTCTTTTACTCCACCTGCACTATCTTTTACAACAATTATACAGTTATTATCCTTTTTAGAAGTTTCTATAAAAATAAACCTATTTGCATTTTCTATATTATTTATATCAAAAGCATCTAAAGAGTTATCTGTTATATTCATAATTGACTGAACTACAATATCCAGATTTGTTTCAAGTTCAAAGTTCTGTTTAATATCTATAAAACAATTTACAGATTTGACTCTCATATTTTCCTTATTATTTTGTTTTAAAGTATCCAGTATTGTCTCGATACTCAAAGTTTCCTGATGAGTTGTATCGATGCTGAAAAATCTTCTAAAATTATCAATTATTCTTGTAAGATAATTTGCATTCTCCATAACTGTATCACTGCATTTATCTATTTGTTCACTTGAAATATCACCCAACATCTCTTGTGATACTTTTAAACCACTTACAGAAGATGTGATAACAGATAAAGGCTGTCTCCATTGGTGTGCAATATTTCCTAGCATACTAGATACGGCATTTACTTTGAGTTGGTTTTGTATCAGTTTTTCCTGCTCTTTTAGTTTTGATTCATTATCTTTTTTATTTTGAATATCTCTGTGTATTCCATATACTTTTAGTGGTTTTCCATCTTTATCAAAATCTACGGCAGATCCTGAAGCTTCTATCCAAATATAATTTCCATTTTTATGCTTCATCCTGAATTCAAGTGTAAAAGCTTTCTTATCTTTAAAAGACTTTTTAATAAATCTATATGTCTTAATCATATCTTCAACATGTACTCTTTGTTTCCAATCTTCTACATTATGATGAAAATCTTTTCTTTCAAGACCTATCATCTCAAGCCATCTCTCATTTACTTCTAAATGATTAGTCTTTATATTCCATTCCCAATATCCAAGTTCGCAGCTGTCTAAAACATTTACCAATTGAGTATTAGAACTTATAAGCTGTGAAGTTCGCTCCTGTACTTTTTCTTCAAGCTTTTCATTTAACTCTTTTAATGATTGAGTCTTATCTTCAACCTTATTTTTGAGCATATTTCTTTGAATAAGTATAAGATATATAAACAATGTAACAAACAGTACCAACAGTATGATTAGTATTTTTATAATAGTTTCTTTTGATTCTATCATCTCTATTTCATTGGTATCCACATAGGAAACAACCCATGCAATAACTTTATCACTTACATTGTCTTTGACTGGATAAAAAGAGAGTATTTGATGATGACCATTATATTTAACAGGCAATCCAAATGGTTTAGATTTTTGAATTTTATCAGCTATAGTTTTTTTATAATTTTCAAGCTTGATTTTATTTTCTGTGATGCATATCTCTTTTGAATGATTTGAAGTAAAAGTAATAAAATAGTTTTCATTCTCTGAACTTTTATGATATACGATGTTTTTATCATCTCTATCCCACATAGTAGTTTCAAATAAACTTTTATCCATTAAAAAGTGATTGTGTGTATTGTTAATTTTAAGTAATATTTCTTGAAGAAGTTCTGTTGGGTATGATATATCTATCAGCCCTATGAATTTATTGTTTTTGTTATATATTGGATATATGTTTCTAAAACCATGTTCAGTTTTTCCATGAGACAAACCTCTTAGTATCTTTTTATTATTGTTAACTTCTACAAAATCTTTTCTGATATTAGATAAATCATCTCCATACTTACTTAGCTTGTGAAATCTTAAAAAAGAGCTATTATCCTCAAATACAAAATGAAGATTCGTTACACCTCTTTTTTTCATATATTTATATTTTTCATTTAAAAGTTTTTCTATTTGATCTCTTAACTTGCTCAATATTTTTTTATCTTTAGTTTTTGAAGCTTTGTCAAATAACTCTATCACTTTACCGTTTTTTAGTTCTTTTATTGCCTCTATCATAGTATCTGTAGAGATATTTTTATGATACATCATACTTTTATATTGATATTTTAGATTAAGATTATGTTGATTTACTACATAATCTATTTGTGTATTAGAATGAGACTCGATATATTTAAAGAGAAATATTATTGAGAAAATATATATAATAGTTATAAATATAAATGTTTTATAGTTTCTCAGCACTTTTTCACCATCTTATTAATTTTCTAGAAATGATTATTTATTATTTTATAACCTGTTTTAGGAATGGTTTTTATTATATCATAGGGTAGTTTTTTTCTTATATTACTAACCAAATAACGCGAAAAATATGTATCTTTCTCTTCTCCATTCCATACAAAATCATAGATAATATCATAAGGTACCGTATTGTTAATATTTATGATTAAAAGATGTAAAAACCTAGACTCTTTATGAGTTAACTCAATTTGTTTATTATTATTAAATAATACTTTAGAGTTTTTATTATAATAAAATGTATCGTTGAACTTTATGATCTGAGATTCTGTATTAAACATATGTTGTTCTATTTTAACTTTGAACTCTTCTAGGATAAAGGGTTTTCTTAAACAATCATTTATATTATGTTTATAAATACTTTCCAAATAATTTGGATCATTAAAACAATTGACTACCAAAATAGGTGTTAATTTATCAACCAACCTTATAGCATCAACAGCATCATATACAAAAGTATTTCCCAATAAACTATCGATCACAAATAGATCATAACCATCTTGATCTATAAAAGAATAACTATCATCTTTTTTATTACTAATATCATAGTTTATTTTTATTGTTTTTAAATAACTTACAATAGTCAAGATCAAAGACTCATCTTCACTAATTAATAAAATACGCATTATCACCACCATAAATTTTAAAAAAACATGATAACAAGAATTTGTGACTAAATTGTGATTTTAGAGCTTTTTTAAAAGAAAAATTAGTAAATTTAAGTATTAATTAATTTATGAGATTCAAAAAGTTATTTTTAATCAATATAATAATTTTACTGTAAATAACTTATCTCTTTAAGAAGTGACTGCCTAAACTGATCTAAAGGTCTTCTTATACTATAGTAAGCCCATCTCCCCTGCCGTTCAACTCTTAAAAAACCTGCTTCTTTTAAGATCTTAAGATGTCTTGAGACTCTTGACTGTATCATATCAAAAGCCTCCGATATATCGTATACGCATACTTTTTCTTTTTCGTCTATATAGTGCAGTATCTTAACTCTTGTCTCATCATTAACAGCACCAATGGTCTTTAAAAAAACATCCATTATTTTATAAGATCTACTATCTCTTGTATATTTAAAAGTTTACCACTTACTTTTACAACACCGTCAACTACAAGCCCAGGTGTACTCATCACACCGTATTCCATGATCTTTATAGGGTCATCAACTTTTTCTACGCTATGAAATCCACCAATTTGTGTCAAAGCCTCTTTTGCATTTTCCTCTAGTGCTTTACATTTTGCACACCCTGTTCCTAAAATCTCTATTTTCATTTTTACTCCAATTATTAATTTTTAACTCTACAAAATCATATTAAATGTATACCCGACCAAAAGTATACCAAAACCAACTATTGTAAAGAATATTGCTATTAGTCTTACATGCAATATCCTTTTTAGTATCATAGCTTCAGGCAAAGATAGTGCAGTAACTGCCATCATAAATGCCAAAGCAGAACCCAACAGCATCCCTTTTTGTGTTAACACTTCAACCAAAGGCATAACACCGGCTGCATTACTATACATTGGTATACCCATTAGAACTGCTGCTGGTACTGTATACCAAGCATCTCCACCTGCATATTTAGCTATAAAATCAGCAGGTATATATCCGTGTATAAAAGCTCCCACTCCTACACCAATAACCACATAGATATAAATCTTTTTAAATATATCTTTTGTATAGTCCCAAGCGTCTATTACTCTTTGTTTTAAGCTTAGTTCTATCTTTACATCTTCAAGTTCACCCTCTATTGGTGTTACAGGTATAAGTATATATTGTTCAATATTTTTAACTCTACCTATTATATATCCACCTATTATTGCGACTAAAAGTCCAAACCCTATATAAATAGCCGTAATCTTCCATCCAAACAAACCAAATAGCATAGCTATTGCTATCTCATTATTTAAAGGTGCAGATATTAAAAAGCTAAATGTTATCCCTACAGGTATTCTAGCTTGCATAAATCCTAAAAATAAAGGTATTGCACTACAGCTGCAAAAAGGTGTGATGATACCAAAAAGTGCAGCTAGTACATTTCCTGTAAACTCACTTCTACCTTGTAAATATACCCTTACTTTTTCCGTATTAAAATATGTTCTTAAAAAACTAACAACAAAAATAATAGTAATTAAAAGTATAAATATCTTTACAGTATCATAAAAGAAAAAGTGAAGGGCATCCCCTATATTTGTATCTTTTTGAAATCCAAAAATATCAAATACCAATTTTGCACTTAGACTATCCAACCAATCAAACATTTAATTGATCTTTTACCTTTGGTAATAATATTGACTCAATATCATCATATGTTTGGATAAATGCATCAAAATCTTTACCATCTGGATCTTCAAAACTCACATGAAGCTTTGGGATTGGTCTTGGAAACATAGGACAAGTTTCATTTGCATGATCACAAACTGTAACAATAAGATCGAAATCTTCATCCATAAGAGTATCTAGGGTTTTTGAATGATATTCATCTTTCCATATTCTTTTATCTTCTAAAAGCTTTTTTGCATTTGGATTTACTTTACCACTTGCTCTTACACCTGAACTTTTAGATATTACACCATCAAGTTTTGCATTTATCAATGCCTCAGCTATTATACTTCTACAGCTATTTCCTGTACATAAAACCAATACTTTTTTGTCCATTTTATTATCACCTTTCAATATATCAAGATATATTGATATATTAACTAAAAAAAATTACAATTAGATTAAACTAACTCTCTAGCATCTCATCATCAACTTTTACAACATAGATATATGTATCTACATCTATCTCATCGTATCTCTCTACAGATACAGCTTCTCTTTGAAACTCTGCCCCTTCAAATTCATCAAGTGAATCCCAGTGATTGATAAGATTTGATGAATAAAAAAGGTACCCATGAATCGTATCACCGTTTGGGTCTAGTTTGATCCCAGGATACCCCATACCGGCACTCCATCCTGCATCTACAAGATTTCCTTTTACTGTTGCCGGGATAAATTTACCTACAATATTTTCCAAAACATGCCCATTTGGACAATTTGGCATCAAAGTACCATATACAAAAAGTGTCTCTGTCATAATTCCTCTTTAAAAACTTTGGAAGTATATCATACAGTTTCTAAAGTAACTACTTTATTTCGTCCTGTTCCCTTAGCTTCATAAAGTGCATCATCGGCTCGCTTTACCAGTGTCCCTTGTGTATCACCTTCATGATAAGTAGATACGCCAAAGCTTGAAGTTTTTGTACCTATTACTTTAAAGGTATGTTCTTCTATATTTTTTCTTATTTTTTCAGCCAATTCCATACAGTTTTCAAGAGATGTTTCAGGAGACACAACTATAAACTCTTCTCCTCCCCATCTTCCTACAATATCTGTTTTTCTTATGCTGCCTTTTAAGAGCTTTGCTACATCTTTTAAAGTCTCATCACCTATATCATGACCATATGTGTCATTTACACTTTTAAAATGATCTATATCCAGAAGTATCATAGACATTGGATGTCCATACCTTTGTGCTCTTTGCATCTCTGTATCATACACCTCTTCGAGCTTAAGTCTATTGAAAAGTTTTGTAAGCTGATCTGTTATAGATAGCTCTTCAACTTTTTTCTTATCAGTAATATCTTGTCTTATAGAGGTGTATTCAATTATCTCTGCATTATCATTAAATACAGGAGAGATCGTAGAACTTACCCAATATGAACTACCGTCTTTTCGTTGATTTTTTACTTCTCCACTCCAAACTTTTCCTTGTGTGATAGTATCCCATAGCTCTTTATAAAATTCAGAGTCTATATCAGGATGTCTTATGATATTGTGTTTTTTTCCTATTAATTCCTCTTTTGTATATCCAGTGATATCACAAAACGCTTGACTTACCTTTGTTATGATACCTGCAATATTTGTAGTAGAGGATATAACATTTTTATCAACAATATCGATAAACTTCTGCATGTCAGAATTTGTTTTTTCTATATCATTTTTTGCATACTCAAACTCTTTTGTTCTTCTTTTTACTTTTTCTTCTAATTCATCTGCATATTTCTGTATAGTTTCTTGAGATGATTTTAAAGTATGTGCCATATCATTAAAGTTTTTTGAAAGTTGCCCTATCTCATTATCTACATCTACGCTTACATCTTCTACCATTTTTCCATTTGCAAAATTTTTAACACCTAAAGTCAATTTTTCAATTGGATCTACGATATGTTTAATTGCCATAAGTATTGCTATAACAATTCCTAAAGAAACGATAAACAGTATTATTATAGAATAAAATCTAAGATTGGAAATAGGGGTAAATACCTCTTTTAGATCCATTTTAGCTACAACACCCCAATTTAAAGCAGGTATATATCCCCATGCGGCAACTACTTCATTGCTTAGATAATCATCCGTTATACCTTCACCTCTTTGACCGTTTACAGCTTTATATACAGGAAGAAAAGGATCATCACTGAATTGGAAGTTCTCTACTACTGCCTTTGGATTGTTCTTCAAAGCTGTAGTTGCAACAATCTTACCATATTGGTTATATGTAGCACCAAAAAACTCTCCGCTTATTCCAAGACCTTCTTTATCACTAAATATACTTTTTACTTTCTCTTTATCAATTTGTACTGCAAGAGCACCTAAGATCTTATTATCTCCATATATAGGTATACTAATAAAAGCGGCTTCCTCATTTGATGGTGGATAAAATTCAAATTTACTTACTTCAACTTCAAGTAGGGATATACTGCTATAGTAAACTTTTGCAAGATTTGACTTGGCATAGATACCGTTTATAAGGTTTGTACCTAGATCTGCCTCTTTAGCCACGGAATAAACTATATTACCAACTTTATCAATCAAAAATATATCATAAAATCCATTTTCTCTTAATATTTTACTAAAAAGCTCTTCATAAACTTGGTGCTTTGTAATAAACTTTTTATTTTTATCAAACTCTTTTGTATATCCTGAGATAGCATCCTTAACGATTGGCATTTCAGATAATATCTTTATCTCTTTAGATGTATATTCTATATAATTATTTACACTTTTTACCTTTTGATTTAGTATAAGCCTTAAATGTTTTTTTGACTCACCCTCTGCCAAACTCTTTTGATAATAATAGTTTATACCTGTCAATGTCAACAAAGGAAATAAAGCCAGAATAAAGAACCAAAACAGTATCTCGTTTTTTATATGAAGCGTATACCATCTACTCATCTTTTATCCCTTTATTTGATTGTGCCTGCCAATTGTCACCCCATGATTTGTATAATTTCCGTGTGTGTTCTATCCAAAAATCTTTTGATTTAAAGATTGGGAATGGACTTGGTTTTGTTAATACTTCTGAGTTCCACATTATTTGTATCTCATCACCAGCTATTTTACCTATTCTCATCTGTTTATGTATATGATTATTATTTGAATCAATATATACAATACCACTTGGGAATTTTATACTATCACCTTTTATATAACTTTTAAGCTTGGAAGTATCTGTGGACTTTGTATTTATAACTGCTCTTTTAAAAAACTCTACACTCATATATGCATTAAATCCAGCATCTGTAAGTACAAAATCTTTGCCATATTGTTTTTCAAGCTCTGCTTTTAATTGTTTATTATCATTATTTTGTATAGTATTAAAATATCCATTTGAGATGTAATGACCTTCTAAAACTTTATCTTTTATTTTTGAATTTATCAATTTTATACTACTTTCATCAATACTTGTGGAAAATACAGGGATACTAGATGAAGTAAGCCCTTGTATTTTTAACTCTTTGAAAAAGTCAAGATTACTTTTACCGTTTAGTGTATTTATCACGACATCTGGATTTGAAGATTTTATTTTTGTAACAATCTCTTTAAAATCTTTATTTTCTAAAGCAGGATAGTCATATCCAACTATTTTTAATCCTATAAGTTTTGATAATTCATCTATATAAAGATGTGCCATTCTAGGATATATATAATCAGACCCTACAATGTATATTTTATCACCATAATGTTCTTTTATATAATTGATGATCGGATTTATTTGTTGATTTGGTGTAGAACCCATATAGATAATATTTTTAGATTCTTCAGCACCCTCATACTGTACAGGATAAAAAAGTAAAGAATTATATTTTTCAATTATTGGCTTTACCTCTTTTCTAGAAGCTGATGTCCAACACCCAAATATTGCTGTTACATCACTTGATATTAAATGTTCAGCACCTTTTGCAAACTCTTTTGGATCACTTTTACCATCATACTCTATGATCTCAATTTTTCTGTTTAATAAACCACCTTCATTATTTATCTTTGATATTTGATATTTAACCATCTTTTCTATGATCTGTTCTTCCGTTGACATAGTACCTGTTTTTGAATATAAAAGACCAACTTTAATAGTATCTTTTTGTATTGATATAAAAAGATAAAGAATAGATGCTATAAATAATACTACAAATATCACTATTGACCAAAATCTCATTTTATTCCCCTATCTCTTCAAAAAATTTAGGCTTGTCTATATAATAACCTTGAGAGAAGTCTATACCCAGCTCCTCAACTTTTTCTTGAATCTCTTTACTTGATACAAACTCTGCTATAACTTTCATATTGTTCTTATTTGCAAATGATACTATAGTCTCTACTACGCTATAGCTATTTGGATCAGTATCTATATTTTTTATCATACTTCCATCTATTTTTATATAATCAGCATTTAATTTAAGCAGGTACTCAAAGTTACTGTATCCTGTACCAAAATCATCTATTGCTAACTTCGCTCCTTGAGACTTTATCTCATCAATGAAAAGCTTTATATCACTAAAACTCTCTATCCCTTCTGATTCAACTAACTCTATAACAACTCTTTTTGAGTATTCTGTTTCTCTTAGCATATTTAAAAGGTAATTTCTAGTCTCATCGTCAAAAACATCTTCAGCACAAATATTTATACTTATCTCTTTATCCGTTTCATTTAATACCCTAAATGCTTTTTTTACAACCCTTCTTGTAATCTGTCCATATAGTTTTGTCCTTTTTGCAACATCCAAAAAGTGGAAGGGAGATATAACTTCTCCATTTTTTTCTATAAGCCTCACTAAAGACTCATACTTTAATACTTTGTTCTCTTTATTTGAATATAACGGCTGTAAAACTATCTCTATCCTATCATCGGTCAAAGCTTCTTTTATCTTTTTTGACCACTGTATATTTGTCTCAAATATCTTATTCGTATCTAAATTTTCACTATATACGATCGATGACTTGTTCAACCTTTTTGCTTCTTTTAAAGCTATATCAACTTTAGATATATCATCTATATCATTTGCAATACCTGCACTTAATGTAATATCAAGATCAACATTCTCTATTTTTATACTGATATTGGAAATATAAGTTATAATATCTTGTATATGTTTTTTAAATACATTAAACTCTTCACCTTTTGAAGATACTATTGCAAACTCATCTCCGTGATTTCTATATATAGAATAATTAAAATCATAACTTATATTAAGTATTATATTTGAAAGTTTTGATATAACTTTATCTCCAAACTCTTGACCGTAAAAGTCATTTACACTTTTAAAGTTATCTATATTAATAAATGACACATGACGACCTAATATTTCATTCATATCTTCATTTAATTTAAATCTGTTGTTAAGTCCTGTAAGTCTATCTGTGTAAAAATGTTTTTTTAACTCAGTTTGGCTATTTACCAACTCTGTAACATCATCTCTTAAAGCAAGATACTCAAGGATTTCACCTTTATGATTAAGTATTGGCACAATTGTGATCTTTGCATAAAAACTGCTACCGTCTTTTTTTCTGTTTTTAATCAGACCTTTAAATGTTTTTTTACTTTGTATAGTATCCCACATCTCTTTAAAAAGTGACTTTGGCGTATCTGGATCCCTTAATATACTATGCTGTTGTCCTAGCAGCTCATCTTTTGTATAACCGGTAACTTTTAATAATTGATCATTTGCATATGTAATATGTCCAGAAAGATCTGCAATAGATATTATGCTTCCTTGGGAGATAGCACTTTTATACTCTTCTAAAAGCTTTACGGTCATTTTCAATTCAGTATTACTTTTTTTGATAGATATATTGGTAGTTTCCAGCTTTCTCATATTTTTTGAAAAAAGTCTCAACATAAAATACAAAGATACAATATATGCTCCAAATCTTAACATATGCCAAAACCACCAAGAAAGGTCCCAAAGAGAAGAGAAAAAGAATAGTACCCCTGCACTTCCAAACAACATCGTAAGACCCGAAAATAACAGATCATCTGTCTGACTATCTTGTAAATATTTTTTTATAAAATAAAACGATGCAACCACATACATAATCCCGCCAATCATATTTAAAAGATTAGCAGTATCAGTAAACTCCTTGTTTTCATTAATCATTTGAGGTACTAGAGAAGGGCTTAGTAGTGAAATAACAGCTATAAAAATACTGACAATCAGAACTATAAAAGGTGTATATAAATATATTTTATTCGTTACTTTATTATCTGGTACCCATACTAAACTAAATAATATACCACCAAAAAAAATAGCTAATGAATGAAGCCATACAAAAAGTTCACCGGGTAATACGATAGCATGGAAAGCATCAAATACCCCCATACTTATAAGTGCGAACGATGCCCTGTGAAAATGATTGAATAGAAGTGCCTGTTTATATATTACAAAAATAATACCACTTAATATAAAAGCAATAACAGCACCCATACTTTCAATTGTTGAATGTAAAGGGAGACTTACATATCTGAAACTTGTAAAGTTCTGCATAATAAGTCCAACAATCAAAGGTATAACCAATGTTATTAGAAGCATAAAATAAATGTTCAAGATATTTTTATCTATTTTCAATAAAATTCCTTTGGATAGTTTAATTTAATATTATTTTATTCTACCTTAAAAACACTAAAAAATATCCTAATTAGATTTTATAAATTATTTTCAATTTTATTTTGCTTAAACTCTAGATATTCTGTTGATGTATTATGTTCATATTTGAAAGAGTGAAAATCCTCTTTTTTAGTTATATTTTGAACTATTTTATCCATACTTTCTATATGGTCTAGATCAAGCTCCTCTTGTAGTCCTGTGTATTTCTCCATAAGTCTATCAAAAGCCAGCATAAACTCATGTGCCAAAGCACCTTTTTTATTTATAAATTTTTTTACAGATATCCAATTTGTAAATATCACTTCCCATGCTTCTTTTTGCTCATTTGTCATACATAAAAATGTTACTATATCTTTCCACTTGTAAAGTCCAAAGTATGCCTGATGATTAAGCCAAAGTTCATTTATCCACCAATCTTGATATCTAGGAAGCCCTCTAAAACAAGTGTTTTCTTTTTCTGTGTCCTCTATAATATTATCTACAAGCACCCTTAAATGCAATACTATAATAGGTATATATGTACGAAGCATATCAAGTTCAGTTATATTTTCCTTTTTGATTTCTGAAATTAAAGCATCAAAGTCTTTTCTGATCTCATCTAGTTCATTTTCTAACTCTTCATGAACTCTAAGATCAAGCTTTATACAAGCAGCAGCTATATTAAAGATATCCTCATCTTCAAAATTCAAGTCACTAGGCAACTCATCTATTATTAACATAGCTTCAAGTTTTTGCGTAGAATCTAAAGAATCATTTCTATTGATACGGGTTTTTTGATATTTAAAATAATTCTTTCTGGCAACTGCCTGTTTTATTCTAGCTTCTTTTTCAACTTCCTGCAGATCTTTTTGTAAAAGTTCAGAGTGAATTAACTTATTTTTATCTAAGGCATACTGAGACTCTTCGATTGCATTCTCTGTTGAAGCATATGCTAAAGCAGACATTTTTTCTTCACCTGCATCATGTAATGCCAGTTGAGCTTTTAATGCTTTTATTCTTTTTTCATTGGTCTTGATAAGTTCTTCTACGGCTATAATTGCATTCATGGCTATTCTTTTAAATTATTTTAGTTATTTTAGTTATTTTATATATTTAATCCTAAAAGACGCCTTAATTACATTATTTATATAAAATTATTATTTTTTTCAGAAATAATATTTTTTTATATATTTCACATGCTACTATGAAAAATAAAATAAGATTAAAAATGATATAATCTTTTAAAGGATTAACTATGAAATTATCTGTAAAATATATACTTATTTATATAATAACTGTTGTTATAACTCTGTCAGCATTATGGTATGAGAAAGAACACAAGATACAACAACACCTAAAGATTGAATCACAGAATGTTGAAAAGCAATATAATATTATTTATAACGAATATAAAAAAATAGCTAACATTCTATATAATACAAAGATAAATACTTCCAAAGTTATTAATATATTTAAAGATGCAAAAAGTTCAGATAAAATAATTCAAGACAAAACAAGACAAAAACTTTATCTTGAATTAGACCCAACATATAGAATATTAAAAAATTATAATTTAAAACAGCTCCATTTTCATCTACCTGACAATAAAAGTTTTTTACGATTTCACAGACCAAAAAAATATGGTGATGATCTTACATATGCTAGAGATACCGTAAATTATGTAAATAATAACAAAAAAAAGATAGATGGCTTTGAGCAGGGGAAAATATATGACGGATTTAAATTTGTATTTCCCATATTTAACGGGAAAGAGTATCTAGGAAGCGTAGAAACTTCATTTAGTACTTTAGCACTCATAACTACTTATCAAAAAAGCTTTTATGACTATGCCAATTTTTTACTGCCTAAAAACAAAGTCAAAGAAAGAGTCTTTAAAAGTGAAGTTAGCAACTATCAGCAAGCTCATTTTGAATCTTTTTACATAGAGAAAAAAGTCAATGATAAAGTATCAAAAACAGATCTGTTTAATAATATGGACAATTTAGGTATAAGTCATAAAGAGATTGAGGAAAAACTTCTAAATAAAGAAAGAATCGTTTTATACAATGATCTGCATGAGTACCACTTTCTCCCTGTACTCAATCCTGTGACTGAAACATTAGAAGGTGTTTTTATAGCCGTACAGAAACATCATTATATAACAGATAAAATAAAGAATTTTAATACTATTTCAACTATATTGATATTACTTTTATCTATTAGTATATATTTCCTATACAGAATAAATATTTACAAACATAATATAACTGAGCAAAATAATAAACTCAATACAGTGATAAATGAAGCAGACAGTGGAATAGGTATCATGGATATTAATGGTAATTTTTTAGAAGTAAATGATAACTATTCAACACTATTGGGGTATACAAAAGATGAACTTTTGAAATTAAACTGTGTAGACCTTACAGCAGATGAACAAAAAGAGCTTGCAAAGGAATATTTACAAAAAGCATTAAAAGATGGTAAACTCTCAAAAGTTCATAAAATATGTAATAAAAAAGACGGTTCTGCAATACATCTTGAATTTTCATTAAAACTTCTTCCACAAAAAAATGCCTTCATTGTTGTTATAAACTCCATGGAAGATAAAATACAACTAAAAAAACTAAATGAGAACCTTATAGAAGAGGTTGGAAATCAATTAAATGAGATAAGACATAAAGATGTCATATTGCAAAGACAGTCAATGGATGCAGCTATGGGAGAGATGATAGATGCCATAGCACACCAGTGGAAAGGTCCATTAAATGCCATAAAACTAAATACACAGCTTTATGAGTTTGAATTTCAATACAATGATACACCAGATATAGAAAAACTAAAAAAAGTATCTTATCAAATTGATGAGCAAATAGACCACCTTTTAGATACACTAGAAAGTTTCAGGTCATTCTTTAGACCTGATCAAACTTTTGAAGATATAGAGCTTTCAAAAATTGTTGAATCTGTTTTGATGCTTACCAAAGATGAACTTATAAAAAACAATATTGAAACAAATATAACAGGTGATACTGATCTAAAAGTTTCTGTTATACCAAATGAGTTTAAACATATTATCATTAACCTAATCTCTAACAGCAAAGATGCTTTCAATGAAAATGATATTAAAAGCAGAGATATTACTTTTGAAATACTAAAAACAGAAAAAAATGCCATTTTAAAAGTATGTGATACAGCTGGTGGGATCCCTGAAAATATAATTGATAATATTTTCAAAGCTAATTTTACTACAAAAGAGAAAGGTAAAGGGACAGGAATTGGTCTTTATATGACAAAACAAATAATTGATAAAAACAATGCTGATGTTAAAGTATACAGTATTGATAACGGTGTTTGTTTTGAAATAACTCTGCCATGTGTATAACACTATGGTTGAATAGTAGTGGATTAAATATTATTTAGAAATAAAATTAATCTTTAAATCTTCAAAATCTTCTTGAAAATCTTCACCCATCTCTTCCATAACATCATCTTCTTCATCAAAAATCCAGTTTAATTGTATATTATGTCCATCTTTTACATTTGTTTCAAAAAGATCAAAAAGATCAAAAAATACTTTTAAACTACTAGAGTTCAAATAAGCCAACTCTATATTGACAACTGTCTGTTCCTGTGTTTTAATATTCATATAGTTTTTTATCCATTCCATCACAGGAGTATAAAACTCAAATGTATTTTCAGGATATGATTTACCTGTTATACTTAATATTCTTATTTCATAATCAAAATTGATTTGAGGCGTGTAGTTTGTACTTTCTATAATAAGATTTTCCATTGTATTCCTTTTTAATTTATACTTTTAATGCTATAAATGTTATATCATCTTGTCGTTCATTGTCACCTTGATAATCTCTAAGTGCATTAAGTATTATATCTTGTTGTTGTTTCATATTCATATCCTGAACCTCTTCTAACAACCTCTGTAATCTTTTTTTACCAAAAGAGATATTTTTATCTCCACCCAACTGGTCAATATACCCATCACTTAAAATATATAAAGATGTGGGTTGTGATACATCTATCTCATACTCAGTAAATTCATATAAAGCATCACTATCCTTATATCCAACAGAGTGCTTATCACCTTTAATTATTTTTATTTCATTGTTTTGTATATAAAATATTTGACTTCGTGCACTAGAATATTTAACTTTTTTTAGTGCTTTGTTGTAATATAAGACATGACCGTCAAAGCCTGCGTTTGACATAGCTTCTTTATTATCCTGCTTTAACAGAATTTTGATAGTTTTGTTAAAATAGTTTAATATCCAAGCAGGACTTACTTCAATAAAATCATTATTTTTTATATGTGAAATAACCTGTCTTTCTATTGCTTTTATAAGCATAGTAACAAAAGCACCAGGCACTCCGTGTCCTGTACAATCTATAGTAAGAAGAAGACATTCATCTTCATTTCTTAATTCATCAAAAAGATATATATCACCCCCAACAATATCTTTTGGCTCCCAAATTGTAAAAGAATCCTCAAAATACTTCTCAAACAACATTCTATCCGGTATTAAAGACTGCTGTATAAGTGAGGCGTAATTAATAGAGTCTTTTATATTTGTATGCATTAGATCTATCTCTTGATGCATTGTTTCTATCTCTGTAATATCATTAAAGACTACAACATTAACTACCTCATCTACAAATTTAAAACTATCCGCTGTTACATAAAATATATGTTTTTTATCTCCAAAATCTATAGCTACTTTATGTTGATGGTCTTTATTATTTAATAAGTATTCTAACCAGTTTTTACCATCTATCTCTTTTCTTAGGTAATTACCACTTGTTTCATTATCAAAAGCTTCACAAATACAGTTTCCTATTCTTTGTTCAAACTCTTCTAAATCTTTTACATTAAAAAAATCCAACAATGCCTTATTTGATGTATTTATATGTGTACCGTTTGTAGTTATAACTATATTATTTTGAGCATCCATCACCTTACTTGAAAAGTTTTTAATGTCATTTTTCATCTCTTCATTAAGTTTATCCATATACTCATTAAAAAGGTGTATAATATCCCCTATCTCATCATGATTTGTAAAGTGTAGTTTATTTCCTGTATTTTGATTATTATTGATCAATCCTTGAAAACCATGATTAAGTAATTCTAACGGTTTTGTAGCTTTTTTAACCAGATAGAATGTAAGTGCAAGCATCAATGCACCAAATATAAGAAACTTTATAAATATCATAAAAGTTGTAGCTTCTACTTGTTTATCAAAATTTTCAAGTGAAAATGTAAGTTCCATAATACCTATAACATCACCTGTATTATTATCTGTATGACAAACAATACATTCTGCTGATGCTATCATTGGCTTAATCATACGCATGGTATGTTCCAGATCATTTTCAGTATCTATCGTATATGATTCTTTTGTAAAAATAGATTTTTGTATCTCTTCATCTTTTATATATTCAAAACTATTATTTTTATCTTTGAAAATTTTAAGTGTAGTTACATTTTCAATATCTCTTGCATCATCTTCTGCTTTTGTAATTAGTTCTATATTACCAGTATTCATTGCATTTCTGATACTTTGAAAAATTGAGATACTCAACATTTCAAGGTTTTTCTTAGCTGTATCGTGATTATTATTTCTAACATTTTCAATAATCAAAAAACTTATAAGAGTACCACCTATTAACATTAAGCAGAACATATACATTATGATCCTGCTGCTTATCTTATAATTAACTTTATTTATAAATTCTAAAAACATCATATACCTTAAATATTAAAGTTAAAATTATAACATTTCTTTATTATACAAAACTAAGAAATGATAATATTTATTTATATATTATATTACAAAAGATAATATAACCGCGTTGTAATTATTTTGTAACAGTATACCTTTACCTATAGTATTTAAACTAATGGTATTGTTATTGTAAAAGAAGCCCCTTTATATTCTTTTCCGTTATAGTTAATAGTATCATTAGAAACAACTATTGACCCATGCATACCTTCACTTATAAGTCTATATGTCATATTAAGACCAAGTCCAGTACCTTGCGACTGGTGTTTTGTTGTAAAATAAGGCTCAAAAATTTTATCCATAATATTTTCATCAATACCACCTGCATTATCTTTAAAATTTATCACCAACATATCATCTTTTATAGAAGCATCAATATAAATATATTTTTCATGATCTTTATCACTTAAAGCATCTTTTGAATTATTGAATAAATTTAATAATGCTTGATTCAATTCATTTTTTAAAGTTGTTATAAATATCTCCTTATCAACTTTTACTTCTAAATTTATACTATCATGTTTTACATAACTCCTTACAAGATTCATAAAAGTATCTATAGCTTCTTTTAAATTGAACTTCTCTTTTTTACTGTCACCTCTTATAAAATTTCTAAAGTCATCTATAGTTCTTGAAAGATATTGAACATTTTCATTTATCATCTGTGATGTTTGTTCAAATTCATTATCTTCTAGTATCCCTAACTCTTTTTTTAACTGCATAGCCGTAATACTTGTAGATATTGCAGATAACGGCTGTCTCCATTGGTGTGCAATATTTGCTATCATCTCACCAAGTGCAGCCATCTTTGTATGTTCAAAAAGTGCTTTATCTTTATCTCTATTTTTTAGAACCTCTTCTTGTATCTTTATCTCAAGATTTTCATTTATTAGCTGTAACTCATGCTCACTCTCTTCTAATTCTCTATTTGTTAGAGAGAGTGTTTTCGTCTTTTCATCTACAAGCTGATTTAATATCTCTTTTTGATTTAATATCAAATATATAAATCCAAATATCAAGAAAAATACAAAGGCTATAAATATTCTTACATAAGATGTATTGTCTATTGCTTTTTTCACAGAATTATCATAAACATATGATACTATCCAGGCTACTGGCTGTTTTGTTATATTATGAATAATAGGATAAAAAGATATAATTTGACTTTGATTATTAAACATTTTATACAATGAAAATTTATTATTTTTTTGTATCATTGTATTAATATCATCTTTTAAGGATGTTAACTTTTTTTTGTTGTTATCGATACATCTTTGCTTGGTATGCTGATTTGTTAGTGTAAGCATATAGTCCTTGTGCTCTGCACTTTTCATATAATTAAATATTAGGTCATCCCTATCCCAGGTTTTTGAATCAAAAATATTTTTATTTACTAAAAAATGGGTATGAAGCTGTTTGATGTGAGTAAAATACTCTTGTATCAACTCACTTGAAAAGGACACCTCAAATGCTCCTAAGTGATTGTTATCTTTATCAAATATAGGATATACATTTCTAAAAGCATGTGCAGTTCTCCCTTGTGCAAAGCCTCTGATACTTTTTTTGGTTTCATTTACATACTTGAAATCTGATCTTATATCTGTAAGATCATCACCGTATTTATCTGTTTTGTGCATCCTTAAAAATACTTTATTATCAGGAAATACAAAGTGGTATTGAAGAATACCTCTTTTTTTATACTCTTTATACTTTTCACTTAAAAGCTTTTGAACATCTTCTCTTACGATATTTAATGATACATTGTCATTGCTGTTTTTTAAACTGTTTGCCTTAGAAAGCAACTCTAAAAGTTTTTTGTTTTTTATGGTCTCTTCATATCCTATATCAGCTGAATTGTTTTGGGTGTATTGAAGTATCTCATAGTATGTCTGTAGTGTTTCTGAATGTTTGTTAAGGATAGTTTCTATACGCTTATCTTGATTATACTGCGTCACATTATATGCAACAATATTTGCTACAACAAACATTAGTATTGTAATTATTAAATTTTTTATCTTTTTGCTCATCAATTTATTTTATCATAGTTATTATTAAATATAATATGTCAAACTGCAATATTTTTAAGATTCTTTCTTTTTTGATGCTACAATACTCAACATCAAAAAAGGATAAAAAGATGAAAACATTAAAATGTGCTTCAATTGACGGTATAGATGCAGTAAGTATTGATGTGGAGTCAACTTTTACAAAAGGTCTTCCTAGCTTCAGTATAGTTGGACTTGCTTCCACAGCAATTCAAGAGGCAAAAGAACGAATAAAGTCATCGCTTCTTACAAATGACTTTAAATTTCCTCCAAAGCGTATCACTGTAAACTTAAGTCCAAGCGAGATTGCTAAAAAAGGTAGTCAAGTGGATCTGTCAATTGCACTTCTTATTGCACTTCAAGAATCAAAAATAAAACTTGATGATATTTATGTATTTGGAGAGCTTGGTTTAAACGGTACATTAAAAGATACAAAATCTATCTTTGTACTTATCTTGTCACTTGTACGACAGGGGAAACTAAAAAAAGTACTTATCCCCAAAGAATCCATAGAGAAAATATCCGTAATACCAAATATAGAAATATACGCAGTATCATCTCTAGAAGAAGCTATAGAATTTTTTCATGCCCAAGATAAGTCTATATATAAAGCCACCAATAAAGAGTTTAGGCATGATTTTTTAAATATAAATTCTACAAAATACTACTTCACTAGAGATTATAAACTGGATTTTAATGATATAAAAGGTCAAACCATAGCAAAAAAAGCAGCCCTCATAAGTGCAGCAGGAAACCATAACATTCTTTTAGAAGGAAGTCCAGGCTGCGGTAAAAGCATGATTGCAAAACGACTTAAATATATCATGCCACCTATGAACCTAGAAGAGATACTAGATATGGCAAAATTAGACTCTCTTCAAGCAAAACAGCCAAACTTCATACCACTAAGATCAAGCCTAAGTCCCCACCACTCCTCAACAAAAGCTTCCATAGTAGGTGGTACACAAATAGGAGAAGTAGCCCTTAGCAACCACGGTATACTTTTTTTTGATGAACTTCCACACTTTCAAAAATCTGTACTAGAAGCTATGAGAGAACCTTTGGAAGATCATGAGATATCTATATCAAGAGTAAATACAAAGATAAAATACCCCACCAAATTCCTTTTCATCTGTGCTCAAAACCCCTGTCCTTGTGGAAACCTACTATCTCAAAGTAAAGTTTGCAGATGCAATGAAGCAGAGATACAAAGATACAAAAATAAGATCTCCGATCCTTTCTTAGATAGAATTGATCTAAGTATAACTATGAATGAAGTAAAAAAAGATGATACTAGCGATGTAAGCTCAGAACAACTACATGATAAAGTAATCGAAGTCTTCAAAATACAAAAACTAAGAGGTCAAAAAGAACTAAATGGTAAACTTAATGACCAAGATATAAAAAAATACTGTATCTTAGATAATGATGCACAAAATCTACTCGATATGTGTATTGAAAAATTTGCTCTTTCTTTTAGAGCTATAAATAAAGTACTAAAAGTATCAAGAACTATTGCAGATATAGAAGCATCTGAATTGATAAGAAAACAACATATCATGGAGGCTTTGAGTTATAGGAGGAGATAAA
>JAYEKV010000082.1:0-7018 GCA_034716855.1 Campylobacterota bacterium | reverse complement strand
ACTATACAAATAGAACTTCTCTCTATTGCACTTGTTATGCTTATTGTTATTTTCATCCTTGTTGGAATTGTTACAAACAAAATAATCATAACACCTCTTGAAACAGTAAAAGAGGGACTTGATTCACTTTTTAGTTTTATAAACAAAGAAAGCAGCAAGTTTCATAATATTGAACTTGATACAAAAGA
The DNA here is from genome assembly GCA_034716855.1 of Campylobacterota bacterium. Taxonomy (GTDB): domain Bacteria; phylum Campylobacterota; class Campylobacteria; order Campylobacterales; family Arcobacteraceae; genus JAIOSF01. Next base: position 6,830 of record JAYEKV010000082.1, on the reverse strand, counting down.
TGAATTTGGTCAGATGGCACAATCTATCAATGAAAATATGAAAAAAACACTTCAAAACATCCAAGATGAGAAACTGTTTATAGACAATGTACAGGAGATCATGGACGGAGTTACAAACTGTTGTTTTGCAGGAAAAATAGAAGTTAATACAAACAACGAATCACTAAACCACTTAAAAGAGACTATAAACAGTGCTCTTGATAATCTATATACAAAGATAACTGATATCAATGATATTTTAGAAGTGTATGCGAACCTTGACTATACAAAAGAGCTCTCAATAGAAAACATAAACCCTACAGGTGCATTTTACAGTATGCTTGTAAATATAAACACACTAAAAGAGACTATCAATGAGATGCTAGTAGAGAATAAAGCAAACGGTCTTACACTTAACAAAAGTAGTAATATCCTCCTAAAAAATGTAGATAAGCTTAACCAAAATCTTAACCAATCAGCAGCAGCACTAGAGGAAACTTCAGCATCTTTAGAGGAGATAACATCAAATATATCTACAACAACATCAAATATTGTAAAGATGGCAGAGCATGCAAATGATGTAACAAACTCTGCAAACGAAGGACAAAAACTTGCATCAAACACAACAGTTGCAATGGATGATATAAACCATGAGGTAACAGCGATAAATGAAGCAATTTCAGTAATTGATCAAATAGCATTCCAAACAAATATCCTTTCATTAAATGCAGCAGTAGAAGCAGCAACTGCCGGAGAAGCGGGTAAAGGTTTCGCAGTTGTTGCACAAGAGGTTAGAAACTTAGCATCAAGATCAGCAGAGGCTGCTAATGAGATAAAAATACTAGTTGAAAATGCAACCAAAAAAGCTAATAACGGTAAAAATATAGCTGATGGTATGATTAAAGGTTATGAACACCTAAATGAGACTATTAGTGAAACTATAAATCTTATAAAAGAGGTGGAGGTATCTTCAAAAGAGCAACAAATAGAAATCATCCAAATAAATGATGCGGTTAACTCACTAGATAAACAAACACAGCAAAATGCAAATATCGCAGCACAAACAAACGAGATAGCATCAAGTACAAATACTATTGCACAAGTTATAGTTGAAAATGCAAATGAAAAAGAGTTTGAAGGGAAACATGAAGTTCAAGCTAAAGAGCTTTCAAATATTCTAAGCCTAAAAGAGCAAAGAGAGCAAATATAACTAAATCACTAAAAGGAGATTAATCCCCTTTTAGTGAGTTTTGTGCCGCTTTTACAATCGGGTATGTTGTAGGAGCTGCTGTAAGTAGTGGTTGAGTTGCTACTTGAAGTGAGATGATATTGTGAACTGTTAGTTCAGCTTCTATTGCAAGACCAATTATATTTATAATCTCTCCTGCTTCCTTATCTCCTATAACCTGACCACCTATTATCTGACCGCTGTTTTTCATCGATATAAGTTTAACTGATTGTTTTGATGCATCGGGAATAGTTCCCGGGTGTCTGTTCATACTTTCAAAATATCCCACATTGTATTCTATATTTTCTTCATCTGCTCTTTTTTGTGTCACACCGGCACTAGCAAATGCTCTATTTCCAATCATAGTTGAAAAAATAGCAATGGTACCGTTAAAACCTTTTAGGTTTTTCAAACTGTATAGACTACTTCCTGCTACTCTAGCTTCTGCTGCTGATGTAGAAGCAAGCATAACTTTTGAAGGATCTCTTGTGATAAAATCTCTTCTGCCACAACAATCACCAATAGCAAAGATATCTTTATCTTTTGTTCTCATATACTCATCTGTCCAGATACCTCCGTACCTTGAAAGCTTCAATCCTGCTTCTTTTGCTAATGAGCTGTTTGGTTGATAGCCTGTTGAAAGTATGATAACATCTGCTTCTATTTTACTACCGTCACATAGTTCTACATATTTTGCTTTATTGTTTGATGATACTATTTTACTTGCGTGCTGTCCCAAAGCTAATTTGATACCTTTTTGCTCCATAATATCTTGAGCTTTTACTGCCATATCTTTATCAAATGAGTTTGCTAAAATATGTCTTCCACCTACTATTGTTACCTCTTTACCGCTACTTTGAAGCTGTTCTGCAAGCTCTACACCTATAAAACCTGTACCTATTACTACAACTTTTTGTTTATTTTCAAGATACTTTTTAAGTTTCTTTACCTCTTCATATGATTTATGAACTGTAAATACATTTTCATACTCCAAAGAGTCTTGAAGGTTTTGGTGTACAAAAGGGATAGAACCTGTAGCAAGAATAAGCTTCTCAAATTTGAAAATATGGTTTTGAGCATTTACCATTTTATTTTCTATATCTACTTTAATAACCTTATCAATTATCTTTTTAATATTAGGTATATCACCTCCGCAAGGCATTGCATTTTTTTCAACATCCCCTAAAATATTGCCAAATACATAAGGGATACCACAAGGTACTTGCCCTTTTTCAAACTCTTTTACCAATATTATTTGTTTATCCGGATAGTTTTCACTTGCCGTAGCAGCTGCAACCAAACCAGCAGGTCCTGCACCTATTATTAAAATATCTGTTTTTAAATTTTCCATATATAATTCCTTTTTATTATAAATCTAATAATAAAATATAATATATTATAATTACATTGCAATAACTATCAAAGTAATCAAAGTGTAATTACTATTTATTAATATATAAAAAACTATCAAGGAAAATCTATATGAATCCAAATGCAGGGAAAAAAGCACAAAAAGAGATATTGGAAAATATACCAAACCTAATAAGCAAATACTATACAATATACCCAGATACAAATGTTGAAACACAAAAGATAAGTTTCGGTACTTCAGGTCATAGGGGAAGCAGCTTAAAAGGAAGCTTCAATGAAGCACATATCTTAGCTGTAACTCAAGCAGTTGTTGACTATAGAAAAGAGAATAATATCAATGGAACTTTATTTATAGGTATGGATACCCATGCTCTTTCAACTCCTGCACATACTACTGCACTTCAAGTTTTGGCTGCAAATGATGTTGAAGTTTGTTATGCTGTAGATATGCAATATACCCCAACACCTGTAATATCACATGCAATTTTAAATCATAAAGGTAGTGACGGTATAGTTATAACACCTTCACACAATCCCCCTTGTGACGGTGGCTTTAAATACAACGGTCTTAACGGTGGACCTGCCGATGTAGATGTAACAAATTGGATAGAAACAAAAGCAAATGAATATTTACAAAATGATCTTGATGGTGTTATATTTTTAAGTTTTGATGAAGTACTAAATTGTGACCATATAAAAGAGTATGACTTTATGACACCATATGTAAAAGATCTTAAAAATGTGATAGATATGGATCTCATAAAAGATTCAGGTATAAAAATAGGTGCAGATTGTATGGGGGGAAGTGGTATGCTGTATTATGATGCTATTGCTAAAGAGTATGACCTGAATATAACTACATTCAATGATCATGCAGATTTTACTTTTTCATTTATGCACTGTGATAAAGACGGAAAGATAAGGATGGACTGCTCAAGCCCTTATGCTATGGCTGGACTTATAGATATGAAAGATAAGTTTGATATATCCTTTGGAAATGATACAGACTTTGACAGACACGGAATAGTGACAAAAAGCAAAGGACTTCTAAATCCAAATCATTATTTAAGTGTAGCTATAGACTATCTATCAAAACACAGAGAGTTTAATAACTTAGGTATTGGTAAAACACTTGTAAGCAGCTCTATGATAGACAGAGTTGCAAAGGATAACAACAAAGAACTTTTAGAAACCCCTGTAGGATTTAAATGGTTTGTAAAGCCTTTAATTGATGGGCAGATATTTTTTGGAGGTGAAGAGAGTGCAGGGGCTAGTTTTTTAAGATTTGACAAACAGCCTTGGAGTACCGATAAAGACGGTATCATACTAAATCTTCTTTCTGCAGAGATATTAGCCAGAACTAAAAAAGATCCGGGAGAGTATTATGATACACTTACATCCAAACACGGAAGCCCTATCTATGCAAGGATAGATGCTCCTGCTTCTAATACACAAAAAGCAATACTAAAGAACCTTACTCCTGAAGATATAAAAGCTGACACTCTTGCAGGTGAACCTATAGAGTCTATTTTAACAGTTGCAAGTAACGGTGCAAAAATAGGTGGTCTTAAAATTAACACTAAAAATGGTTGGTGTGCTTTAAGACCTTCTGGTACTGAAGATGTTTATAAGATATATGCTGAAAGTTTTATAGATCAAACACATCTTGAAAAGATACAAAATGATGCTAAAGGGATTGTTAAAAATTTATTCTAAATAATTACATATTGTTACTTCATGAAAAAATATGAAACCTCTATGTAATTATCCTAATATAAAATTTTCCTATATTCAATATAGGATCAAAAATGGAAAAAACTTTCAAAACAGTTGACGGAAATGAAGCGGTTGCTCTTGTAGCACACAAGATAAATGAAGTGATAGCGATCTACCCTATTACACCCTCTTCACCTATGGGTGAACTAAGCGATCTTTATAGTGCAAAAAAAGAGAAAAATATTTTTGGTACTATCCCTGAAGTTTATGAGATGCAAAGTGAAGGTGGTGCTTCAGGTACTGTTCACGGTGCTCTTCAAACAGGGGCATTAACTACAACTTTTACAGCCTCTCAAGGTTTACTTTTAATGATCCCTAATATGTATAAGATTGCAGGGGAGCTTACCCCTACGGTATTTCATGTGGCAGCTAGAAGTTTAGCGGCGCAAGGGTTATCAATATTTGGGGATCATCAAGATGTTATGGGTGTAAGACAAACAGGATTCGCACTACTTGCCTCAAACAGTGTTCAAGAGGCTCACGACTTTGCCCTTATATCACAAGCTGCATCTTTAAATTCAAGAATACCATTCTTACACTTTTTTGATGGCTTTAGAACATCACACGAAGTGAGTAAAATAGAGGTTTTAGATCAAAAAATCTTAAATGATATGATCGATTCTGAACTGGTTTTAGAACACAGAAACAGAGCTATGACACCTGATAACCCTGTGTTAAGGGGTACATCTCAAAATCCTGATGTATATTTCCAAGGTAGAGAATCCGTAAACAGATACTACCAAGATGTACCAAATATCCTTCAAGAGCAGATGGATAAGTTTGCAGCTCTCACTGGAAGATCTTACAACCTTTTTGATTATGTGGGAGCAAATGATGCCACAAAAGTTATTGTACTTATGGGTAGCGGGGCTGAAGCTGTGGAGGAGACTGTAAACCACCTTGTAGCAAAAGGGGAAAAGGTTGGTATGATAAAAGTAAGGCTGGCACTTCCATTTGGTATAGAGCAATTTATCGATACTCTTCCTCGGTCAGTTGAGTCTATTGCGGTTTTAGATAGAACAAAAGAGCCTGGAAGTTTAGGTGAGCCACTTTACCACGATGTGATAACTGCAATGTTTGAGTCACAAGAAAATTTACCATTTATTATGCCAAAAATAATAGGTGGAAGATACGGTATCTCTTCAAAAGAGTTCACCCCTACTATGATAAAATCTATCTATAAAGAGTTAGATAAACAACTACCTAAAAATCACTTCACTATAGGGATCGACGATGATGTGACAAACACCTCTTTAGAGTATGACAAAAATCTTATTATAAGCAATGAAGATCAGTTTGAAGCTGTTTTTTACGGTCTTGGGTCTGATGGTACTGTTGGGGCAAATAAAAACTCTATTAAAATCATAGGAAGCGAAACAGACAACTATGCACAAGGGTATTTTGTATATGATTCTAAGAAATCAGGTTCTATGACAACATCTCACTTAAGATTTGGTCCAAAGCCTATAAAATCTACCTATCTTATACAAAAAGCAAACTTCGTGGGTGTACACCAAGGTGTGTTCTTAGAGAAACTTGATCTTCTTGATATAGCAAAAGATGGGGCTGTTTTCCTTTTAAATACGCCATACTCTAAAGATGAGATCTGGGATTCTCTACCAAAAGCCTCTCAAAAGCAGATAATAGAAAAAAATCTAAAGTTCTACGCAATAGATGCTTACAGTGTAGCTAAAAAAAGCAATATGGGTGCTAGGATAAATACTATTATGCAAACATGTTTCTTTGCAATCAGCGGAATACTTCCAAAAGATGAAGCTATTGAAAAGATAAAAGGAGCTATTAAAAAAACTTACGGAAACAAAGGTGAGAAAATAGTTCAGATGAACTTTGATGCTGTTGACAACACTCTTGAAAATATGTTTGAGGCTGAAGTACCATCAAGTGTAACAAGTGATATTGAACTTATCCCTGCACTTAAAGGTGACCTTGATAGCTTTGCATCTAATGTTATAACAAAAATCACAGAATATAAAGGTGATGATATCCCTGTATCAGCTATGCCAGATGATGGTACATGGCCAACAGGAACTACACAATATGAGAAAAGAAATATTGCACAAGATATACCTGTATGGGATGCAAATACTTGTATCCAGTGTAACAAATGTGTATCTGTATGTCCCCATTCTGTTATCAGATCTAAAGTGTGTGACTCTTCGTTAGTAGAAGATGCACCACTTGGTTTTGATACTAAAAAAGCCAAAGGTAAAAAATTTGGGCAAAATGATGTTTTTAATATCTCAATTGCAGTTGAAGATTGTACAGGTTGTGCTTTATGTGTGGAGATTTGTCCAGCTAAAAATAAATCACAAACAAACCTAAAAGCTATCAATATGAGACCACAGCTTCCTTTAAGAGAGGATGGAATCAAACAGTGGGATTATTTTATGAGTTTACCAAATGTAGATAGATCTATCCTTGATCACTCAAATGTAAAAGAGTCACAGTTCTTAGA
>JAYEKV010000081.1:9246-22803 GCA_034716855.1 Campylobacterota bacterium | reverse complement strand
AGAACACATGGCTTACTAACAAAGTACACTTTAGTGCATAATACAGAGTTAGTAAGCAATGGATATCTAAAATATCAAACTAAAAGGCATCAATTAAATCAAACAAAAGCAAATGACAGTAGATATATTGAACTTGGTACTGGATTTACATACAAAGATGCACAAACTATGATGTATGGTATGAATCTAATTTATGCAAATGAAAAACAATTTAATCACACAGCAAATAATACTATAGATAAACAATCGCTCAATATAAAAGCAAATATCTTACATACATTGACTAGCAACTTTACATTATCTCCTAGCATATCTTATAAATATTCAGACTATCAAGCTATAGATAGAAGTGACAATGAGTATAAACTAGCACTGACAGGTACATATAGTCACTCTTCAACATTATTGTTTCAAGTTGTAGTTGATGATACAAGAGTTTACTCAAATTCTAACAATGATGAATACAAAAAAAATACTTTCACATTTAATTTAATAAAGGCATTCTAATGAAAACACTACTTCTTTTACTACTAAGTTCTGTTGTTTTATTTGCAAATATAGGTAAAATAACATCAGTCCAAGGTGAAGTTTATGTAACAAGAGTTTCTGGTGAATTAAAAGCTACAAGTGGCTTTATTCTTAAGAAAAATGATGAAGTAATTACTAAAGATAAAGCAAAAGCTCTTTTACTTTTTAATGATAATACACTTATAAAAGTTGGTAAGAACTCTAAGCTATCTGTAAATGAATTTGTTTTAGATGAAGTAAATCCTAAAAATTCAAAAGCAAGTTTTGGATTTGGAAATGGTTTATTTAGAACTATTACAGGTAAAATCGGTAAGCTAAATAAAGAAAAATTCAAGATCAAAGCAAAGTCTGCATCTATTGGTATTAGAGGTACGGTATTTGATGTGGCAGTTGCAAAAGAAGAAGTTAAAGTAGGTGTTATCGAGGGTGGTATTTACTATGTAGATGAAAAGACTATGCAAAGTTTTGAAGTAAAAGAGGGTGAAAAACTTGTATATGATGATACCACAGGGGAAGTTGCAGTAAGTGTCGGTGTTCTTGAAGAGTCTAAAGAGATGGAAAAAGATCCTGAATCTGTAGAAGAAACTGAAGAGGAAGCAACTGAGGAAGAGGCAACTGAAGAAGAAACTACGGAAGAGGAAACAACAGAAGAAACGACTGAAGAAGAAACAACAGAAGAGTCAACTGATGGAGAATCAACTGATGGAGAACAACCAGCATCAGAGTCTACACCTGAACAAACTCCAGAAGAACAACCTGCGGCAGAACCTACATCAGACCCTGTAGAACCAGCAGCTCCAACAGAACCTACACCTGATCCAATAGATCCAGTTGTACCTACAAATAACTTACCTAATATAGATGAGATCACTAAAGCTACAGAAGATGCTCAAAAGACCACTGATGATGCATTGAATGATGCAGTTACAAATACTGCACCGGTTATTAATATAGAGAAAAATACTTTATCTTTAAATGAAGATTCATTTCAGAACTTTTCATTTACCTATTCTGATATAGATAAAGATGACACTTTAAGACCAATTGTGACAGCATCTAATGGTGTTGTGACATTCAATGAAGATGGTTCTTATACATATGCACCAAATTCAAATTTTAATGGTACCGATACAATTAATATAAGTGTAAGTGACGGTACAGACACTACATCTACACAAGTTACTGTTGCAGTCAATGCTATGAACGATGATCCAATATTCACAATCACCTCTACATTGCTAACAACTACACAAACAGAACCTTTGACTGTTTCATATGATATTACAGATATTGACGGTGACACTACTTATGTAGAATCTATAATATCATCAAATGGTCAAGATATAGTTCTAAATAATGACAATACATTTACTTATACACCTTCAAATACCTTTGCAGGTACAGATACACTGTATATAACATACTCAGACGGTACGGTTAGATCAATATCTATATCAGCTGATATAACTGTAGACCTGTTACATATAAACAGTATCACAGGTATGACACCATCTGGAGATTATCTTACACCTTCAGAGCTTGATGGATTAAGTAGAGAAATAGTAGGAGGTGATAACTATATGGAGTTTGGTTATCTTATAACAGTAGAAGCACCACCACCTGCGCCAACCATTGAAACAGATGTGAGTGTTCAGGATGGTACAAATAAAATAGCTACATATATTACAGGTGATGTAACTGACGGTATAGTTATAGATAACTATATTGGCAATAATGTATTATCATCATACAGTGGACAAGTAGCTTCATTTGTAAATGGCACACCATCAACAGGTAGTTTTAATATAAATATGAATTTTGGAACACAAACTTTTACTGGTAATGTAAATATAGATCAAGGAGATTGGCAAGCTGTTATCAATAGTGGTTCTATCACAAGAGATGGTTTTGATTCTACAGCTATAAGTTCAGCTACTACAAGTAGTGTATCAGATATCACAGGTAGCATGAACGGTAACTTCTATGGACCAAGTGCAAATTCAGTAGGTGGTAATTTCAATCTGAATTCTGCTACAGCAGGAAGTGTAAACGGTGTATTTGGAGGGAGTCAACCACAATGAGAAAGATAGTATATAAATTAACGGCAACATTCATACTTTTTACAAGTGTATTGAATGCAGATATAGTTACTGGACTTGTGTCAAACTATAAGTTTGACGGCGATGTAAATGACAGCAGTTCATATGGTGCTCATCTTATAGAGCCTGTAAAGGCTGCTTATGAGCAAGGTGTATTAGGACAGGCATATGTATTTAACGGTATTGATAATGACTTATCTGTATCTACTTCATTGTCTGTTACAGATCAAATGACTGTTTCATTTTGGATAAAGGGCTCATCTGCTGCTCCTGATATGTCGTCGTTCAGTGGTCAGGTTTACGACATATCTTTAGATACAGAGTCTACTATAGCTGACTTTGCACTTTATGACAGTGGCCAGACAGATGTGACTTTTTCTTATATAGATCAAAGTAATAGTGGTTGGCACCATGTAGCTGCTGTTGTAAACTCTATTGAAAATAGTGTATCAATATATTTTGACGGTGTATTAAGATATCAAGTAACAGGTATGAGTTCTATAATTGATCTATTTAATAATATTGCTTGGGGTGAAAAGTCTCTTAGCTTCCATGCTGCATCTATTGATGATGTAAGAATATATGGAAAAGAATTGACACCATCAGATATTACAACACTTTATTCTTTAAGAGACCTTCACTTAGATTCGGGATGGCATTTTATCTCAATGCCTACGCCAAATACAGTTTGTGAAAGTACTATTCAATATATGCTGACTTCAATATGTGATCAAGATAATACACTGGAAAATATATTTGGATCAACAGATATAGACTATATGTTCAAATATACAGATGAGTGGCTTTATTGGCAAAAAGATACAAATAAATCTACATATACAAATATAAATAGATTCCAAGTATTATCCAATACAGAAGGTGTTGCAGTAAAAGTAAATACACCTACAACTATAGCATTCCCAGTAGTTGATAATAATTCAAGTGAATTTGCAGACCTGTACAGAAAAGGCTGGCACTTAGTGGGGGTAAATGAATCTAAAACAGTAGAAGAGATAAATACTCTAGTATCAAATCAAACTAAAACACTTCATTATATGTGGGTATATAGAGCAGGTACATGGTACTTATATGCACCACAAAACGATGCAGATATAACAAATACTATACCAAGAGCTACAGAAGTATCACAAACAGAGAGTTTCTGGATACTAGTAGATTAATATAAAAAGTAAGAGATTTTGTCTCTTACTTTTTAGTACTTTGTTATACTATGACAATATAGAAAAAAGAACTTTTTCCTCCTCTTTTGTAAAAGAGATAGTATCTCCTTGAGTATCTTTTTTATTTATCAACTGTAAAATACCTATGTTTTTATTATCATTGTTTGTAATAGGTAGTATCAACATGGATCTTGTTTCATATCCTGTGAACTGATCAAATGCTTTAGGTCCCTCAAAATCAAAATCATCATATTTGTAAACATCAGGAATATTAAATATTTTATTGTTCAGTAAACATACCACTGAAGCATTTATATTATTGGGGTTATTGTTTTCATCGTATAGTTCTAGATCAGGCCAAGGGATATTGTTATCAGATTTTGCAAGATCCAAGAAAAGTGAATCTGTTTGAACTGCTATAAATTCTAATGCTGAATTGTCTTGATTTAGACGATATATAGTTGCTGCATCTGAATTGGTAAACTCTTTTATGGTGGTTAATATTGCTTTTAAATTTTCATCAATTAGTTCATAGTTGGAAAGTAGATGTTTTAAGTTGGTTAATTTATTTATTAATAGTTTATCTGACATAGTTTACTCTTTAGTGATTTTTTAAAGAATATCATATTTATAATAAAATAATAGAAATTATGACTAACTTGTAGTATTATTATTGTTTTTTACAGAAAATCTCTTTATAAGTAAGGTTAAACATAAAGCTATAGAAGCACCGACAAGTGACATTAACATATCTTTATGTGCGTCCCATACATCACCTTGTGTACCTAAATATGCTATACCAAGTTCACCTCCAAATATTTCTGCGGCTGCCCATTCGAAAAGTTCAAAAATCACAGAAGTTGAGATTATGATATTTAAAGGGATAAAGTATCCCCAAAATTTTTGTATATTTATTAATTTTAAAATGATCTCTCTTAAAGGGTAAAAAATCAATAAGCCATATAAAAAATGAGCCAATCTGTCAAAATGATTTCGTTCCCATCCTAAAAGATGATTTAAAGAGGAGTTAAAAGTATTTTCTATCCATAAATCATACGGTACTTTTGCATAAGTATAGTGAGCACCTATTTCGTGTAAACATAAAAAAATAAAGATCAATGTTAGAGATGTTTTTGATAGAGGGTATCTTTTATATGTAAGTGTGAAGGATATTATAAAAATAAAAACTAGAACATTTTCCAACAACCAGTCTTGACGGTTGTAAGGTTCTATTGCCAAAATTAAAAATTCTATAAAAAAGATAAGACTAAGAAATAATAAGTACTTACTATGGTTAATTGTTATTGATGTTTTGTTTTTCATAAAAGTATCTCCGTTTTATTCAGTAATTGATAATTATATCAATATTGGGCTATTATTTGTCATAAAGAGAATAGCTGTTGAAAGTTATGTTATAATAAGTTTGATTTATTAAGGAGAACCTTATGAGATACTTTCTTATTACATGCTTACTATTAATAACTTTTGTAAATGCTGATATTGTAAATAATTCATCAATGTCAGATGAACAGCAATTAGTTTATATTATAGATACTCTTCGTTTCGTTGTTAAAGGGCTGGCAGTTGTATCAATAATATTGATATTGATGTTGATATATTTTATAACAGATCGTGCTACTTTAAAAAAAAGAATGTTAAAAAAATTAGAAGATGCTAAAAATAATCTTGAAGAATCAGCAATAGAAGATAAAGTCACAAAACTGTGTAATAAAAAATACTTTGATGATATATTCAATGTTCAAACTATTATTTCAACCAGAGAGAAAAAATATTTAAATTTTTTCATTTTAGAGATCGATGATTTTGATAAATTGATTGAAAATAGAACACAAACAGAAGTTGAACATATTTTAAATCAAGTTTCTCTTTCATTAAAATATTATTTTAAAAGATCGACAGATGTGATCTTTAGATTAGAAAAGGGTGTATTTGCAGCTACTTTAGTATCTAAAGAGGAAGATGAGCTAAAATTTCATCTAAAAAAACTGATAAATGATATTGAAAAAGAAGACTTACATGTATCAATAGGGTTTAAAACTTCAGGAATTGATGAAAAACTAAGTAAAAAATCAATTTACGGGATGGCTTACAATGCACTTCAAAAAGCAAAAGAAAAAGAGACTGATAAAATTTATGATTTTGATGATACTTTAGAGTAGAAATATATAATATTATTTAATATTTTTATTCATTTTGAATTTGTTCTATTACATTATTTGATCGATCTTGTAGAGCATCTTTTTGTTTTTCAACCCAACTATTCAATCCAATCATGGAAGCTACAGCAATAATTACAAGTAATAAAGTAACAAGAACTTTATCCATAGCACCCTTTTGGTTTTTAAGAATCTTTTTTTCTATAAACTTTAACAAAACCGATCCTTTCACGAATATTCAAGTTGGTTATAGTTTATTATATCAAAAAAAATATCATATTATGTTATTTTAGTATTTAAATGTAACTTTTTTGTATCTTTATTTGTGCTATTATTACTTGGAAGTATCTCTATATTGTATCTTTTCCCTAGTTTTACAAGTAATGGAATAGTAAGAACGGATCCTGGCAATACTACCAATGGCATAAGTGCAGCTATTTTACCTACATTTTTTAGTTTCAATATAGCTTTTTTTATCTCTTCTTCTGTAGGGTTCTTATCTCCTCCAAGCTCTTTGTGTAAAAGATCTTTGAATACAATAATCATCTTTTTGGTTTCGTGAGATTCTTTTTTCATAAAGGATCTATAATTACTTAGGGTAGATTTAATCTCTTTATTTAGTTTCATTTTTCACTGTCTTTAGTATTTTTAGATCTGTTCGTTCCAGAAAATCATTTATTATTTTACTATGATCAAAAACCAGATCATCATAAGGAAACTCTTCAGGTTTGTAGATATAAACTTCTTTTGCATCATCAGAAGCTACAGGTATACCGTTTGAACTGCATATATACACAACACTTGCAGTATGAAACCTTGGATCTCTTTTTGGATCACTATATACGCCAAGTAGTGATTCTATTGTCACATCAAGAGATACTTCCTCTCTCATCTCCCGTCTTAATGCATCTTCTATAGTCTCACCTATATCAACAAATCCACCAGGCAGTGCTATACCGTATGGTGGATTTTTTCTTTTGATAAATATGATCCCTTGGAAGATATTATTTTTATCATATGACTTGATTATACCGTCTACGGATAAGAAAGGTGTTTGTATCATTTGATGCCTATATTAATTTTTATGTATCATAATATGTTGTTGCTTTATTTTGACTTGTAAGGTGTAAATAAATTATCTATTCGTCAGATATATGATAAAAAAATATATCTGATTATTTTTGTATAAAGTTTGATTATGTTAAAATTATTAATAGATGAAAATAGGAGTATCTGATAAAATGTTAAAAACAGTACTCATCGTTGACAATAATGAATCTGTAATAGATTATATTGAGCAAGAGATCAAAAAAGAGTTTCAGGTTGTTATATTAAAAACCTCAAGTTTTAAAGAAGCAATTAGATATATAAACAATGAAAAGATAATTCATGTAGCTATAGTTGATTTCGATCTTGCCGGAGCAAAGAACGGTCAAATTACAAATTATACTATGAGAAAATCTATCCCCTCAATTATACTTTCAGATACCTTTAGTCAAAAACTTAAAGATAAGATATTTGAGAAGAATATTTTGGATTATGTGATAAAAGATACTATGATAAGTATGCAAAATATAGTAGGGATGATAAGAAGAATATTAAGTAACTATGACACAAAAGTTCTTCTTGTAGATGACTCTCCTTTAGATATCACTTATGCAAAAGAAAAACTTGAAAATATGAAACTAGATGTAACAACAGCTTCTAACGGCAGGGAAGCATTTGAACTTTTAGTAAATGAAGATCATGATTTTTCATTGGTTCTTACTGATTATATAATGCCAAATATGGATGGGATGCAGCTTACTTTGGTTTTAAGAAAAATATACAAAAAAGATAAGCTTGGTATTATTGCTTTAAGTTCAAGTGATCAACCGGAAGTTGCTACAGCTTTTATTAAAATAGGTGCAAATGACTTTATAAACAAGCCATACTCGGATATAGAATTTAGTACAAGGGTGAATTCAAATCTTGAATTATTGGATATTTTTAAAGAATCAAGAGAAAAAGACAAACAGCTTTTCAGATCTGAGAAACTCACCTCGATGGCAGAGATGATCAGTAATATTGCACATCAATGGAGACAGCCTTTATCTGCTATAACTACCGCATCTTCAGGAATACAAGTACAAAAAGAATATAATTTATTAAGTGATAAAGAGCTTGATAAGTTTTGTAATACTATAAATCATAATGCTAAATATCTTTCAAATACTATAGATGGTTTTGGAGATTTTTTAAGTGGAGACAGAAAAAAATCTCTTTTTAATTTGACTAAAATAGTAGATAGGTTTTTAGAACTTATTGAGGTCTCTATTGAAAAATATCATATCAATATTGTTTTAGATCTTAATAATGAGATTGATATTTTAGGATATGAAAATGATCTGATCCAGGCTTTTATAAATATTTTTAATAATATAGAAGATATTTATAAAGAAATTGAGACAGAGCCTAAATATTTATTTATTACTACATTTATAAAAGATGAAAAAGCCACAATAAGATTTAAAGATAATGCAGGAGGGATAAAGGAAAGTATCATGCCAAAGATTTTTGAGCCATACTTTACAACAAAGCATCAAAGTCAAGGTAAAGGTCTAGGACTTCATATGACTTATAGTTTGATAGTTGACGGAATGGATGGAACTATTGATGCTTGTAACGAAGAATATTACTGTAATAATGATATTTGTAATGGAACAGAGATAACTATCACGCTACCTCTAGGTTAAGTAAAACAATAAAGGAATAAAAAATATGCACAAAAATGCAGGAAAAAAAGCACCTAAAGAGATACTAGAAAATATACCGAATCTTATAAGTAAATATAAGGTATTATCTTAAAAATAGGGGGATTTCATCAATTTTTAGTTAAATCTAGTTAAAATTGACATCAAGGTTTTTCCAAAATCAAAAAAAAGAAATTTGGGAGTTCTAAAAGTTGTTTTTAGAGGTTCCTTTAAAAATAGATATAATACTCTATAGTATAAAATTGTAATCAAATTGGTATTGTTTAATATTATCATCCATTTAAATTACTTTATAAAGGAGACAGTTAATGCAGCAATATATCTTAGCATCTATAGTAGCTCCACTTATTTTTTCTTTAATTCTGCCTTTTAATAGTGTAAGAATAAGAAATATATCTACATATATTTTCACCGCTTTTTTAGCTTTTATAAGTGTGAAAGTATTTTATACAAGTGAATTGATAAGTATAAACTTATCTCATGCTATACACAGTGCATTTATAGTTTTTGATTTTATTCTCTTGGGATACTTTATCTATCAGGGATTTAAACATAAAAACAGATGGGTAATAATATTAGCAATAGTGCAAACTATACTTTTTATAATATTTCTTCTTATACCATCTTCAAGCAGCTCTTATGATATAGTGGTTGATAAAATATCATCTGTTATGCTTTTGGTTGTAAATATAGTGGGCGGAATCATTATAATATACTCTTTAAAATATATCCAGAGTGAAGAGTTTAAAGATTGTAAGAAAAATCTTTTTGTAGCTATATTGTTCTTTTTTATAGGGGTTATGAATCTTATTGTTACCACAAACAATATTGAGATCTTCTTTTTGGCTTTTGAGCTTACAACACTTTGTTCTTATCTTCTTATTAGATATAGAGGTGATGAGATTGCTGTAAATAATGCTTTAAGGGCACTATGGATGAACCAAATAGGTGGAGTAGCTATACTTATAAGTTTGATAGCGTCTGTATACTATTATGAAACATATTATTTTGATACATTGATCGCAAATGCGGATCACTTGTTCTTGATACCTCTGTCTTTTCTTATCATCTCAGCTTTTGTAAAAGGTGCTTCTATACCTTTTTCAAAATGGCTTTTAGGTGCTATGGTAGCTCCCACACCTGTAAGTGCCATACTTCACAGTGCAACTATGGTAAAAATTGCACCATATCTTATACTGAAAATTGCACCTGCTTTTTCACCTGTATTATCACTACTGACAGTTCTTTTTGGTAGTTTTATATTTATGGCAGCTTCTATTATGGCACTGAATAAAGACTTTTTTAAAGAGATACTTGGACTTTCAACCATCGCACTTCTTGGACTTATGATGGCAGTTGCAGCTATTGGTACACAGCAAGCTGTAAATATAGCTCTTATTCTTATAGTTTTTCATGCTATATCTAAAGCTTTACTGTTTTTACAAGCGGGTATACTGGAAAAACAATACCACTTAAAATATCTAAAAGATATAGATCATCTTCTATCAAGATCAAAGCTTACTGTATTTTTCATCATAATAGGTTTTGCCTCATTGACATTGCCTCCATTTGGGGCATTTATAGGAAAGTTTGCAACTATTGAGATGTTTACTTCCAAGTTGGATGAAAATATTGTATTTATATTTCCTTTATTGTTTATCTTGATGGGATCTGTATTTTTAACATTATTGTATTTTAAAGTTGTCACAAAACTTTTGACACAAGATAACACTGTTGAAACAAGTATAGAGGAGAAGATCCCCTTAACTTATATATTTACTTCATCTGCATTGACTATATTATTGGTATTTGGGATATATGAAGCTTATATATATGGTTTTATGGGCAACTTAGAGATAGGTATAGCAGCGTTTGTATTTGTCTTGACTTTTGTACTTTTATACTTTTCAAAATATAAAAAAGCACATAGAGTAAAAGAGTACAATTGTGGTGAAAAAGATACAGTAGAGCTTGGTGCATTTTATTTTGATATGGATGAAAAGTATCAGAAGTTAATAACAGCTATTGCTATACTTTTAATATCACTAATTATTATAGGGGGTATCTAATGACACATTTTATCACATGGATATTTATACTTCTCATACCTGTTTTAGGTGGTTTCATATATGGTTTTGAAAGGGTGGTTCGAGCTAGGATGCAAAATAGGCAGGGGCCTCCAATTTTACAGCCTTTTTACGATATGTATAAACTTCTGGATAAACAGCCTTTTATGGTAAACTCATATCATATAGTTTTTGCTTTAGTTCATATGATAGTTTTATGGATAGCTGTTGCTATGGTAGTTCTTGGATTTAATCTGTTGTATATAATCTTTATACATCTAACTGCATCTATATTTTTAGTTCTGGCAGGTTACAGTGTAAAGTCAGTTTATTCCCATATAGGCTCAAATAGAGAGCTTATGACAATAGTTGCTTATGAGCCTGTTTTGATACTGATAGCTGTTGGGTTTTATATGGTTAACGGTACTTTTGATACTTCAGCTGTTTGGAACAGCGGTTCTAATCTTTTAAGTATGATACCACTTTTTTTAGCACTTCTTTTAATAACTCCAATAAAACTAAAAAAGTCACCTTTTGATGCAGCGGAAGCACATCAGGAGATAGTAGGCGGCATAGAGATAGAGTACAGCGGGGTATTTTTTGAGATACTTTATATGGCAAAGTGGATCGAGTATATGTTTATCTACTCTTTAGTGTTTTTATTTGCAGGGGAGAACTGGCTTCTTGGGTTACTATTAGCTGCTTTTGTATTTCTAATTGTAAATTTAGTAGATAATTCAACCGCAAGGATAAAAACAACACAGCTTGTAAAAATAACTTTATCCATAGGTGTTACACTTGGAGTATTAAATATCATAGGATTACATTATGTTTAATTTCAAAAAATATAGAAAAAAATCACCATGGATACTTCACTACAATGCAGGAAGCTGTAACGGCTGTGATATAGAGATACTAGCTTGTCTATCTCCAAAATATGACCTTGAAAGATTTGGGGTTATAAATACGGGAAACCCTAAACAGTCAGATGTTTTTTTAGTAACTGGTCCTGTTACCATGAGAAGCCGTGAAAGGATTGTGGAGCTATATATGCAGATGCCAGAACCTAAAGTGGTAGTAGCTGTTGGAAGCTGTGCTTGTACGGGTGGAGTTTTTAGAGGGATGTACAATGTTGAGGATGGAGTTGACAGATATATCCCAGTAGATGTTTATATCCCAGGATGTGCCGTAACACCTGAGCTTATACTAGATGGTGTAGTAAAAGGGCTTGAGATACTTGATAGTAAAACAAAAGAGATAGAAAGACCTTTTAAACTTTTTAAAAATGAAGAGATTAAAAACGGTTCAATACATAGAGAAAATATGGCATTAGGAGTTAAAGATGATAAAGAGAATTGAGACTACATTGGAAAATATAGCAGATGATATAGAAAAGTTCTATGATAAAAAACAATATCATTTTCTAACTTTAAACGGTATGAAAATATCTGAAGAAAATACAGAGATCCAATGGATATTTTACAAATACGGTTCTATGGATGAGGTTACTATGTTTGTGTGTATGGTAGATCAAAATGATATTATCCCTTCTGTTACACATCTTCTTCCCAATGCTTTTATCTCACAAATGGAGATAGTAGATATGTTTGGAATAGAGGTTGAGGGAAGCTCAAAAGGTCTTTATCTAGATGAAGATAGTGAACAGATGCCATTAAGCAGTTGCGGAGTATAAAAATGGGTAAAAAAACAATAAACATACCGTTAGGTAGTCAACATATCTCACTTTTAGAGCCTGTCAAGTTCAAGTTTGAGTGTGAGAATGAAAAGATAATAGGTGTGGACAGTGATGTTGGGTTTGTCCATAGAGGTATAGAGAAAGCTTGTACTACAAAGTTCAAATATGATTCTATAGGATATGTTGTAGCTAGGATATGTGGGCTTTGTGCCATAACACACACTCTTGCATATACAACTGCAGCAGAAAATCTTTTAGAGGGTGAAGTAAGTCTAAAAGCTAAATATTTAAGGATACTTTTGGTTGAACTAGACAGAATACACTCCCATATGCTTTGTTTATCACATACAGCAGAAAATGCAGGATTTGAAGCTATGTTTATGCAAATAATGGGGGATCGTGAGTATGTTATGGATCTACAAGAGAAACTTACGGGAAACAGAGTACAGTTTGACTTTATAAGTATAGGCGGGGTAAACAGAGACTTGACTATAGATATTGCAAAAGAGATAAAAACAAACTTAGCAATTATAAGAACAAAAATAAATGAATATATAGAAGAGTTTACTACTAATTGGAGCTTATCTTTAAAGTTTGAAAATATAGGAAAGCTTACTTTAGAGCAAGCTTATGACTATAATACCTTAGGACCATTAGCAAGAGCAGCAGGGCTTGCAACTGATGTTAGGGCAGAAAGTGATTATCTTCCATATAAGGATATAGGTTTTAAGATACAAACAGCACAAAACGGGGATATTCACAGCAGAAACATAGTAAGATTAAATGAAGTTTTAAACTCTATAGAGATGTGTGAAAATATTATAGATGGTCTGCCAGAGGGTGATATAATGACCAAACTAAAAGGTAAACCAAATGGGGAATCTATAGTAAGACTTGAAGCACCAAGAGGTGAATTGATGTACTATGTAAAAGGAAGCGGTAAGGCTATGCTTAACAGAGTTAGGATAAAAACACCTACATTTTCTTGTATTCCTGCTTTTATGGAAGTGTTTAAGGGGTCAAACTATGCAGACGCACCGGCGATATTGGCATCGTT
>JAYEKV010000081.1:0-9146 GCA_034716855.1 Campylobacterota bacterium | reverse complement strand
AAGGAAGCGGTAAGGCTATGCTTAACAGAGTTAGGATAAAAACACCTACATTTTCTTGTATTCCTGCTTTTATGGAAGTGTTTAAGGGGTCAAACTATGCAGACGCACCGGCGATATTGGCATCGTTTGACCCTTGCTTAAGCTGTACCGCAAAGTAGGTGGAATATGAATAAAAGTATAAATAAAGCATTTAAAAATCTTTTTAAAGAGCCTCAAACTATTAAGTATCCTTTAGAGCCTATAAAAAAGCCTGAAGGTTACAGAGGTCTTATAGAGTATGGTGAAGAGTATTGTATCTATTGTTTAAAGTGTGAAAAGGTTTGCCCTCCAGGAGCAATTCTTTTTGTACCTACAGATACACCAAGTGATAATGAAAAGAATAAAAAAGGTTTAGAGTATAGATATAATGAACATCTTTGTATCTATTGCGGTGAGTGTGTAAGAGCCTGTCCAAAACCAGACGAAGCACTGTGGCAAAGTGAGAAAAAGCCCTCAATAGCGGTAAAAAGTGATAGGGTAAATGATGGCTGGTTTGAAGTGGAAGAGTTAAAAAGTATTAAAAAAGTATCAAAAAGTAAAGGAGAATAGTATGAGAGTAGTAATAGCAGGTGGTGGAATAGCAGCGGCATATGTGGCTAACAATATTAAAAAACAAGACTCATCAGTTGAAGTATTAATACTAAGTGATGAAAAGTATCCACCTTATGACAGGATACATCTGTGCAGGCTTGTAGATAACAAAGAGGATGTAGAGGGGATAAAACTACCTATAGATCCAACTGTAAGTATACAGCTTAATGAAAAGATCATAAATATTGACCCAGATGCTAAAAGAGTTTATTCCCAAAATTCTATGTTCAGCTACGATAAACTAATACTTGCTACAGGTTCAAGACCTACTACACTTTTTGATATAGAGGGGATTGAAAATGCAGCTGTATTTAGAAGTGCAAACGATTGTGAACTTATAAGAAAATGTAGTACTACTACAAAAGAAGTTGTTATAGTTGGAAGCGGACCTATTGGTTTGGAACTTTTAGAAACTTTAAATGATATAGAAGAGGTAAAAAGTATCACACTTCTTTTAAGAGGAAAGCATCTGTATGATAAAACTTTATCTGCCGATTCAATTAAAACAATAGAAGAGTGCTATTTAAAAACAGGCAAGATAAAAATATCTTACGAAGATGAGGTAGTCCAAAAGGTCATTGAGAATGGAAGAATAAAACTTCTTAAAACAAAGAAACTTGATATTGAAGATCCATTTTTAGTTTTTGGAGTTGGTATCAAACCTAATATTGATGAGTTTAGAGATGATCTTGAGTGTGACAAGGGAATAGTTACAGACAGATTTATGAGAACATCTTTAAGTGATGTATATGCTGTAGGTGAGTGTGCACAAATTAAAGATGGTGATTTTACTTTTGTAGCAGGTCATGTAAAAGAGTGTACCACTCAAGCAGATACAGCAATAGCTGATATCTTAGGAGTTGACAATAAGCCTTTTGAGGTAGAGATAAGTGTAGATATGCTTAAAGTTGGTGAGTTTGATCTGGTCGAAGTAAGATCTCCAAACTATGACGGAGATTTTGAAAAAGTACTTATCACTTCTAAAAAAGATAATAGAATAGATGAATACTACATAAAAGATGATGCACTAGTTAGATTTATCGGTATAAATTCAAATGTAGATATAGGCTACTTAGAAAATCTTATGGAGGAAGCTACTGAGGTTGATGTAAATTATCTTTACCAAAACAGACTAATAGGTGAAAGAGGTAGACTTATTTGTTCTTGTGAACATATCTATCATCAAGATATTATAGATATAGTTACACAAAGCGGTATTGGAAGTTTTGCAGAACTCAAAGAATTTAGTGAAGCCGGTCGTGTATGTGGTAGATGTAAGGTTATGGTTGAGGATGTTATCAAAGAGGCTCAACAATTTATTGATCCAAATATGCCAAGAAAGTCACCAGCTGATATAAAAAGAGAAAGAGAAGTTGCAGAAGCTAAAAGAAGAATAGATAAGTTCAATAAGCTTCATCCACGAAATGAGCTAAGTACTGATAATCTAGAAGCTGCTTTAGAATCACTTGATATAGGAAAACAGGAAGTTAACAGCTGGATATCAATGGTAACAGCATCTATGCAACTTCATCCAAACTTTGAAGAGGTAGTAAATGATGGTGTAAAAGCTTTAAATAAAGTACCAATTATCTGGCTAGAACTTAGTGACTGTAGTGGTAACTCTGAAGCTTTTATAAAGTCAACAAATCCATCTGTAGAGGATCTAATTTTCGATTATGTTAGTTTAGACTACCATGAGCTTGTGATGAGTGCAAGTGGAGATCAAAGTGAAACTATACTTGAAGATATAGTAAAAAATGAAAAAGGGAAATATGTTCTAATTGTAGAGGGTGCAGTACCAATGGCTATGGACGGTAAATTCTTGCGAATAGGACCAAAAGGTGAAACAGGTATCGAACTACTTGAAAAAACAGCCAAAGATGCGGCACTTGTAATATCTGTTGGAAGTTGTGCTCTTGATGGAGGTGTAGTTGCAGCCGCACCAAATCCTACGGGAGCTGTTGGGGTATCAGAAGCGCTTAAAAGAGATGATGTGATAAATCTTCCGGGATGTCCAGTAAACCCAACAAATATAGTAGGAACACTTTTATCTTATTTAATGTTTGAGGAACTTCCTTTATTAGATAAATTAAACAGACCACTATGGGCATATGAAGGTAGAGTTCATGATAACTGTGAAAGAAGAGGTCACTATGAGCTTGGTGAGTTTGTACAGCAGTGGGGTGATGAAGGTGCTAAAAAAGGGTACTGTTTATTTGAGATGGGTTGTAAAGGACCTTATGCAAATGTAAATTGTCCAACTATGAAATTCAACAAAGGAACAAGCTGGCCGGTTCAGGCAGGGCATGGATGTATGGCTTGTACTGAGGTTGGGTTCTTTGATAAGTACGCAAATGAGAGAGTCGTTAAGGAAAAGTGAACAGTTTCACTTTTTTAGACTCGGAACGCGAACGGTCGGAGTGGAACGAAGCCGTGAGTGCATGGGGATAAGTAAAAATAAAATTAATATAAAAAATAAAAGGGGTATTTGTGAAAAAAGTTGTAATTGATCCTATCACTAGAATAGAAGGGCATTTAAGAGCTGAAGTTGAAGTAGATGATAACGGTGTTGTTAAAGAAGCATATGTAAGCGGTCAGCTTTTCAGAGGTATAGAAACTATTCTTCAAAACAGAGATCCAAGAGATGCAGGACTGTTAGCCGGTCGTATCTGTGGTGTTTGTACAAACTCACACTTTAGAGGTGCTATACAAAGTGTTGAAGATGCATACTCTATAGAGATACCAAAAAATGCTGATATCATAAGAGACCTTATAGCTATGGCACTTTTTATTCAAGATCATGTGGTACATTTCTACCATCTTCATATGTTAGATTTTGTAGATGTGGTTTCAGCTTTAAGTGCAGATCCAAAACTAACAAGTAAAGAAGCACACAAATATCATAAAAAACCTTTTAGAAACTCACACTCTCACTATGAAGATGTATTGGCAAAACTTAAAAAGTTTGTAGATGCAGGAAGACTAGGACCATTTAGTAACGGTTACTGGGGACACAATGCTTACAAACTTACACCTGAACAAAACTTGATAATGCTTTCTCATTATTTAGAAGCTTTAAAGTTTCAGACAAATATCTCAAAAGCTGTAGCTATATTTGGTGGTAAGACACCACACCCTCAAAGTTTGGTTGTAGGTGGAGTTACAAGTGTTGCTGATATGTTAAATCCTCAAAGACTTAATGACT
Source organism: Campylobacterota bacterium (assembly GCA_034716855.1). GTDB lineage: Bacteria > Campylobacterota > Campylobacteria > Campylobacterales > Arcobacteraceae > JAIOSF01. The sequence continues at coordinate 5,311 of JAYEKV010000081.1, read as the reverse complement.
ACCTTTTTATCATAAAAGAAGCAAGAGAGTTTGTAAATAGAGCATATCTGCCAGATACAAAGCTTTTAACAGTAGCATATAAAGATGAGATAAAAGCAGGTGAGGGTAGAGCAAACGGTAACTTCTTATGTGTTGGCGGCTATGAGTTCGAGGGTGAACAAAGACTGTTCTGCAACGGTGTTATCTATGGACATGACTTTTCAAAAATAGAAGAGTTTGATGAGTCAAAAGTAACTGAAGAGGTTGATCGAGCTTGGTACAATGATGATGAAGATCAAAGTGTAAACTACACAGATCTAAATGGAGACGGAAGTTTAAAAACTGCTAAAAGTGATGACAAATACTCTTGGATAAAAGCACCAAGATATGACGGCAAAACAATGGAAACAGGACCATTGGCAAGAGTTCTAGTAAGCTACACAAAAGGAAATAAGCTTATTAAGTCTTTTGTGGATGAGTTCTTAAACGATACAGACTTAGAACTTCTTGATCTTTCAACTACTATAGGAAGAAATGCGGCTCGTTCAATAGAGACTGAATATATCGTAGAATATATATTTAAACTAGTAAGCAGACTTATTCAAAACATAAAATACTACGATACAGATACTTGGACAAAATTTGATATAAATGAGAAACCAAAAAGTACTAAAGGTAGAGCATTTTTAGAAGTGCCAAGAGGGGTGCTGTCTCACTTTGTAAATATTGATGATCAAAAGATAAAAAACTACAGCGTAATAGCACCAACAACATGGAATGCAACACCAAAGAACTTTGATGGTCTAAGAGGTGCATATGAAGAGGCACTTGTGGGTATAAAACTAGAAGATCCTTCTAAGCCTTTAGAGGTGTTAAAAGTACTTCACTCATTTGATCCATGTTTGGCATGTGCAGTTCATGTTATGGACGCAAAAGGTCAAGAACTTAGCTCATATAAGATAAAAACGGCAAACTTATAATATATGCACGAATATAGTATAGTTCAGTCTCTAATAGACAGCTGCGTACAACACGCAATTTCAAATGATGCTAAAAGCGTAAGTAAAGTGGTGATTAAAGTAGGTGTGCTAAGTGGAGTAGAGCCTGAGCTATTACGAGAAGCATTTGAGACTTTTAAAGAAGATACTGTGTGTCATAATGCTTATTTTGATATGAATATACAAAAGATTGTTATAAAATGCAACAGCTGTAAGAAAGAAAATGAACTTGAAAAGCATCAGTTTTTATGCCCTGATTGTCAAAGTGGTGATATAGTAGTGCTTGATGGTGAAGAGATGTTTTTGATGCAATTGGAGATGGAGTAGATTGAACAGTTATCATATTATCATAAAAGGTCTTGTTCAAGGGGTTGGATTTAGACCCTTTATATATAACCTTGCCATTGGTATGAATCTAAAAGGTGAAGTGCACAATGAATCAAGCGGGGTTCATATAAAGCTTAACGGCTCAAAAAAAACAATAGAAAACTTTATAGAATCTGTTAAAAATGATAAACCAATATTAAGTCAAATTGACTCTATTGAGGTTTTCAAAACAGACGAAGAAAAGAACTATGATGATTTTACTATATCTTCAAGCACGAAAAGCTCCAAAGTTACTGTAACTATGCCACATGACAGTTGTATGTGTGAAGATTGTAAAGATGAACTTTATGACAAGAACAACAGACGATACAACTATCCTTTTATAAACTGTACAAATTGTGGTCCTAGATATACACTTATAGATAAACTTCCCTATGACAGAATTGATACCTCCATGGAAAAGTTTCAGATGTGTAAAGAGTGTGAAAAGGAGTACACCGACCCCACAAACAGAAGATATCATGCGCAAGTTACATCTTGTAAAAATTGTGGACCAGTTTTAGAGTTAAGAGGTAAGAGTGAAGAGTTAAGAGTTAGCGGTGATAAGATCATTGATAAGAGTGTAGAGTTTATAAAAGATGGATATATTTTAGCTGTAAAAGGTATTGGAGGGTATCATCTTGTTTGTGATGCTACAAATAGTAAGGCTGTAGAAAAACTAAGAGAAAGAAAAAACAGACCTCATAAACCATATGCAGTGATGGTAAGAGATATTAGCTCTGCTAAAAATATAGCTTTACTAGATGAATGGGAAAAAGAACTATTAGAATCAAAAGAGCGACCAATAGTACTACTAAAAAAACTACAAGCTACAAACTACAAACTACCATCTAACATAGCTCCCTTTATAGATAAAATAGGTCTATTCCTCCCATACACACCTTTACACCAAATGCTCATGGATAGATTAGACAGCCCAATAATAGCAACAAGTGCCAATAGAAGTGGTGATCCTATATGTACATCATCTGAAGATATAGATGAGATATGTGATATTTGGGATTATTGTGTGGATCATAACAGAGATATTTTGAACGGTTGTGACGATAGTGTTGTGACCTCTATAAATAGTGAAAAACTTATTTTAAGAGCAGCAAGAGGATATGCCCCTGTTACTTTTTCGTTTGATACAAAAGTAAAAGAAAATATCCTAAGCTTAGGAGCAAATCAAAAATCAACAGTAGCGTTTGCATATGAGGATAAAGCTGTAGTATCTCCATATCTAGGTGACCTTGATAGTATAAAATCTATAGAGAATTATGAAAAAAATATAGAAAACTTTAAAAATATTTATAGTTTTAAAGAGGAAGAAGTAGTAAGTGATAAGCATAAAGGGTACGAGAGCTTTAAATATGCAAAAAGAAACTATACAAATCATCAAGAGGTTCAGCACCATTATGCACATATCTTATCTGTAATGGGTGAAAAAAATATCTATGAAAAAGTTATAGGTGTAGCCTTTGACGGTACAGGCTTGGGTGATGACAAGGTGAATGGCGAAGCCAGAGATGGTGCCCTGGGGTATGGTACACTTTGGGGCGGTGAGTTTTTATATTGTGACAGGAAAAGTTATAAGAGGATAGCTTTTATAAAACCTTTTAAATTAATAGGAGGCTCTATTTCCGTAAAAGAGCCTAGACGATGTGCTTTGTCTTTGTTGTTTGATATTTACGGTGAAGAGATTTTAGGTATGGATCATCCTGTGGTAGAACAGTTTTCAAAAAGTGAACTAAATATACTTTATACTTCTTGGTCTAAAGGACTTAATGCACCTATGTGTTCCTCGGTAGGAAGAGTTTTTGATGCTGTTGCCTCAATAGCTGATATTATTCATCTTATAACTTATGAGGGGCAAAGCGGTTCAATGATGGAGAGCATTTACGATGAAAAGATAAAAGAGTGTTACCCTTTTAGTACTATAGGTGGAGTAATAAACATAGATCAAATGATAAGGCAGATGATAGAAGAAACTAACAAAAGTGTTATAGTCTCAAAGTTCTTTAATACGATTGTAAATATAATAGAGGAGATATCAAAAGATTTTGATACCCCTATTGTATTAAGCGGTGGAGTTTTTCAAAATGTAACTCTATTGGCACTTATTGTGGATAAAATACCAAATGTTATTTATCCAAACAAACTTCCATGCAATGATGCTGCTATAAGTTTTGGTCAGATGATATGGGCAAAGGAGAATAATATTGTCTAAAGATATAGTAATAGGTATAGGAAATATACTTTTTAGTGATGACGGTATAGGTGTATTTACTGCAAGAGTTTTAAAAGAACATTTTAGCTTTTCAAAAGATATAGAGATAGTTGACGGTGGTACTTTAGGAATAGGTCTTGTGAATTATTTTAGCGATTATGACAATGTTTTGATACTAGATACTATATCTTTGGATGATGAGGTCGGAGCTATTTACAGTTTCCCTTCTAAAAAACTTTTAGATATGGAAGGGTTTAAAAATACTGCCCATGAGGTTGAAGTGGTTGATATGTTAAGAAGTGCAAGTTTACTTGAAAAATGTGCAGATGTTAAGATATGTGCCATAGTCCCAAATGATATTCAAACTGTGTCAATAGGTCTAAGTGAGGATTTTAAAAAGTTCTTTCCTTTATTTTTGGATGCAGCAATAAAAGAGATAGAAAAGCTTGGGGTGGAAGTTACAAAAAAAGATGATTATGATCTTGATAAAATAAAAGAGGGGTTTACAAAGTGGAATTAGGTTTGATGCTTATTTTCTGGTATGGGATATTACATGCTTTTGGTCCAGATCATCTAACTGCAATTGCTGATTTTTCAATTGGTAAATCTAAAAAGAAAACATTTGCCATCACTTTTGCATTTGCTATTGGTCATGGAGTGATGCTGTTTGTTTTTGCAAAAATCTTGCAAAACTTTGATATATCCGACCATATTTTGTCCTATGGTGATACAATAAGTGCTGTTGTGATATTTGGTATGGGGATCTATATACTTTTTATGGTATTTACTGATAAAATTCACTTAAAAGTTCACAAACACGGTGATAAAGAACATATACATATTTGGTATGGAAGTGAACACAAGCATAACAACAATGCACTTATATCTGCACTTACTATTGGTGCTTTGATGGGTATAGGCGGTGCTAGGGGAGTACTTGTAGTATTTGGTGTTACTGATGTGCATAGTATAGGCTTTGATATTATACTTATGTTTATTTTGGGTGTTAGTGTTGTTTTTATTCTTTTAGGAGTTGTTATTTTATATATAAATAAAAATCTTTTATATAATCTTGCAAATGTAAAAAAAGTATTTGCAACAGTTGGAGTTATATCAGTTATAGTTGGATCAATCAGCTTTTTTACACCCCATTCTCATGCTGTGATGATAGAGCCAACTATTGAGGGGCTTGAGGATCATCAACATCCCCATATCCAAGATATAGATTTTGACAATGCGGAAGATCTTGTAGCAAGTAAAGATATAGCAGATATAACCTATGCTCAGATGATGAGACAGATGGGGGAAGCACTTAAAATGGTACAAGAGGGTATCATAACACAAAATCAGCTTTTGGTAGAATCAGGTATATATCTTATAGATTCACACCCTGCACCAAAAGAGAAACCTTGGATGATAATGGATCCAAAAGATCATGATAGTTTTAAAAAGTCACTTATTTCGTATGATAAACTTTTACATGATGCTACAAGTGAAGTTTTAGGTTCGATAAATGAAAAAGACTGGATAGATGCAAATAAACAGTTTTACAATCTTTCAAATCATTGTGTAAGCTGTCATAGTGTTTGGAAAAATAAAGTTATAAAATAAAAGGAGAAATAATATGTGTAAAGATTGCGGATGTAGTATAACAGATCATGAGCATAGTGATGATCATAAACATGAACACCATCATCATGATGATAAAATGGCAAATATCCATGCCAACCCACAGTTA
>JAYEKV010000080.1:0-1543 GCA_034716855.1 Campylobacterota bacterium | reverse complement strand
TTAAAAATATATAATCTTTTCCTGTGATGGTTACTCTAAACTTTTTTTGCTGTAGATATTTTTTACAAAATTGTACATCTTTGTATAGTATAGACATCTCTGAAAAGTTATAGTTTGGTGGAACTGCACCGTATACCATCTGTGTATCTATCCATCTGCAGTTTGGAAAGCCAAGTATCAAGCTTCCATCTTTTTTAAGATTTTCCTGTACTAGTTTCATAAACAAAGGTTTGAATTCTAAAGAGGTACTTTGAAGAGTACCAATGGTTACTATAAGATCAAAAGGTTCTAACTTTAGTGTGTCAAGGTCATTTATATCATGTGTGTAAAGGTCTATATTCTCATACTGTTCAAATCTTATCTTTGCACTATCTATAGCACTTGGACTATAGTCTATACCTACAAGATGATGAGTTGATATATCTGAAACTGTATTGATAATAGTGTCAAACTCATCCCCCGTATTTACTCCAAGATTTAGTACCCTTTTTCTTTTATCTATTTGTACATTTTTTAAGGCTTGTTGGTAGTAGTATAAGAATGATGGCTCTTCACTTTTATTGATAAGTGAAAACTGTGAGTCTGTGCCGTATTTTTCCTCTTTTGAAAGGTCGCTTTTATGAAATGAACTACTAGTGTTAAGTTTTTTGTATCTTATGATGATATGATTATCATCTTTAGTTTTTGGCGTAAGTATCCTACAACCCAAAAGCTCCGCTAAGTCACACCAGCTTTTGTAACTTCTATATAAATATACCTTATCCTCAATGGTAACTTTTTGACCTGCATATGACTTTAGGGTATTGTCAGGGTCAAGTATCGTAAATGATAAAATCTCATCATCTTTTAGCTCTTGTAGTTTATGTGAGAGTGTATGGATAATGCTGTCCATACTTTCATCTGTAAAGTTATACATTTTTGGCAAGTTCTCTCATATCTATATTTTTATCAAGTTCATCAACTATCTCACGCCCAAGAATAGTCTCCAAAGCATCTTCTAGTGTTACAAGCCCTTCAGTTTGGTCGTAGTTGTCAACCACTAAGAACATATGTTCTTTTTTGATGATGAACATATCTACAAGTTTTGATACGGGGATATTTTCATTGATCTTGTATACTTCCCTTATGATCTCTTCTTTGTTTTCTATTTGGTTGTTTAGTGCTTCAGCCAAGAATTCTTTAGAGATAACCACACCTATAATATCATCTATATCGTTATTATAGATTGGTATTCGTGAGTATTCTTTTACTCTTTTCATATCAATCTTTGAGAAGTCGTTGTTTTGTAGGCTTTGCAGAAGTATATCTTTGTTTATTGAGAACATAACTTTTCTAGGAGTGTGGATATCTTTTATTTTTATATCATTTAGTGAAAATATATTTTTTAGTATATGTGAGTTTTGCTCTTTTATGATACCTGCTTCCTCTCCCATATGTACAGTAGCCTCTATCTCCTCTTTTGTTATCTCTGTTGTGAACTTTTTATTTTTAGAGATAAGTGCTGTGATCTTTTGCATAAGTTTTAAAAGTGGATAGGTGATAA
>JAYEKV010000079.1:4108-22942 GCA_034716855.1 Campylobacterota bacterium | reverse complement strand
TATATAGGCTGGGTCAGGAAAAGATAGTATAAGTAATCACTTATAAAAATAGATAGGAGTTTTTAGTATATCATCTAAAGTCTCTTTTTTTTGTGCTTTTGTAGTAGGTAGTGCAAAGGTACTGCTTATGATGGTTGGTTTTGTATCTGTATCTTTTATCTTTTCCTCAATATCTTCCATTGCTTTTGGAAACAAATAACAGATATATAAAAACTCATTTTGAAACTCTATATCCAAAAAGTCTTGCCGATAGAAGTTTAAATTATTTTGTCTAAATATCAGTTTTAATAATTTTGAAAAATAAAAAGGGACAGTTGAGATCTCATATCCTATAAAAGTTTTTGTTGGATTTTTTAGTGCTGTATAAAGTATCAAAATACCCCAACCGCTTCCTAGGTCTATGACCGTAGCATGTTTGAAAAGTACATTATAGCTTTAGGGGAACTAAACATGGGAGATATACCAGTTTTTAAAGTAAAGAAAACTACACTTGATAAAATATAAACAGTGGTAAAAATTAAAAATATCTCAAACAAATATCTACCTTAGGAGTTTTTAAAACTTTAGCATAAACAAGTTTTATTTGGTATTAGATATAATAAAATTATAAAAATAACAATAGAGGTATGATGTCTAGTTTAAAAATAGCAATAGTTGGGGCTGGTGGTGTTGGTGGCTATTTAGCAGCTAAATTGTCACAAAATAATTATGATGTAACCTTGATCTGCAAAGATAAACACTATGAAGCTATAAAACAAAACGGTCTAAAAGTTTTAGAGTATAAAGATGAAGACTTTGTAGTATATCCAAGGGTTGAAAAAACTGTAGATGATGATATTTTTGATGTGGTTTTTTTGGCTGTAAAAAGTTATGATCTGCAATCTGCTTGTAAAACTATAGAATATTGTATAGATGAAAATACTATTGTTATCCCATTATCAAATGGTGTGGAACATCAAACCACTATTGGTTCATATTTAAACAATGGGATAATTTGTGAAGGTGCAATTTATATCATATCGCATTTAGAAAGATATGGAGTGATAAATAGAGAGTCATATACATTTTATCTTTTATTTGGCTCTAAACAAGAGAATATAAATCTAAAGATATTAGAGCAGATATTTAACAGCTGTGATCTAAAAACAACGAATAGCCACAATATCCAGTATGATTGCTGGAAGAAGTACCTTTTTATCTGTGCTATGGGAAGTTTAACCTCTTATTTTAAAGAACCTATGGGATATATAGTAAAAGAGCAGTTGGAACTTTTTATAGATATCTTGATAGAGATAAAAAGAGTCGCAGATGAAAAAGGTATAAATATATCAAACAATGATATACAAAATGCAGTCAAGCAAGCCACTCATGTACCATATGACTCTAAAACATCTATGCAGTTAGACTTTGAAAAAGGTTCTCAAACAGAAGTAGAGTCTCTTACTGGATATATAGTAAAAGAGGCAGAAAAGCTAAATGTGGAAGTGCCTCAAATGAAAAAAATATATGATAAACTTTTAAGTGATATATAGAATAATCATATACTTTTTTTAATACCTTCTATCTTTTTCTCCAAAAGTTCAATATGTACTATAAGGTTGTAGTACTCACCCATATAAGACAACGGTACTTTTGTCTTTGACTCTATGTCGTATTTTAGAGCTTCTAGTTCGTTGGAAGTATCGTTTAGCACTTTTTCTTTAATATTTTTATCATTTAGTTTATCGTTTATTTTGTCTAACTCTTCATACCATTTGAATATTTTTGATCTGATTGTAAAGATATATAGAGGTATGATACTTTTAAAAAGAGGTATGATAAGCCAAATAAGTGGTATAATAAGAAGCTTTAGTCTATCTATATTTGATGCTATCCAAAAAGGAAATATCTTCTCAAGCCATGATTCGCCGTAAGTTATATATCGTTGTGCTTCATCATTTATCTTTGTGTCTAGATGCTCTAGGTTTATAAATGTGCCTGATTCTTGAAAGAAACTTTTATCAGAGTGTATCTGTTGTACTTTTGTTAAAAATATTCTTATCAGTTCACTAGGAATATCTTCATTACAAACAAGATTTTGTGTGGTACTTAGTATATTCGTATCTTTTGAAGGGATATTTTTAGCTAGATCAAGACTTCCTTCATGTAATTTAAGTCCAGTAAGATAATCAAACCTTTGTTTATATGCTTCTATCCTTTTTATCCCCATCACTTCTATGGTTGGGTCTTCTAAAAGTTCTTGTATGTATTGGTTGTCTTTTGTTGCCAAAGTTATAAATATATCTATCTGTTTATCTTTTAGCTGCTTTATAGACTGTGAGTCTTGGATATATGTTGTGCTTAGATGTTTTTCAAGATTGTTTGTTTCAAAAAGCTTTTTAGCCAGATCATAAGTACCGTCATTTGTTATACTAATACCTACATTTTTACCTACTGATTCTAAAATATAGTTTAGCTTATAGCCATCATTTCTATAAAATACCCATAAAGGTTCATAATATATACTTGCAAGTGATTCAAAGTTGTATGCTCTTTGGTTTAGAAGTATACCGCTATGTACAAAACCTATATCAGCTTTTTTAGTGTGAAGGTATCCTACAGTATCCAAACTTCCCAAGGTTGGTATGATGTTTAGTGTTACGCCGTCTTGCTCTAAAAGTGCTTTATATGACATACCATAGGCATAACTGTCACTTCCAATTGCACCAGTAGCTAAAGTAAGCTCTTTTTTTGGAGCAGGGGCACTTAGATTGTAAGTGATAAATAAAAGTATAAAAAATATACCTAATATAATAAACCATATCTTTGAAATATTTTGAGTAAGTTTTGCCATATGATAGTGCCTTATACAGTTAAGTTATAATTATTGTATCAAAAACTAAATGAAACTATGAACTGCAAAAAACAGCAGCAAGGTATGCTTGTTCTTGATATTTGTTGAGCTTAGATGGAAACTTTATCTCATCTTTTTTTTGTAGTTTATTAAGAGCTTGAGAAGATACAAACTCTACAGGAGAGATACCGTTTAGTTGGATAATTGCTTCAAGTTTAAAAGTTACAGCACCACCTGCAAAGTTGCCTTTTTTGGCTCGTTTTTTTATAGCTATCTTTTCTATATTGTAAGTAGTAATAAGCTCTTTTATATGGTTTGAAAATTTTAATATATGTTCCATATTTTCATCATCTTCTATAGATATCTTTTTTTGTTTATGTTCTATATATTCGATATTGTTATTTTCACTGTTTATAAGTGCTATTAGTGCATTGTTTGCTTTTAGTTCTATTCCGCAGATTATCATTTTTACCTCTTTATTTTAAATATGCGTAATTATAAGATAAAATTTAAAGATATGGTGTTTTTATTGCAAATTGTTAATTTTATGACTCATTCTCAATTTCATCAATGGACTGAATTATATCTATAAGAGGTTCCATACCTTCTGCTAGTTTGTTAGCTATTGCATTTTCTAAACTTTCTATGCATTCATATTCCTTATGGTCAATACCTAGTTTTGAAGCTTGTTCTTTCCTTATTGGATGAATACTGATATCTATATTCAATGATAACCCTTCTATGTTTTAAAAATTGAAACGACATAATAGTAGAATATATATAAAGATTCTTTTAGATTTATGATAAATTTTAAATATTATTAAAATATTTTGTTATAATACAAAGTCAATATTATATATTAGGATATCGAACTTGAAAACTTATAATTTAAATTATACGGATGTATCACAATTAAAAGAATTTATAGAACAAAATAAAATCAAAAAATCAAAAAATATATTGATCCAGATCTTTTCTGGAAAAATAGATGAAGATATACTATCCAAAATCTCAAATAATCTAAAATCAATTTTACCTTCATCTAATATTATAGGAACCACAACGGCAGGTGAAATATACAAAGGGAAAATGTATGATGAAAGTATCATTATCTCATTTTCTGTGTTTGATGATACAATTGTAAGATCAGGTATATACGAAATAGAAAATGAAAATCTAAATGTGAAAAAAGCAATAGATGAACTTGTATTTGATGATACCAAAGTATTGATTATATTTAGTGACGGTCTTCTAAGTAACGGGGAGGAGATAATAAAAAATATCTCAAAGATAAAACCTGATCTGATCATAGCAGGTGGAAGAGCAGGAGATAATCAGCAGTTCAAAAAAACATTCGTTTTTAATGATACTTCTATTTTAGAGTCCGGTATAGTTATGGCAAGTTTAAGTTCAAAGAATCTTATAGTCAATAATAACTATATGTTAAATTGGCAGACTATAGGTCAAGATATGGTAGTAACAAAGTCACAAGGAAACTGCTTAATAGAGATAAATCATCTAAGTGCAGTTGAGATATACAGAAGGTATCTTGGCAATGAGATTGTTAAATCACTTCCTTCTTCAGGTATAGAGTTTCCTTTGATATTTGAAAAGAACGGTGTTAAAGTAGCAAGAGCACCTATCGCTGTTTTGGATAATGGTTCATTGATAGTTGCCGGTAATTTAGAAGAGGGTACTAAAGTAAAGTTTGGATTTGGAGACCTTGAGACTATAAAAGATGAAGGTTTTAAATGTTATAAAGCCTTAAAACAATGCCCCGTAGAATCAACTTTTATATACTCTTGCAGTGCTAGAAAAGCTTTGTTGAATAAAGATTTAGAGTTAGAATTTGGACTGATTGAGAACATTGCACCAAGTGTCGGATTTTTTACTTACGGTGAATATTTTTATAACGACAAAAGAAATGACCTTTTAAATATTACAACTACTACATTAAGTTTAAGTGAGACAAGTAATGTAAATAATATTGATGATATAGTTCAAGTGGAAACAAAAACAGATCGTACTTTAAGTGCCTTGAGTAATCTTGTAAAAGTAACATCTAATGAATTAACCAGTGCGTATAATGTATTGAATCAAGCACAAATTATATCAGCTATAGGAAGCTGGGATTGGGATATAACCAATAATACCTTATGGTGGAGTGATGAGATATATAATTTATTTGGTATCAGTAAAGATTGTAATGAAGCAAGCTATGAGGTTTTCTTAAATCATATTCATCCAAAAGATATAGATATGGTAAACAATGCTATGAAAGTCTCTTTGAAAAATAAAGATATACCCTATCAGATAGAGCATAGACTTGTAAGTGTGGATGGTGCTATAAAAGTGGTAATGGCACAAGCTGAGATATTAAGAGATGAACAAGGCAATCCAACAAGAATGACAGGAACTATTCAAGATATCACTGAAGAAAAAAGAAACAAACAGCTTCTATTGGACAAAACAAAAGAACAGGAAAATTTACTATCGCTTTTTGATAAAGGCAATTCCGTATTATTTAGATGGAACAATGATAAAAATTGGAGTATCGACTATGTGTCATCAAATGTAGTGAATCTTTTAGGGTATACAAAAGAGGAGTTTTTAAACAATTCTATAGATTACGCAAGTTGTATAGTAAAAGATGACATAGAGAGAGTTTTTGAGGAAGTTGCAAACGGACAAAAAAGTAAAGATGATTTCTTTAGACATGCACCATACAGAATTATTACAAAAGACGGTAGTATAAAATGGGTTCTGGATTATACTGTAGTAACAAAAAATGACAAAGGAGATATTACACACTTCCTTGGATATATCATGGATATAACATCGCAGCAAGAAAACCAGAAAAGACTAGAGGATAGTGAGTTTAGGTGGAAGTTTGCCGTTGATGGAAACGGTGATGGTCTTTGGGACTGGGACCTTAAATCTAATGAAGTTTACTATTCTACAAGATGGAAAGAGATGTTGGGATACAGTGAAGATGATATTGAAAATACACTTGATGAGTGGAAAAGACTTGTACATCCAGATGATCTGCAAAATGCTTATAAAGTTGTACAGGATCATCTAAGCGGCAATACAGATCATTATAGTTTGGAGTTTAGGTTATTATGTAAAGACTCTTCATATAAATGGATATTGGCAAGAGGAATGGTAGTACAAAAAGATAATGACGGAAACCCTTTAAGAGTTATAGGTACTCATGCTGATATTTCTGAACAAAAGAAAATATCACAGGAGCTTTTAGAATCAAAGGAAATTGCAGAAAATGCAAATAAAGCAAAGTCAGAATTTTTAGCAAATATGAGCCATGAAATACGAACACCTCTTAACGGGATAGTAGGTTTTGTTGATATTTTAAAAGAGAATATAAAAGATCCAAATAATAAAAAATATCTGAAAATAATAGATGAATCAAGTCACCATTTACTTGGGGTTATTGCAGATATTTTAGACTTTAGTAAAATAGAAAGCGGAAAATTAGAAATAGTAAATGAAGATTTTAATATAGATGAATTATGTAGCAGTATTGCACTTTTTAGTGCTAAAGCTGAAGAGAAAAAAATATATATACATACAAATATAGATAAAAATATGCCAAGACACTTAAATAGTGATCTTTTAAGAATAAAGCAAATTCTAACAAATCTATTATCAAATGCCATTAAATTTACATCTGAAGGTAAAAATATCTTTATAGATATAGATTATAATGAAAATAAATTATCAGTCTCTGTGAAAGATGAGGGTAAAGGTATATCTCCAAATAAACTTATCCATATATTTGAAGCCTTTAATCAAGAAGACAGTTCTATTACAAGAGAGTATGGCGGTACAGGCCTTGGTTTGAGTATTTGTAATGAACTTGTAAAACTTTTAGGCGGAGTATTGAGTGTTCGAAGTAAAGAGAAGCAGGGTAGTGAATTCTACTTTAAAATTCCTATAGAAATTTCTAAAAACAATACTTTAAAAACTAAAATAGATATGAAAAATGTAAAATTACAAGGAAAAATACTTATTGTAGAAGATAATAAAGCAAATCAAGAATTTATGAAAGTATTACTAAAGAAACTTGGTTTAAATTTTGAAATTGCACAAAATGGACAAGAGTCTATCAGTATGTATAAAGAAAACAGATATGATCTAATCCTTATGGATGAGAATATGCCAAAGATGAGTGGTATAGAAGCTACAAGAAATATTTTAGCGTATGAGCATGAAAATAATATTACACATACTCCAATAGTTGCATTAACTGCAAATGCCCTCAAAGGTGACAAAGAAAAATTTTTGGAAGCAGGTATGGATGAATACCTTACAAAGCCTGTTAATAAAAAAGCTTTGATAGAGGTGTTGAGTAAATATTTAGTTTAAATATTATCTTTTATTTGCAATTGCTTTAGCTAATCTTTGAAGGTTTTTAGACCATTTTGGATTTAGAGGGCTTACTTTTATAACAGGTACACCAAGCTCTTTTGCTATTTGTCGTGCAGCTGTATCACTAAACTCAGGTGCTGTAAAGACAGCTTTGATATTTTCCTCTTTTGCTTCCTCTATAAGGTAGGCTATATGCTTTGGTTTTGGATTCTTTCCACCTGCTTCTATAGCAATTTGAGTTAAGTTATATTGTGCGGCAAAATATCCCCATGCTGGATGAAATACCATAAATTTACTGTGTTTAGGCACATCTTTTAATATTGTTTTGATCTTTTGATCAGTTGTTTTTATATGCTTTAAGAATTTTTCATAATTACTTTTATAGTAATCTTTATTAGCACTGTCTTCACTACAAAGTGTATTGTATATGTTTGTTGCGATTATCTTTACATTTGAGGGGCTTGTCCATATGTGAGGATCTAGTCCTTCCTCGTGGTCATCATGCTCATCATGGTGTTCCTCATGGTCATCATGACCATGTTCCTTCTCATGATGTGAATGTTTCTCTAATCGTGATTTTTGTATGCCATGATCAAGATCAACTATTTTCATACTATTGTTTTGAGATTTAAATTTTGGAAGCCATGTATGTTCAAATTCTACATCTAATGCAAAATATATATCTGCTTTTGCAATATCTCTCATCTGAGAAGGCTTTGGTTCATATGAGTGTGGTGAGTTCCCTGGTTTTACCATTAGAGTTACATTGACTTTATCTCCACCTATAGCTTCAACGAATGTTTTTTGCGGAAGTATACTTACTACTGTATTTAAATCTGCTTGTGCAAAAGTTGCTATCATCACTAGCGATGCTAATAATATTCTTTTCATCTTAATCCTTATTTGCAACTGGGTCGCATTTATATTTTAAAAGTTTATATAAGTTCTTCTTAAATGCAACTTAGTTGCATAATATTATTTATGGTATAATTCAATTATGAGTATAGAAGATATAATTAAAGATAAAAACATAAAGCTTACTACTGCTAGAGTGGCATTGTTAGAGATTTTAAAAAAAGCTGATTCACCTCTTTGTTATGATGATATAAAATCAGATATATCAATGGACAAGGCAACTTTTTACAGAAATATTACAAAATTTGAACAGCAGGAGATATTAAACTCTTTTGAATCAAATGATAAAAAAAGATATTTTGAGTTAAAATTAACACCTCATGCACACTTTGTATGTATAAAATGTAACAGTGTTGAGTGTATAGATAACCTTAATATAAAACTTGACGGATACGAAGTACAAAATGTAATCATAAATGGCATATGTAAAAAATGTAAAAACAAATAATTTATAAAGAGTATAATTATGGACAAAAAAGATATAAATTCAAAAATAGAAAAACTCACTTTGCAGATAAAGAAGCTTGAAGAGGAACTTATAGATGAATTAAAATCAAAAGAGGATGAGCTTTTTTATACCATAGATAACGGAAAAGCACATTTTGAAGAAGATGTTATAAAAAAAGGTAAGCAAAAGATAATAAGCTCCCTAAAATACCTCTCTTCCTTCCCTTTTCTTGCCGTGCTTACTATCCCTTTTATTTGGCTTTTGTTAATACCTGCATTTATTCTTGATCTGACTGTAACTATATATCAATATGTTTGTTTCCCAATTTATAAAATACCTATAGTAAAAAGAAAAGATTATGTCATTATAGATAGATATAATCTTTTTTATTTAGATCGAATTGAAAAAATAAATTGCTGGTATTGTGAATACTTTAACGGCGTTATATCTTACATAAAAGAAGTTGCTGCAAGAACTGAACAGTACTGGTGCCCCATTAAACACTCTACAGATATAAAACAAAAACATTCAAGATATGATAAGTTTTTTAAATATGGTGATTATAAAACCTATAGAGAATATCTTGAAAAAAGAAGAGATGATTTTAACGATGTCACAGATTGAATAAAAACAGTATATAAATTTCATTTACCATTAAAATATCACTTTTTAATACTATAATAGTATAGAATATGAGGGGTTACAATGAGTACAGAATTTAAAAAAGTTTACAATTATACTAAAAATCTAACTGTTCTGTATGTTGAAGACGATAAAGATTTTAGATTGGATACGGCGGATTTATTTGAAAAGTTCTTTGCAAAAGTTGATACAGCTACTGATGGAAGTGATGGCTTAGAAAAGTACCTTGAGTATTATGATAGATGTGAAAAACATTATGATATTGTTATAACAGATCTGCTTATGGCTGAAGTTGACGGTTTAGAGCTTGTTAAAGAGATCTATAGTATCAGCGAAAAGCAGCCTATCATAGTACTTTCTGCTCACAATGAATCAGAATATCTTTTAGAGTTTGTAAATATAGGTATTGAACAGTTTATTGTCAAGCCTTTTGACCTAGACAGACTTCTTGGTGTTTTATATAGTATCTCACATAAAATAAACAACATATACGAAGAGTTCCCTGATAAAAATATTACTCACTTAGCACATGGCTATTCTTGGGATAATCAAAATGACACACTATTATTGGAAGATAAAGATATAAAACTTACTAAAAGAGAAACTCTTTTGATGAAGCTGTTTATTAAAAACGGTATACATATTACAACTTTAAATGAGATATTCAATATCTTATGGGATGATGAACCACATTACTGCAGTGTTGAAAACTTAAGTCCAATCATATCAAGGCTAAGAAAAAAGATACCTCAAGTAACTATACAAAGTAGTTATGGAATGGGATATAAATTGATATATTAAATATTTGCAAGAATTGTGCAATATTCTTTTAGTAAAATTTTAAAGGGAGAATATTATGAACTATGATCAGTTATACAACTATACAAAAAGTCTCAATATTATATATTGTGAAGATGACAATGATGTACTTTATGAATTATCAGAAGTATTTAGCAGATTTTTCAATCTTGTTCACTTGGCTTCAAACGGTCAGGAAGCGTTGAAGAGATGCAAAGAGTATTATAGTCAAAATGGTGAGTATTATGATATTGTGGTGACAGATATCAGTATGCCTCATATGGATGGGATAAGTTTATCAAAAGAGATAAAAAAAATAAATCCCTATCAAAATATATTAGTAATCTCTGCATATAATGATTCTGACAAAATTACTCAACTTCTAAATATGGGGATAGATCACTTTTTACACAAACCTATAAATCTAGAAAATACAATAGATATACTCCATAAACTTTCTAAAAAAGTTTACAATGAAAAACAATTGAAACAATATCACCAAAATACTATAGATTCAAATATTTTACTGGAAAAAAAAGTAAATGAAAAAACAAAAGAGTTATATCAAAAACTTTATTTTGATATCTTAACGCATCTTCCAAAAAGAAATAAGCTTATTGAAGATATAGAAGGATATAAACCAAAAGGTTTATTTCTAATAAATGTAAAAGAGTTTAAAAATATAAACAGTGTGTATGGAAGTAAAATAGGTGATAAAGTTTTAATAGAACTTTCAAATATACTTCAAAGACTAACTGAAGATATGTGTAAACTATATCATTTAGGGGGAGATGAATTTGCAATCATAAATCTAAATGAAAATATTGTTGTAGATGAATGTATGTTAAATGCGATGGATATCATAACGCATATAAACGACAAACCTATTACTGTAAAATTAGAAAACAAAACAATCGATATATACTTAAATATTATTATAGGTATTGCCGTAAACACAAAAAAACTTCTTGCCAAAGCTGATTTAGCATTAAAATATGCATATAAAAAAAGACTCCCTTATGCTAAATACTCCAAAGACCTTAATCTTATGAAAAGATCAAAAGATGATATAAAGTGGACAAAAAAGATCAAATGTGCTTTAAAAGATGATAATGTTGTTCCTTACTATCAGCCTATTGTGACAAATAACGGACTGATAAAATATGAATGTTTAATACGAATTATAGACAATAATAAAGTTATTTCACCATATTTTTTTCTGGATATTTCAAAAAAAACTGGACAATATCATTTGCTGACAAAGGTTATGATTCAGAAATCATTTGAATTCTTTGAAAATAAAGAGGAGTCTTTCTCTATAAACCTTACATTTGAAGATATTGCGGACAACAAGCTTATAAGTTTTTTATTGGAAAATATAACTAAATATAAAGTCAATGGAAGACTTATAGTTGAGATATTGGAAAGTGAATCTATAGATGATTTTGAAATTGTAAAAAATTTCATTAGTGTAATGAAAAAACTAAATGTATCCATATCTATAGATGATTTTGGAAGCGGATATTCAAATTTTATATATTTGACACAATTAGAACCTGATTTTATTAAAATTGACGGATCTATTATAAAGTCAATAGATACAGATAAGAGATCTTATATTATTACACAAACAATAGTTAACTTTGCAAAACAACTTGGGATAAAAACTATTGCAGAATTTGTTCACTCAAAAGATGTTTATGACAAATTAAACCTCATTGGTGTAGATGCATATCAGGGGTATTATTTTAGTGAACCTGTGTCTGATATAAAAGAGTATAAAAAATAAGGATAAGAGATGGATTTTAAAGATGTACTTAAATATACAAAAGAATTGAGTGTTTTATATATAGAAGATGATGAATCAGTAATGAAAAATACCTCAGATGTTTTGGAAAAGTTTTTCAATAGTATAGATACGGCAGTAAATGGAGAGGAGGGCTTGATATTATATAAAAATTATTTCACTAATCATAATAATTATTATGACCTTGTCATTACAGACCTTTCCATGCCAATAATGGATGGGGAAACACTAATAGATCATATACATAATATCAATTATGAACAAATGATAATTGTGATTTCTGCATATAGTGAGTCATCAAGACTAATGAATCTTATAGAACTTGGTATATCAGACTTTTTATTAAAACCAATATCCTTATCAAAAATCATTAATGTACTTTATAAGACTGCAAAGATTCTGTACGATCAAAAGGAAAAGGTAAAATTGGAAATAGAAAAAAATATTTTATTAGAAAGAAAGATATTTCATCAAGAAAAAATGAACTCTATGAATTCTATGATACAAAATATAGCACATCAATGGAGACAGCCTTTAAGTATTATCTCTACGAATGCAACAGGTATGATCTTTCAAAAAGAGCTAGGAACTCTTACAGATGAAATTTTTATGAATAGCTGTAATCAAATAAATGAACACACACAGTATTTATCTGATATTTTGGATAACTTTATAGGTTTTATAGATGGAAATATTGAAAATAAAGTCTTTTATTTAAATGACAAGATAGATATATCATTAAATTTACTTGAAACACAAATGAAAAACAGTGACATAGACTTTATATTAAATATCGATGAGAACTTAAAGGTGTATGGGTGTTCAAATGAATTTATGCAGTGCATTATGGATATATTGGTAAATTCATATGAAAAATTTAATGATATGAACACTAAAGAGAAGTATATTTTTATTGATACAGAAATAAAAAACAATACAGCCATAATTCACATAAAAGACAATGCAAATGGTATAGACAGTAAGGATATATCAAAAGTATTTGAGCCATATTTTACAACTTCTCACCAGTCTCAAGGTAAAGGTTTGGGGATGTATATGACATACAATTATATCACAGAAGGTATGGGTGGAAATATTGAGATAGAAAATGATACATATGAATATAATGGAAAAAACTATACAGGTGCTTTAATTACAATAGAGTTACCTCTATATAAAGATTAATAAGGATTATAGTATATGCTAAGAGCAATATTTATACTTAGCTTATTGTTAAGCTTGAGTGTCTCGAAGGAACTAGAAAAAGTATCATTGCAGCTTCATTGGCTAGATCAATTCCAATTCGCAGGATATTATATGGCCAAAGAGAAGGGTTATTATAAAAATGCAGGTCTTGAAGTAGATATAAAAAAATTCAACAATAATATTTTTACCACTAATGAGGTAGTAAATAAAAAAGCAAACTATGCTGTAGGGCGTTCTGGTTTAGTTGCTCAAAAAGCATTGGGAGCAGATATAAAGCTTTTAACTGCAATTTTTCAATCAACACCCTTGGTATTGATATCAACAGATCCTAAAATAAAAACTATACAAGATACTGTCGGTAAAAGGGTTATGATGACCAAAGATCTATACGAAAGTAGATTTTTAACTGCAATGCTTTCAAAAAAAAATATAATAATTCAAAATCATACTTTCAATATAGATGATCTAATAAACAAAAAAACAGATTTAATGGCTTCATATATCTCAAATGAACCATTTGTTCTATCCCAGAAAGGGATTAATTATACTCTCTTTCGTCCTCAAGATTATGGTTTTGATTCTTATAGTGATCTGCTTTTTACTAGTTCAGATGAGATAAAGAACCATAAACAAAGGGCAATAAATTTCACCAATGCTTCATTAATGGGCTGGGAATATGCTTTTAATAATATTGAAGAAACAGTTGATATTATTTTAAAAAAATACAACACTCAAAATAAAACAAAAAAAGCTTTAATATATGAAGCAATTGAGTTAAAGAAACTGGCATATTATAAAACTAAACGAATAGGGTATATAGATAAAAATAAGATTCAAAATTTGTATCAATTTTATAAAAGAGAAGGGGTTATAAACAATACATTAGATCTGGATGAATTCATTGTTTATAATAATAAAGATCATAATATAGAACTTACAAAAAAAGAAAAAGAGTTTCTATCAACTAAAAAAGAATTAAAAGTTTGTGTAAGAGAAGACTGGCTTCCATATTCAGGCATACTAAATAATAAGTTTGTAGGTATCGGTGCCGAATACTTAAGTATAGTCTCTCAAAAACTAGATATTCCTTTAAATATTGTGCCTGTTAAAAGCAATAAAGAATCAGTAGAGTTCATCAATGCAGGTAAGTGTGATATAAAACCACTTTCGCTACCTGGTTCTAAAATTATATTAAGTACAAAACCATATTTAGACGATCATTTTTCATTGGTAACAAGTATTCAAGAACCTTTTATATATGACCTCAATGATTATATTGATAAAAAATTTGTTGTCCTTAACCAACATATACGATTGGTAAAATATATAAAAAAGCAATACCCTGCAATAAAACTTATAAATGCAGATAATATAAACAAAGCTTTAAAAATGGTAGTACAAGGAGAAGCATTTGGATTTATAGATAAAAGATTATCTTCAATTTACCATATTCAAAAGTATTATTCCTCTGAATTAAAAGTTATTAATCAATTTAATAAGATAAATATTTGTATGGCTGTAAAAGAAAATGATCATATGCTTTTAAATATTCTTCAAAAAGGATTAGACTCTATAAGAGAGGAAGAAAAAATAAAGATTAGAAACAATTGGATAGTTACAGTTGCCCAGAAACAATTTGACTATAGTATTTTATGGTATTTTGCAAGCATAGTTATTTTAATAGCTTCCGCATTTTCTTATAGACACTATTTGTTAGATCAGGTAAATAAAAGGTTAAAAACTAAAGTTGAAGAAAAAACAAAAGAGTTAAATAGATATTTTGAAACCATGGATGATGCACTAGCTGTTGCCGATAGAAAAACAAAAAAATTCTCAACCTGCAATAAAGCTTTTGAAAGATTAACTGGATACACAAAACAAGAGCTCAAAGGTATGACTATTGATAATATCCACCCAAAAGAGTCCTTACCTCATATCTTGGAAGAGTTTAACAGATCAACCATAGATCAAACAGTATTAGCAAAAGCTATACCGGTTCTAAATAAAAATAAAAAAAAGATAGTCTTATGTGATATTAAAATAAATTCTTTTAAAGATGATGGGAAAACCTATAGTATTGAAGTATTTAGAGATATTACTGACAGATTATATATGGAAAGCCAATTAAGAGAACTGAATGCAAACCTTGAAGCAAAAGTAAAAGAAAAAACCAAAGAACAAAACTTGCTCCTTTCTTTGTTTGATAAAGGTGAAGTATCTCTTGTTAGATGGAATAACGATGACAATTGGAGTATTAAATACATATCATGTAATGCCTCGATAATCTTTGGCTACAGCAATAAAGAACTTGAGAATAAATTATTTCATTTTGAAGATATAATATATAAGGATGACCTTCAAAGAGTTAGATATGAAGTAGACTATGCAGTACAGAGTAATGCTGACTTTTTTGTTCACAAACCATATAGAATTGTAACAGAGCAGGGTAAACTAAAATGGATACTTGACAATACACTTATCATTAGAGATATAAATGGAAATATAATAGAATATTTAGGATATATAACCGATGTTACTGAATTAAAAGCTTATGAATTAAGTCTGGAATTTTTAGTTGAGAAAAAAACTAAAGAAAATATAAAACAGATGGAACTTTTAGAACAGCAATCAAGACTTGCTCAAATGGGTGAGATGATAAGTATGATTGCACATCAATGGAGACAGCCTCTTAGCTCTATTAGTAGTACGATAGTAGGATTGCAGATAGATCTTATAAGTAATTCATACGATCTTGATAAAAAAGAGGATCAAGTTAAAATGATCACACAATTTGATAAAAAATTCAAATCTATAGAAAAGTATATAAAATACTTGTCTGAAACAATAGATGATTTTAGAAACTTTTTTAAACCAAATAAAGATAAAGAGCTTATTAAGATAACCACTCCTATAAAAAAAGCTCTAGAGATTGTCGGTGCTTCAATGGAAAAGAAAGGTGTAAATATTGAAGTGCATTTTAATACAAACGATGAACTTTATATTTATCAAAATGAGCTAATGCAGGTTATACTTAA
The DNA here is from genome assembly GCA_034716855.1 of Campylobacterota bacterium. Classification (GTDB taxonomy): domain Bacteria; phylum Campylobacterota; class Campylobacteria; order Campylobacterales; family Arcobacteraceae; genus JAIOSF01. The sequence continues at coordinate 6,869 of JAYEKV010000079.1, read as the reverse complement.
TATACTTAAAAACTCTTCTGATAATTTTATAGAAAAAGTGATCTTTGAACCTAAAATAACAATAGCAGTAAACAAGCAAAACAGGAGCTACATAATTACAATTTGTGATAATGGGGGTGGGGTAGAAACTGATATTTTAAATAGTGTATTTGATCCATATTTTACAACTAAAGATGAAAAAAACGGTTCGGGCCTTGGTTTATATATGTCAAAAATAATGGTGGAGGAGCATCATAACGGTAAATTAAAAGTTTACAATAAAGATAATGGACTATGTTGTGAACTCTTGCTTCACAAATAAGTTAAGTTTTGGATAGCTTATAAAACCATAAGGCAAGTTATTAAAAACTTGCCCATTCATCATCACTACTTGTTGATGTGATTGTTTGTAATTTTTCTGGATTATTTTTTACTGTTTTATTAACAGATGGTTTTGTTTGAGTCTGTTGAGAAGTAACATTTGTATTGGTTGCAGGAGCAGTTTTTTTAGCTTGTATACTACTTTTACCTTCAAATTCTTTTGTATCAACATCTTCAACAATGTTTTCTGCTAACTGTTGTGTTTGAACTGCAATATTTCTAGCAACACTAGCAACCGAAGCATTTTCTTGTGTTTGCTGATCTAATTGAGTTACTGTATCATTGATCTGCTCGATACCTTGCTGTTGTTCTTTACTTGCAGACTCAATATTAGATATAAGCTCAATAGTTTTAGAGATACTATCATTTAGATGTGTATAGCCATTGATCATATCTGTAGAGATACTTTTACCACTATTTGCTTTTGCTGTTGCATTTTCTACAATTGATTTTATCTCATTTGCTGCTTCCGCTGATCTAGATGCTAGATTTCTTACCTCTTGTGCAACAACTGCGAAACCTTTACCTGCTTCACCTGCTGTTGCTGCTTCAACTGCCGCATTTAATGAAAGGATGTTTGTTTGGAATGCGATCTGATCAATCACACTTATAGCTTCATTGATAGCTGAAACTTCTGCATTGATCTCATCCATAGCTTTTGTAGTTTGAGATGCAAGATTTTGACCTTTATTTGCTTCACTTGTTAATTCTTTAGCAAATCCTGACATCTTAACAACATTTTGTGTATTGTTAGCTATATTTGCAGTGATCTCTTCAATAGCCGCTGCAGTTTCCTCTAAAGAAGCCGCAGCTTGATTAGATGATTTATTTAAAGTATCAACATTAGTTAAAAGAGTATCAGAACTGTCTTGTAGAGTAAGTCCATTTCCTTTACTATCTTGAAGCATACTTGTAATAGATTTTTTCATAGAGTTGATATTTATAATAAGTTCATCAACAATACCGCCTTTTTCTATACCGTCAATAACAAGGTCATTTCTATAGTCATAATTAACATATTGAGTTAATAGATTATTCATCTGTACAAATCTACCTCTTGTGTTGTCAAGCATACTATTTATATTTACTTTTAATGTTTCTAATGATTGACTGTTAGCTGATCTTGTAATATGTTGTCTGTAGTAACCATTTGCAACTCTAGCCATAACTTCGTCAGCTTCTTGTATAAGTTTCATATCTTGATCTATACCGTCTTCTATAGTTTGAAGATATTTATTGAAATTATTAGTGATCTTACCTATTTCATCATTTGACTGTACTTGTATCTTTGAGCTTGTATCATTTGATCTTATAAGATTTTCAATACCGTTATTAAGATCATTTAAAGGAGAAATAACAATTTTTCTTAAAATAACACTAAGTGCAATTAAAATAAATACAATTAAACCAATAATGATTGTTAAAGCAACATTGATCATTTGCTTTGCACTTTCTACAGCTTTTAGAACCTTCTCTAATGGACTAGCAACAATAGCAATACCAAGTTTCTTACCACTAAAATCTTTTATATCGATATAAGTGTAAAGATATTTATCACTAATAAAGTGCTTTTCATCAAATAGTTCTTTCATATCTATTGATTTTGCATCATTTAAAAAATCTTTATTTATGTATTTTTGAGATATACCATAGTTTTTAAATACTTTATCTGAAGCAATAGGAGCTTTTTTAAGTTTATCATCCATTAATAAAAGAAATGCATCTTTTGATTTATTGAAGCTTTTTGCCACAGAGTTAAGGCCTTGCATGAACTCTAAAGATCCTAAATGATCACCATTGTCATCAATTACAGGTACAACTGATCTTAAAGACAATCCCGCTTTACCAACCTCAAAAGTATTTACAGCACTTTGTGTTTGATTAACCTTCACAACACTTGCTCTAAAACTACTTAGATCATCACCAAATTTCTTAATTTTCCAGCTTCTTACAAAAGATTTATTTTCTTTAGTATGCACATGAACTTTGATGTTTTTAAAAGGAGTAGATGCTTTCATCTTTTGACTGATAAAACCTAAAGTAGTTATGGTCCATTTTCTATCATTTTCCCTAAGTGATTTTTTAACTCTTCCATCATTTGCTATACTCACAGCATTAGAAATACCAACAGCTTTTTTTGCATTAATCTTTTGATTTACCATCGCATGCAGATTTGCGATAACATCATCGTGTACCTGCTCCTCTGTTTCCATTTTATAATAGTTGAGGATTAAAAATCCAGCTATTAAGGCTGCAAGAGATACTGCAATTACAGATATTCCAATCTTCTTAGAAATGGTTAAATTTCCCATTTTATTTTCCTTATTCTTTTTTATTGGTTAAATTATATCTTAAGAATGATTATAGTTGTATTATCTTATCTTATAAAATAATTATTTAT
>JAYEKV010000079.1:0-4008 GCA_034716855.1 Campylobacterota bacterium | reverse complement strand
AATTATTTATTTAACAGAAAATCAATTATTATGTGCATATTAAAATAATTGAATTATAAAACATTGTGTTTATTAGGAATTATTGAAGTTATTTGACATTTACAAACTTATTACAATTTTATTATTAAAATTTTATTATAAAAGTTTTAATAATAAACCATTTGAATAAAATTTTAAATATCTTTCAATATATCTTCAAGTTGAATACAGCTATTTAGCAAAGATGCATTAAGATAAAATACATCTTGTGCATCCTTATCTACAAATACATGGTTTTTCCATTTTACAAGATCATTTAACATTGACTTTATAAACTCAGCTATTAGTGTTCTTTTTCTTTCATCTGTATGTGTAAAATCTGACTTTTCCAAGATTCTTGAAAGTAAGTTAAGAGATGTAGATAGTTCTTGAAATTCCAAGAAGGTATTTAGGAAGTGAGAGTATTCAGATATGGTAAAGATAATACTTTCTATACTCTCTTGAAGATTCTCTGAGTATAGAGTATCAATATGCTCATATACATCCTCTTCAATATCATCAAGTTCATCTATCATATAATCCAAAACTTCATAATCCTTTAAAAACTCCTCTGCAGGAACTTTTTTATGAGACTTGTTAAAATCATCCATCATGTGTTTTTGTATACCTATAGAATCATCTTCCTCATCATCTTCCTCATCAAAGTCAAAGAAATCATCTTCCTCATCAAAATCAAGAAAATCATCATCTTCCGGTACATCTGCAAGATTTATAAACTTGTCAAGTGTAGCAAAAATCTCTTTATTGTCAAAAGGTTTGGCTATGTAGTCATCAGCACCAAGTTCTTTTGCTTCTTCTCTTATCTTTTCATCATTTAGTGCAGTTACCATAATGATTTTAGGCTGAATAAGCTCCTCATCTGCTCTTAATATTTTTAACACATCAAGACCGCTTATGTTTGGCATCATAATATCTAGAAAAATTATTGTTGGATGAAATTGTTTGGTAGCTTTTATAGCTTCTTCACCTGAGCCAACCTCCATAAAAGTATACTCTGAGAAGTTTTTTCTATCCATATATTCTTCAATATCTAATTCTATTACTTTATTATTTATCTGTTTATCATCTACAGCTAAAATAATCATATATTATCCTTCATTTTTAATACCGCTTATTGTAAATTTTGCACCGCCTAAGTTTGAGCGGTCAACTTTTATATCATACTTGAAGTGATCACATATAAGTTTTACTATATATAGACCTATACCTGTTCCCTCTTTTTTTCTTGTAAGAACTGTTTGTTCTGTCTGTTCAAATATCTCAAATATTTTTGATCTTTGATCTTCTTCGATTCCTTCACCGTCATCTTCTATTATTATGATAAATCTTTTATCATCATTTTTTAAAGATACTTTAACTAGTGAAATTGAATACTTAAGAGCATTTGAAAATAAATTCTCTATAACATGTTTTAATGATTTTTCATCACTTTTTATAGTAACTTCATCTATTGATGTAATAACCTCTTTATTGTATAGCATCTTATATTTATGTGTTATGTCGTTGATTGTATCATTTAAATGTAGCATATTTATGTTAAAGACCATTCTATTTTCTTTTATTTTTGCAATATCTAAAAGAGTGTTTATCTCATCAAGTAATACCTCGCCGTTAACTTTAATGATTTCAGACAGTTCTGTGAATCTGTCTATTTTTTTTCTGGTTAGTTTTCCTTGAAGACCTCTGTTTATATGGTCTGCAAAATTTATCACCGCATTAAGTGGTGTTTTTAACTCATGAGTAAAGATAAGAAGCATTCTGTCTTTTATTAAAGATATCTCCTCTTGATGTTTTTCTTGTATCTGAACAACCTCTTTTTTATGGTTATTACTTTGTGAAAAAAGCTCTTCAATAAGTATATTTTGTTCATAAAACTTTTTTGAAATATTTTCTACGATTGCTTTTAGTTTTTCAAATTCTAGTGGTCCTAGAATATAATAAGATACATCTAAAATCGTATAGAAGTATTTATTTTCAGGTATTACGCATATAATTGGTTTATCCATAAACAAAGGTATGCTTCTTACCTTTACTGCAAACTCATTGTTTTCTTCTGTGGTTTCAAACATTGAGTAAAGAAGAAAGCTATATGAGTTTTTTTCTAAAAGCTCTAAGGCTTCCTCTTTTGCATAACAGAATGTTGTTTTAATGTTAAGAGCTTCACATACTTTTTTTATGACCTCTTGATTGTATTGCTTTGAACAAAGTATAAGTATATTATGTATCAAAATCATATCCTGTGTAAAATTATTTTATTCTACACTAAATATTATTAAACTTATAAATAAAATAGTTACAATTTATAATAATCTTCTAAAATAAGAGTAGACTCCTCTTTTGTTTCTAGATTCTTAACCCATACAGAGTTTTCTTCAAGCTCTTTTTCACCAATCAGTGCAACAGTTGTAGCACCTTGCTTTTGTGCATTATTTAGGTGTTTGCTAAAACTTCTGCTTTTATAGTCAGTGATAACTTTTATTTGTTGTCTTTTTTTAGATACAAGAGTAAATACAGTATCTAAGGCTTCAGGGCTCATAGCACCTATATATAAAGTCTCACGCTCTTCAAAGTTTGGTTTAATAAGTTCAAGAAGTCTCTCAATACCCACAGCAAAACCGACAGCAGGAGTTGGCTTACCGCCTAAGAACTCTACAAGCCTATCGTATCTACCACCACCGGCAATAGCACTTTGAGCACCTATCTCGTCACTTACAAACTCAAAAGCAGTTTGAGTATAATAGTCTAAACCTCTCACAAGATTTGAGTCTATCTCATAAGATACACCATTTTTTTCAAGTATGCTTTTTAATCTATCAAAGTCAGTATCACAACATTCACATAGGCTACTTGTGATCTTTGGAGCATCTTTTAGGCTTGTTTGACAGTTGTCATTTTTACAGTCAAGTACTCTTATTGGATTTGTTGCAGTTCTTCTATTGCAGTCTTCACAAAGTGTAAGTTCATTTAAGTGTGCTACAAGATTGTCTCTATATAAAGGCATACAATCTTTACATCCAAGTGAGTTTAGTTTTAATTTGTAGTTGATACCAAAGAACTTCAATAGTTCATCTATCATAAGAATTATAGTTGCATCTTCGTATACATTAGCTTCCCCAAAAGACTCACAGCCAAACTGATGAAATTCTCTTAGTCTTCCTTTTTGAGGTCTTTCATATCTAAACATAGGACCGTGATAAAATACTCTTGTATTTCCACCGGCTCTATCTTTTTTATTTTGAACGAACCACCTAACTACTCCAGCAGTCCCTTCAGGTCTTAAACATACATCATTTTCACCTTTGTCTATGAACTGATACATCTCTTTACTAACTATATCACTGCTTTCCCCAACACTTCTTTTAAATAGTGCCGTCTCTTCCAAGATTGGTGTCTCTATATACTCGTAGCCGTATTTTTTTACTATTTTAGAACAGTTTTCAACAAAGTATGTAAAAAGTTTACTTTCATTATCTATAATATCTTTCATACCTCTTAGAGATTGAATATTTGCCATTGGTATTGTTTCCTTGTGTATATTGATTGTTTATTATTATAAAGAGTAGGGTAGCATAAATAAGCTAAAAAGCTTATTTATGCTGTTTATTTAAGAGGATTGAGTTTTTTCTTTACGCTTTTAGGTATCTCACCCATTCTTAGCTGCACTTTTTTTATAAAAGTATCATCTTTCTCATGTTTATTTGCATGTAAAACCAAGGCCTTATTATCAAAAGAAGTGGTTTTATATATAAAATTGTTCATCTCAAAAGTGAAGTTTATCTTTTGCACCTAGATCTTCCCTATGGCACAAGATACAAAACTTTTTGCTTTTGTAGTTACCTCTTGTATCCCTGAAAGCTCATCATCCACCAAAGGATAACCCAAAGATCTAAGCTTTAGCTTTAAAGCCTCCATATTTTCATCTTCAATATCAATAGTAATCTCTCTTGGCATCTTCTCAAGATCAACCGT
>JAYEKV010000078.1:0-1566 GCA_034716855.1 Campylobacterota bacterium | reverse complement strand
GCTGGTAATATTGAAGGATATTGTGTGGGTGAGCCTTGGAACTCAAGAATAGTACTTAAAAATAAAGGTTCTGCACTTGTAACAAACTATGATATTTGGAACAATAATCCTGAAAAAGTACTTCAAGCAAGAGCTGATTTTGTTAAAAAATATCCAGAAACTACAAAAGCTGTTATGAGAGCAGTTATAAAAGCTCAAATGTGGCTAGATGCATCTTGGGAAAATAGAGAAGAAGCTATTGGTTATTTAGCTAAGAAAAATTATGTTAAAGCTCCAAAATCAGTTTTAAGAAAATCTATGTCGGGAACTTTCCTTTATAATAAAGGTGTAGATAGTGAAAATCCAATGTTTAATACCTTTGCTAACTATTATGCATCATACCCTTACTACAGTCATGGTATGTGGTTCATAACTCAAATGTACAGATGGGGTCAACTAGATAAACCAGTTGATATGAAAGAGACTATTGAAAAAGTTTATAGACCAGATCTGTTTGCATCTGTTGCTAAAGAAGTTGGATACAGTTTACCACCAAGTCCATGGAAAAAAGATGGAGTTGATGAGTACAATAAATTTATCGATGGTAAAGTATGGGATCCAAACAAAGCAGTTGAATATATCTATGATACTTTTAAAGTAACAAATCCAAAAGTTACAAAAGAGGAATTAATGAAAGTAAATGATTGGAAAGTTCAAACAAAACAACCATCTTATGTATGTCCTTATGGACCAGCAGGTTGTGCTGATCCTAAGTATGTTACCAAGTAATGTGTACTACTTATACTTACAACAACTTATATAGATTGTAAAAATATAAGTCAATCAACCTTCTAAAATCAAAACCCACAAAACTAATATCAATTAGTTTTGTGGAAACAAAATAAAAATCAAACATGTTCTACTAAGGGTATCAATGTTTTTTAATATATTTAAAAAAAAACAATTAAAAACAGCTCAGTTTATAAATGAATTGTATGCTAAATTAAATAATTGTCATAGTTTAAAAGAGATATCAGATATCTCTATATCTTTTTTATCACAGAATTTAAGTGTATCTACAGGGTTATTTTATATATTGGATAATCAAAATAAACAATTAAATCTATCTGCAACTTATAACATATCAGCTAAAAACCTAAGATTTAACATTGACTTAGAGGATTCTATGTTTATAGATAGTTTACAAAATAAAAATATTAAAATTTTCAACAATATTGAAAACCTTGAATCAAAGTTCAATATCTTCTCACCATATGGTATGAAAATGGCTATTATCCCAATATTGGATGAATATAAAAATATTATAGCTGTATCTCAATTTATCTATATGGATTCTTTAGAAAATTACAATGATATATCGGATGTACTAAATATTATAGCTGAGCATATTATAAAGTATCAGAAAAATAAAGAAAATAAGAACTATTTTAATTTATTGAATAAATATATAATAACATCAACAACAAACAAAGATGGAATCATAAATTTTGCAAGTGATGCATTTTGTAATGTATCTGGTTATACAAAATTAGAATTAATTGGGAAGTCTCATAATATATTAAAACA
>JAYEKV010000077.1:11065-23097 GCA_034716855.1 Campylobacterota bacterium | reverse complement strand
GTTTTTGGTCATAGTTCATTTAGGGCTTTTCAAGAGGAAGCAGTAGATGCAATACTTGCTAATAAAGATTTACTAACCATCATCCCAACAGGTGCCGGTAAGTCACTTTGTTATCAACTTCCATCTCTTTTAAAAGATGGCTTGACTATTGTTATCTCTCCACTTATAGCACTTATGCAAGATCAAGTTACGGCACTAAGAAATAATAATATTAGTGCATCCATGATAAATTCATCTCAGACTATGGAAGAATCAAACCAAGTTTTTGATGATATACGAAATGGAAATATAAAGCTTCTTTATGTAGCACCTGAGAGATTTAGTGCCGGTGGTTTTATAGAGTTTCTGCAGTCTGTGAATATCTCATTTTTTGTTATAGATGAAGCTCACTGTGTAAGTGAGTGGGGGCATGAGTTTAGAGCTGATTATCAAAAGCTTTCATTGCTTAAGCAGTACTTCCCAACTGTACCCGTAGCTGCATTTACAGCAACGGCAACTTTAAAGGTACAGGAAAATATTGTAAGTAGTTTAAATCTAAACAATCCTGTAATACTTAGAGGAAAAACAAAAAGAGATAACCTAAGGATAAAAGCTAAAAAAAGGGTAGGAAACGGTCAAGCTCAACTTTTAGAATTTATCAAAGATAAAAAAGATCAAACAGGTATAGTCTATACCTTTACACGAAAAGAGACTGAAACAGTAGCAAAGTTTTTAAACGACCAAGGGTACAATGCAAAAGCTTACCATGCGGGATTAAATGCTGATATTAGAAATACAGTTTATAGAGAGTTTATAAATGATCAGATAAATATAGTAGTAGCAACCATAGCCTTTGGAATGGGGATAGATAAAAGCAATATACGATTTGTAGTACACACCTCTATGCCAAAAACTATAGAGAACTATTATCAAGAGATTGGACGGGCTGGGCGTGATGGCTTGGAGAGTGAGACATTGCTTCTTTATACAAAAGCTGATGAGATAAGTAAGATAGCTATGATGGATGATATCACTAATCCAGAATATAAAAAGCTGCTAGAGCAAAAATTAAATGCCATGTATAGATTTTCAAACTCTTCATCGTGCAGACATCAAAATATAGCTTCATATTTTGATGATACTATTGAAGAGTGTAGTACAAAGTGTGATAACTGTACCAAAGGTGATGTGGAGTCTGTGGATATTACTGAAGATTCTAGAAAGTTTTTATCTTCATGTTTTAGAGCAAACCAGTCTTTTGGGCAAAATCATTTGATAGATATTTTGCGTGGTTCTAAAAATAAACGAATATATCAATTTGGACATGAAAACTTATCTGTGTATGGTATAGGTGCAGATAAGTCAAAAAATGAATGGGACGCTATAGCAGATAGGCTTTTTGATATAGAAGCTATAAATGTAGGGGAACATAGAGCTATAAAGCTTACACCTTATGGAGTTGAGGTTTTAAAAGGGCAACATACAGTTACAATTGATAAAGATAAGATGGGAGTGGTTGAAAAAGAGACACGAACATCAAAAACTACAAAACAATATTCACAATTTTTTGAAGAGTTTAGATCTTTACGAACTAAAATAGCACAAGAGGAAGAGGTGGCTCCGTATATTGTATTTAGTGATAAGGTGCTAGTTGATCTTAGTGAAAAACTACCTCAAAACAAAGAGGAGTTTTTAGCAATAAACGGTGTAGGTGAATCAAAGTGGGAAAAATACGGTGAAGCTTTTTTAGAGCTAACCACAAAGTCTAAACCAACACAAAAAAAGAAACTAACCAAAACATATCTTGAAACACTTGAATTTATAGAAGAGGGTAAAAGTGTAGAAGAGATAGCTGAAGCAAAAGGTGTACAAAGTGCCACAATTTTAGGACATATTAAACTTTTAAAAGAGCATGAGGAGTTAGTTGATACACAAATAGATGAATTGTTTAAACCTTTAATTGATAGTTTCCCACCTGAGCTTAAAAGTTGGTGTGAAGATGGACTTATGAATTATGATATAAAAAGTTTAAAATCTAATTTGAATTTGTATGAGCAGTTGTTTTTAATAGAAAAATGATGAAATTCACTAAAAAACAACAAAATATATTAAATGATATTATCATCTCAAGAAGAGATGTAAGAGGAAATAACTTCTTATCAAAAAATATTAAAAAGAAAAAACTAAAAAAAATACTTCAATCAGGACTTCATGCTCCCTCTGTAGGGTTTTCTCAGCCCTGGAAGTTTGTGGTTATTGAAAATAATGACACAAAACAAAAAGTTTATGATGATTTCACATCTCACTACGAGAAAAGTAAAAAGCACTTTAAAGGTCGAGAGCTTTATAACTCTTTGAAACTAGAGGGGATAAAAGAATCTCCTGTAAATATTGCTGTATTTTATAAGAAACCAAAGAAAAAAGTTCTTGGTCAGACATCGCAAAAGAAGATGGGTGAGTATAGTGTGGTTTGTGCCATACAAAATATGTGGCTGATGGCTAGAAGTCTAAATATAGGTATTGGCTGGGTTAGTATCATATCTCATAAAAAAGTGCGTAAGATACTTAATGTATCAGATGAATATAAACTTGTGGGTTATTTGTGTGTGGGGTATACCAAGCAGTTTTTAGATACTCCAGAGTTAGAAACTCTGAAGTGGGAGAAAAAGAAAAAACTTAAAAAAGTTGTCTCTTTTATCTAATATTATTAAGCTTTTAACTCTTCAAGTTTAGCTTTTACTTCATCTACATGAAGAAGCTCAACTTGCTCACCGTTTACTTTTTTCTTTTTTCTTACTCTTACTTTATCCCAAGCAGCAGCAACATTACCTTCTGGGTTGATTATAAATGTTGTTCTTACAACACCCATGTATTCTCTACCCATCATCTTTTTAAGCTGCCATACTTTGTAAGCTTCACATACCTCTTTTTGTTCATCTGAAAGAAGTGTGATTCCCAGCTCTTTTTTAGCTATGAAATTTTGGTGTTTTTTAGGGCTGTCTGGACTAACTCCAAGTATAACAGCATCTAAGTCATCAAATTCTGGCTCAGCAGTTGTAAAGTCACAAGCTTGTGTAGTACATCCTGGAGTGTTGTCTTTTGGGTAGAAGTAAAGTACTATCCACTTCCCTTTTAGATCTCTAAGGCAGATCTCAACTTCATCTTGGTTTGGTATACAAAATTCCGGTGCTTTTATTCCTATTTCTAACATTTTTATCCTTTTTTATTTTACTTGATAGCTATGAATGTGCTAAAGTTTATCCACTTGAATATACAATCAAAGTGTTTAAATCCAGCATCTAGTATCATTTTTTTGTTTTCATCATATGTGTAAGGTATCAGTACATTTTCTAAAGCTTCTCTTTTTTGTGCAATCTCAAACTCACTATAACCTTGCTCTTTTTTAAAGTTATAATACTCATCTATAAATTGTTTGTTTAATATTTTATCTTCACTTATAACTTTTTCACTAAAGATAAATATACCACCTTCATCAAGTGAGTCATATATCTTTTTTATCAGTTTTTCTCTTTGGAGTGGTCTGATAAATTGTAGTGTATAGTTTGATATGATAACTTTGGAGAGGTTAAATTCTATATTAAATATATCATCATTTATATATGTTATATCGTGTCCATAAGCTTTTGTCTTTCTTTTTGCACGGGCAAGCATAGCTTCTGAGGTGTCTATCCCTATAAGGTCTAAATCTTTATCTGTATGGTTTGCAATATTTATAAGTGTTGAAGCTGTTGAGCATCCAAGATCATAGACAGTGTCATTTTGATCTAAATATTTTAGTGCAAATGATGTTGTTATATTTAACATCTCTTCATAAAAAGGTACAGATCGGCTTAACATATCGTCAAATACCGATGCAACTTCCTCGTCAAATTCAAATTGTTTAACAATAGGTTTGTCAAATACCTTGTCTATTTGTTTCTCTTTCATAAAAAGTATTGTATAATAATAATTATTTTAAATTGATAAAATGGAGAAGAAGATATGTCAATGTTTGGGGCTATAAAAAAAGCTATCAATTCAGGTACAAGGTTAAAAAAAAGAGTTTTTGATCCTGAAAAAATGTCTGTTGAAGATATAACACTGCCTATATGTTTAAGAGGTATGGATATAGAAGATGCAAGGCTAAAAGTAAAAGAGGAGTATGATACTTTTAAATCTTTGGGTTATGTAAATATGCCAATAGAGAAGTTAAAAGAGCAAGAATACCATGCCTATCAAATTGGTTTAATTCTTAGATTTTTACAAGAGAGTAAAGTATATATTATGACTGACTTAGACAAAGTTATACCAAGTCTTGCACTTCATATGACAAAAAGACAGCTACATGTGAAGGTTTTTGATATTGTATATAGATTTAATGAGACGGTTAAATCTGATTGGTTAAAGCAGGATCTAGAAAGAGATCTAAGATGGACACCTTTAGAGATGGCATATCTTCTTCGTTATGCTACCACTGAGGATAGAACTATTCCTAAATCTCGTTAAAATACTTGTTTGCACAGGCTATATCTTTTAGTATCTGTGCTTTTAGTTCTTCAAAAGAGTCGAATTTTTTATTATCCCTTGATTTTTCATAAAAAACAATTTCTACATTATGTAGGGTAGGGTCTTCCGTATATTTTTCTAAGATATGTGTTTCAACAGCAAATTTCCCATCTGTGGTTACTCTATGGCCTATAAATGTAACTGAGTTATATATTTTTTGATTTATTTTTATCTTTGTGATGTATATACCTTCGCTTGGTATTAAAAATTCATCTACGCTTATATTTATAGTGGGTACGAACTGTTTTTTTCCAAGTCCTTGACCTTTGATATGGTAACCTTTTATTTTATAGTTATATCCAAGCAGCTTATTTGCTGTATCAATATTCCCATCTCTTAAAAAACTTCTTATTACTCTTGAATGTATAGGTATATTACCTAAGGAGTATTCATCTACTACGATAACTTCACCTTTGAAAAGGGTATTAAGATCATTTGTATTGTATGCTGCCTTATGTCCAAAGTGAAAGTCATAACCTACAACTATTTTTTCAAGTCTTGGGAACTCTTGCGTTAAAAGTGTTATAAACTCTTCGGCACTTAAGTGTTTTATATTTTCTAAAGGGTAGTAAAATAGTGGATAGTTTGTATGTTCGGCTCTATTTGTATAAGGTGAAAGGTTTGCATATCCTGTTTGTATCACCACAATACCTCCTTGATTGTCAAGGTTCTTAAATAGTTGTTGATGTGCAAGGTGCATGCCGTCAAAACCACCGATGGCTATACTTGTTATTTTACTTTTTATGATAGTTCCTTTTAACTCTTTGTAAATAATTTGGTATAATAGCAAATAAATGGATGAAGTTTCCTGAAATAAAATTATGAAAACAAGGTTAAATTTGAAAATAAATATATATCAAATAGTAAAAAAATCAAATGACAATTTTGAACCGCTTGTAAAAGAATATATCAAGATGTCAAGTAAATATGCTAAAGTAGAAGTACATAGCTTATTTAACAAGCAGATATCTAAAGCACAAACAATAGGTCAAAAAGAATCAGAAACAGCTTATAATGAGTTGTATATGCCAAAACTTGAGACAGGATACAATATAGCACTTGATGTTTTAGGTAAAAAAGTTGACAGCTTTAAGTTTTCAAAGATGATAGAAAATCATCATACGGTAAACTTTTTTATAGGGGGTGCGTACGGATTTAATAAAGAATTTTTGGATAAATGTGATGCGGTAATATCTTTAAGTGATATGACAATGGCACATAAAATAGCTAATATTATGTTGTGTGAACAGATATTTAGAGCACTTTGTATAAAACATAATCATCCTTATCATAAATAATTTAGTATATTTTAGGTAAAATCTTCAAAATTTTAATACGGGGAATGTTGTGGCATCGAAAAAACAGATAGAAGATCTTAAAAAAGTTCTTGAAGAGAGAAGAAAGTTAATAGAAAGCAATATCGAAGACAATATAGATAATATAAGTAAGCTAAATGATTGTGATTGTAATGACGACTTAGACTTTGCAGAAGCAAGCAGTGACAGTTTTACTTCGGGTATTATTGTAAACCAACAAAAGCAAGAGCTTAAAGAGATTGACGAAGCTTTAAAAAGTATAGATGCCGGTACATATGGAGTTTGTGAAATGTGTGACGAATCAATTGCAATAGGTAGATTGAAAGCGAAGCCTTTTGCAAAGTATTGTACAGACTGTAGAGAGATACACGAACACAATCATAATCACTAAATTTAAAGGGGTAAATATGGGATTAAAAAAATATATTTTCGGTACAATAATATTGATCATTGCGATCTTTGGATATGTATTTAGTTTAGAGTCAGGTGACTATAGAGTGCAGATAATTGATCAGGCATTCGTACTGCCGGTTGCGGTATGGGTTATACTTCCAGCCGCTTTACTGTTTACCCTTACAATACTTCATATGTTCTATTATGGACTTAAGAACTATTTTTCAAATAAATCAATAGTAAAAGATAGTGAATCTCTTATATCATTAATAGATAAAAGACTTTTAAAAGAAAAAGCTAATGTAAATTTCCAAAATAAAACTTTTAAAGAGTTAAATGAGATAGTATCTCAGCTTGATCTTGATATGGCCTCAGGTACAATTGAATGTGATAATAAAACTATCAATAAAACCGTGTCAAAACTTAAAGATATAAAAGCAGGCGTATATGTTCCTGCAAAAGATTTAAAACTTTCAAGCGATAATCCATTGATAATTATGAATACAATCAATAGAATAAATCAAGATGATAATTTTGCTTTAGAAGTAATAAAAAACAGTTCACAATATTCTGAAAATGTTGTTAGAATAGCATTTGAAAAATCATTAGCTAATAAATCATTTACAAGTATTAAAAAGAGTATTCCGGATATGAAATTAGATTCTTCATTGGTTGTTAAATTATTAAAAAAAGATAGTGAACAAGCAGTAGAGATAGCTTTTAATAATGAAGAGATACTTAATATTATCAAAAAAGTAGATATTACAAATAAAGAACTTATGAGTATTGCAAGAAACTACAAATCATCAATGACTCCTGATAGAATTATTAAGTTATATGAAGATATTACAACAATAAAAGATGAATATACAGCAGCATACCTTTATATCCTTGCAGAATATGAGATGATAGACAAAATGAGAGATATACTTGTAAATAGTGCTTCAGATGAGTTTAGTGCCTTTAAAGCCTTTATAGATTTAAGAGATGCAGGAAAGCATTCATACTCTTTAGACACAATCTGTTATAGATAAAATATCCAATGGATAAATTGTTAGACTTTTCAAATCCGGTAATAGCATTAGCTCCTCTTGCCGGTTATACCGATCTACCTTTTAGGTCGGTAGTTAAAAAATTCGGTGTAGACTATACCGTAAGCGAGATGATAAGCTCAAATGCTCTTGCCTATAATAGTGAGAAGACTATTAAAATGATTAAAAAATCACCAAATGAAAATCCTTATTTTGTTCAATTAGCAGGAAGTAAAGCTGATATTATGCAAATAGCAGTTGAGAAACTAAATGAGATAGATGGTATAGACGGTATAGATCTAAACTGTGGCTGCCCAGCTCCAAAAGTATTTAATCACGGTAGCGGATCAAATCTATTAGGTGATCTTCCTAGACTTCAAAAGATATTAAAAACAATTAAAAAGTATTCAAACAAGCAACTCACAACAGCAAAAGTAAGAATAGGTATAGATGAAAAGATACCTGTAGATATTGCAAAAGCTGTTGAGGACTGTGGTGTAGATTTTATAGCTGTGCATGGAAGAACTAAAAAAGGTGCATATAAAGCTCCTGTGGACTATGATGCAATTGCAGCTATAAAAGAAGCTGTATCTATCCCTGTAATAGCTAATGGAGATATTACAGACCTCGCTAAAGCAAAGTTTGTACTTGAACATACAAAAGCTGACGGTATTATGATAGGTCGAGGGGCAGTAGGTAAGCCTTGGATATTTCATCAAATTGTGAATAATGATGAGACTATAAGTGATGAACTTAAAAAAGAGATCATTGTAGAGCATTTAAAAAAGATGGTAGAGCATTACAATGAGTATGGAGTAGTGATGTTTAGAAAACACCTGCATACTTATTCAAAAGGCTATGACAATGCAAATAGCTTTAGAGAAAAAGTAAATAAGATAACAGATCCAAAGGAGATGTTAGAGGAGATCGAAAACTTCTTTTAGTTTTCTTTTTTCTATTCGTATTGAACTAAAGCTTCAATAAGCTGTTTAACATCTAAAGGCTTTGTAATATATCTATAAACACCAATAGCATCAGCTTTTAAAAAGTAATCATACTCAGCATGTGCTGTTGTTAGTACGCAAGGTATATTTGGATGAGTTTCATTTATTTTTTTTGCCATTTCAAGACCATCCATCTTTGGCATTTTAATATCAGTTATAATAAAATCTATATCTTGATTGTCTTGAAAAATAGCAAGTCCATCTTCACCGTTTGATGCAGTCAATACTTCTTTGAACAGTTTTTTTAGTATCGTTTGAAATGCTACCATGATTGATTCATCATCTTCTACATACAACACTTTTTTATTTTTTAGACTTTCTACATTAAGCATACATAAACCTTTCTAGATATGTGTAAAAAAAAGCCAAGCAGCACAGCTACTTGGCTTTTAATTTATAATCTTTTGAAGATTACCCTAAAAATGGGTTTGCGTATAGTGCAATTAAAGCGATAACTAGTGTATAGATAACTTGTGCTTCGATCATCGCTAATGCAATGAACATTGTAGTCATAAGTTTTCCACCCATACCTGGGTTTCTAGCAGTACCAGCAATAGTAGCAGCAGCAGTGTTACCCATACCGATAGCACCACCCATAGCAGCGATACCAAGACCGATACCAGCAGCAAGTACAGAGTAAGCTTCAACCATAGATTGACCGTTTTCAGAAGCAAATGCAGCAGATGCAAGAGCAACCATTAAGAATAAAATTTTTTTCATTCTAAATTCCTTTAATAATATTTTTTGATTTAAAAGTCCGTTCGGCTATCGTAAACAGCTAAAAAACTGCCAACAAGCACATAAATGCAACCTGTTTCCCTACTTAACACTTTTAATTGTCGTAATTATATCTAATATAATCTAATCTTTTTCTGAAACAGATTCTATTATAGACTTTACTATATCCAATCTACTAGCAAAACTAAATGAATTTGACATATTATTGTTTAGGTTTTGGATCTGTACAAGCTCTTCATTATTTGCCAAAAGTGCTCCAACTTTAAATGCAGTACTTGGATCATCAGGTGAGTTCATGATAGAAAAGGTATCTATTATTTCAGATCCGTAGTTGCTTGTAGGTACAAATACGGCATTCTTGAAGTACATTGCTTTTAAAATATTAGGAGAGTATACTTTTTGTTTAGTTGGAAGTATAAAGATATCTGAAGCTATAAATAGCTCATCTTTATTTTTGTGATCTTCAAGTAGTATTATTTGGTAGTCGATTTTGAGTCTATTAATAAGCATCTTAAGTTGATCAAGCTGTTTTTTGTCTGCGTCTATCAAAACTTTAAAGTTTTTCTCTTCTATTTCAGATATGATTTTTAGAAATTTTTTAACTCCGCTTGCACTTAGATCTTTTGCCGTAAAGTATATTATCTTTGTATCGTCATCAATCTTGTACTTTTCTCTAAAGCTCTTTTTTATATCTTCATCGTACTCAATGTTGTTCGTAACATAAGGATAAAGAATATCTATTTTTTTCCCGTCAATTTGCGGAAACTTATCTGTGATCTCATTTTTCATACCATTTGTACTTACAATCACTCTTTTTGATTTTTCCATCATAGGTAGACTTTTACTATTTATTGAACCTTGGTGAAAATATATATCTGGATCTTGATTGTTCTTTGAAAAGATTTTAGAAAGAAGAGAAGGTTTAGCGTAGTAAGTTACATCATAGTTCTCTTCTAAGTATTTTGTTAGTTTTGTTTTGTTTTTTATAGCTATATTTATTTTTTTCATATAGCAATGATAGTTGAAAATAGATTAATTTACTTTTAATCCCTTAGCCCAATTCTCCATAACATTATGAAGTTCTTCATTTGGTGCTTCTATAAAATCTATAACAAAACTGTTTTCTAGTTCACATACACCTATACTTCTTGGTCTTACTGCTACAATTTTTGTATTTGGAATAGCTTTTCCAAAACAAAATGTGATGTTTTGAGCACCTTTTATATCTGGGTTTATAGCCCCGTTTATCTCTTGAGTATGGGCATAATGATCAAATATAGCAATAAATTTTGCAATAGGGTGAGAATCTATTTTATCTTTAAAGTAAGATATTATCTCATTTACATCTGTTTGATCTATCTCCTCTTTTGAAAGTTCCAGTGAAAATACAGGATATTTATCTAGTAGTATTGTTTTTGTCATCTATTCTCCTCTTATTTGGTATTGTATGTTATGAATGCTTCAATTGCACATTTTATTGTTTGTTCTATATCTTTACCCATTGGGTCAAGGAAGTCAATTTGTACTTGATATACTACTTTTTTATTTATATTTTTAACTTTTAAAACTATATATCCTCTAAAAAGTTTACAACTGCTTGATTTTTTCTTTGGATCATCTTTGTCGTTTTCATATACTTTATATTCAATATATATCTCATTGTTTATATCTTTTTTTAACTCTTTTATATAAGTGTTTAGGTTTACTAAAGTTTGTTTATCTAAATTTTTCATATTAATCTGATCAAATAGTGTTGAGTTCATATAAGTAGCTTTGTCTATTCCTGAAGTTAGAATAAAATTTCCTTTTGTAAGTTGCTCTTGTGCTTCTTTGATATATCGATCTGCGTAACCTCTCTCAAAGCTTGTCACTTTTGACATGCAGGCTATTCTTTTTGATTTACCGGGTACTTCTTCTTTGTTTGTTTGCATGTATATACTATTTCCAATTACTATTGCTATAACAGCAACAGCAAGTATGATAAGGGTTTTTTTCATTTCTACTCCTGAATACAAATTTCTTGTTTTGTCATATGTTTGATTGTTTGGTAAAATACTATTGAGATAATTATAGTCACAACTGCTACCATACTAAAGGCAAGTAAAAGTACTATAGGGTCTTTTGTAGTATGATACATTAGCATAGAGCTTATTGCCATAGCTGCAAGTGGGAAAACAAAAGCCCACCACGATATAAAGAATTTTATCTTTAAAAAGTTTTTATACATAAAGGCAACCAAAAAAGTAAAGAACAGTGCAATATTAAAAAGCATCAAGGCAAAAGTATCTATCACGCCAAATAGTTTAAAATAAGCTATAAATCCTACCGCAGGTGGTGCTATAAGTATAAACAGTGTAGGCATAAATTTTACGGCTAACTGGTGGTGGAAGATGATTCTATTTAAAATAATTGCAAATAATACTATCCAAAAAAACAGTCCTATACTTAAAAAGTATACAAGTACACCGTGCGATGCAAATCCTACCCCACCTACTGGTACTAAAACATTACCAACTATTGGTATAAACCAAGCTGGATTTGAGTGGCTTAACTCTTGGTTGTGGTTGATCCAAAAAGATATTGTATGCATTGTAAGGTAAAAGTGTAGTAAAGTACCTGGGTACCAAAATAATGCACTTATATTACTATGCTCCTCTTTAAAAATAATAGCAAGCATAAGCATAGAGATAGATACTGCAGCAAAAAAGTTTATACGCACAGGGTGGGAGAACTCTTTTTTTACCGCACCTTTATATTTGAAAAACTTTGTTACATAAACAATACTGATACTGATAAATAAAAATGCAGTTATGTACATAAGAGTATCACCAATTATATGTGGAAAGTCAAGCCATTGATGTGCCTTTTGATATGTGATTGTAAGACCGCCCATACCCATAACTATAGCATACATCATGATAGGGAAAAACTTTAGTCTGTTAGTTTCTTGTATGTTTTCTTCCAAATTGTAACTCCAATAAAATTTGACTAAATTATAAATAATA
>JAYEKV010000077.1:0-10965 GCA_034716855.1 Campylobacterota bacterium | reverse complement strand
TCTTTATCTTCAGCTGCACAGTGGATAGAACAATATTGTTTATCATGTCCCGTGTGATCTGAAGCTGCATGGTTAGTTTTGTAGAACATAGGAAGTGTCATACCACATACTGGACAGTACATTTTTTGATCACCTTTTTGAAGGATAGTTGCTTGAGAAGATGGAACTGCTCTATAGTTCATCATCTGCTTTTTACCTTCCATATTGCCCTTTGGTGCTTTTTGTGTATCCGCTTTATCACTTCCACATCCAGTTAAAATCATTGCTGCTAGTAAGCCTGTAGCTATAATCTTTTTTGTCATTTTTAGTCCTTTTATTATAATATAAAGTTATGCTACCATAGAAATGTTAATTTAAAGTTAATTTATATCCAAATATTGTCAATTAGTCTTGTGTTTCCAATTTTTACTGCTATTAGTATAATTGTATTGTTTATTTGTATATTTTTTATGGTTTGAAAATCTCTATTTACTATGTATATATATTCTATATCTATCTTATTACTTTGAAGGGTATTATAAATAACATTTTTTATCTCATCTATCTCTCTTGAACCGTTTCCTATGGCTTTAGCAGCTGCTTTTAATGATCTTGAAATATTTAAAGCTTCATCTCTTTGCTCTTTTGTAAGATATACATTTCTACTGCTCATAGCTAAACCATCAGGTTCTCTTATTATTTCACATGGTACTATATTTACATCTAGGTAAAGGTTTTTTACCATTTGTGTTATAAGTGAAAGTTGCTGTGCATCTTTTTTACCAAAGTATCCATTTGTAGGATTTACTATATTAAAAAGTTTAAGTACTATTTGGAGCATACCGTCAAAATGTCCCGGTCTTTGTTCACCTTCTAGTATAAACCCTTTGATTTTAGGTGCTTTTATTAGTATCTCATCATTTTCATACATAGTATTTATATCAGGCATAAAAAGATAGTCTATACCAAGTCTTTTACATATTTCTGTATCTGCTTTATCTCTTCTTGGATATTTATCAAGGTCTTCACCCTCTAAAAACTGTGTAGGATTTACAAATATAGATACTACTGTTATCTCATTTTGATTTTTTGATTTTTTGATCAAAGAGATATGACCGTCATGTAAGGCACCCATTGTAGGTACAAAACCGATTGTTTTATTTTCTTTTTTTAAGTGTTTTTTTAAGTCTAATATATTATTTATGATTTTCATATTTGTTTGCTTTGTTTTTGAAATATTTTATGTAGTTATGATATCAAAGTTTAAACTTTGATATCAATTGTAGTGTGTTGTATGGAGTTTTGAACAGAAACAACATTACCATTGTTTACACTGTATGCCAATGTAGTTGGTTGTTGAGCATATGGATTCTGTTGTTGTTCATTTGAGTCTTTATTATTATCACCTTGTGAATGTGAAGAGTTCTGTCTGATATTTCTTTGCTGTTTTGCACTTGAATCTTCACTGTTTAAGTTTAATTTTGATAATGCAGACGCACTTTGTTCTAACTTTTTCTCTAGCTGAAGCATAGAGGATATATTACTGTTAACTTGCATTGTCTTCACCTCTTGATTGAAGTAATAATTTATTTAAGTTTGCACTTGTTGCTATACCCATATCAGCTCCACTTGGTTCAGCACCAGCTATTGAAGCTTTTTGTATTTGGTCTAGTTTATGCATTGCTGCTTTTGGATCATCAGGAATTGATACATCAAGTCTCACTTGTCCGCCAACTGCGTACATTTTACCATCTGGACCTTGTTGATAATTATATGATATAGGGGATGTGGTTTGACCTATAGTTGCATGTGCCTGTTCATGAGATCTTATATCTGCATCTGATTTTTTGAATTTTTGAAGTACTCTTTCGAAGTCTTGTTCATCATAGTTCTTAGGGACACCATTTGATTCTATATAGTCACTCTTTGGAGCTTTAGATATGGATTCTTCCTGATCTAGTTTGTCCAACTGAGCATATTTTTGAGACAGCTTGGAATAAAGTTGATTTATCATTATATTGTCATAACTATCTGTGATTATATCCATCTGTTTCTCCTATATATTTATCTATCTTTAAACATTATACAATAATTTTAATAAAAATGTCAAATTTTATAGTTTTTTAAGGTTGTTTCCTATATCTAGTTACAAATAACTACAGATTTTATCTCTGTAAATTCTTCTATTGCAAAGCTTGGACCCTCTTTACCTATACCGCTTAGTTTTGTACCTCCGTAAGGTTGTATATCAAATCTAAGTGTAGGGATATCATTTATTACTATCCCTCCACAATCTGCATCATGTATGAAGTTTTGCGTCTGCTTAAGATCATTTGTAAAGATACTAAATTGCAGACCGTAAGGTGAGTTGTTCATTTTTAAAACGGATTCTTCATAACTTTTTACTTTTACAAGACTTACAATAGGAGCAAATACCTCTTCACAGATTATCTTCATATCATCTGTTACTTCTGTCATAACTGTTGGGTAGAAGTTCATCCCTTCTGCTTTGTTTCCTGTGATACAAACAGCACCTTCATCTATTGCACTTGCTATCCATGATTTTGCTCTATCTAAGGACTCATCGTTAATCAATGGACCTACAAAAGTATCATCATCGTATGGACTTCCCACTTTAAGCTTTTCAGTCTCTACTTTCATAGCCGCTGCAAATTGTTCATATATCTCATCTTGTACATAGATTCTTTGTAGACTTATACAAACCTGTCCACTGTTTATAAATGCACCAAAAGCACATCTTTGTGCAGCTTGTTGTATATTTGCACTTCTGTCAATATATGTAGCAGCGTTGCCACCAAGCTCTAGTGCAACTTTTTTGATACCGGCTGTTTTTGTGATGATATTTCCAACTGGAACAGAACCTGTAAAGCTAAGTACTCTTGGTATATCAGAAGATACAAGTGTGCTTCCAACTTCAACATCTCCATATACTACACTTAGTGCATCTTTTATGGCATGATCTGATTCAATGAAAAGTTTTGCAAATTTATATGCTGTTAATGGAGCTTCTGGAGTTGGTTTTAATACAACAGAATTTCCGCTTACTAGTGCAGGAGCTATTTTATGTGCTACAAGATTTAAAGGGAAGTTAAAAGGTGTGATACAAGCTATTACTCCTACAGGCTCTCTAAAATAATAAGCAGTTGTTTTTTTACCGCTTGGCATAGCATCTGTATTTATAGTGTGACCTTCAAGGTTTATCATGGCATGTGTAGAAAGCTTTACTGTTTCTATACATCTTTCAACTTCAACTCTTGCGAAAGTGATAGGTTTACCAACTTCATCACATAAAGTTCTTGCAATATCCTCTTTATTTTCATCTAATTTTTGTGCAACATCTTCAAGCCATGCAACTCTTTGTGCTATAGTTGAAGCTTTTGTTGCTTTAGATGCTTCTTGTGCAATCTTAAGAGCTTTTACCGTATCTTCTGCTGTACAGTTTGGGTATTGAGTTACTACCGCACCAGTAAATGGATTGTTTATGTTTTGAAGATTGTCTCTTGACTCTTCGCTACTTCCAAAAAATATATTTGCTGTCATTGTTATCCACCTATTTAATTTTTATTCATATTTTGTTATTTTAACATATTTTTATAAAAAAAAAGTTATAATGAAGTATTATAACAATTAAAAGGAAAATATTAATATGGATATTTTATTAGCAAGAAAAGAGCTTATTGAAAAACCAAAGAAGGTAAACTTTGACAAACTTCTGGAAAGTTTAGCTAAAAATGAAGAGGAGATCTTCTATTTTGATAGAGAAAATTCACACAAAGATATGATGAGTATTGTTGATAAGTTTGAAGAAGCTGGATACAATGTACACTTTAGAGAAGTTAAATACGGTTTAGCTGATGAAGAGTACCTTTACGAGCTTCACGCTTTATAATATAATCAGTTTATTTACGAGTAAATAGTTTGAGTAAAAAACTTTTTATAGAAACCTTAGGTTGTGCTATGAATGTTCGGGATACGGAACATATCATAGCAGAATTAAACAAACACCACTCCTTTGAAACCACTTCAAACCTCCAAGAAGCCGATCTTATTATCATAAATACATGTTCAGTTAGAGAAAGACCTGTTGCAAAACTTTTTTCAGAGCTTGGACAATTTAAGGCAAAGAAAAAAGAGGGAGCAAAAATAGGTGTATGTGGTTGTACTGCAAGCCATCTTGGAGATGAGATATTTAAAAGAGCTCCATATGTTGACTTTGTGGTTGGGGCTAGAAATGTTTCTAAAATATCTGAAGCTTTCAATACTCCAAAGTTTGTAGCTATTGACATAAACAATGATGAAACCACCTATGACTTTTCAGAATTTAGAACATCATCTTACAGATGCAGTGTAAATATATCACTTGGTTGTGATAAAAGCTGTACCTATTGTATAGTACCTGCTACAAGAGGGGATGAGGTTAGTATTCCTCACGAGATAATTGTAAAAGAGATAGAGAGATCTGTAAATCTTGGTGCAAAAGAGGTATTTCTTTTAGGTCAAAATGTAAACAACTACGGGATCAACTTTAGTGATGGAAGAGAAAAAACAACATTTACACAACTCCTAAAAGATATAAGTAAAATAGAAGGCTTGGAAAGGATAAGATTTACCTCTCCTCACCCTTTACATATGGACGATGAGTTTATTGAGGAGTTTGCATCTAACCCTAAAGTATGTAAGCAGATACATGTGCCGCTACAAGCAGGTAGCTCAAAAGTACTTAAAGAGATGAAAAGAGGATACACTAAAGAGTGGTTCTTAAATAGATGTGAAAAGATAAGATCTATAGTGCCTGATGTAAGAATAAGTACAGATATTATAGTTGGATTCCCAGGTGAGAGTGATGAGGATTTTGAAGATACTTTAGATGTGATAGAAAAAGTTAAATTTGATGCTATTTTTAACTTCAAATACTCACCAAGACCACACACAGAAGCAGCCAATAGAACAGATATAGTTCCTGATGATATTGCTGGAAAAAGACTTGACAAAGTTATAGCTTTGCATAAACAGCACCAAGATGAACATATGGCAAAATATATGGACAAAACCGTTAAAGTGATGTTTGAGGATCTTAAATCAAACGGCGAAATTTTTGGTTTTACTGATAACTATATCCCTGTATATGTAAAAGGAAGTGAAGAGCTTCTAGGAAAAATAAAAGCTGTAAAGATCATAAAAGCCAACAGAACTTCTCTAAAAGGGGAAGTACTTTAATTGAAAAAAAAATTAAAGAGTTGGTTTCAGCAAAATATCTTCCCGTATATTTTGCAGCTTGTAGTAAGATTTATATATCTTACAAATAAAAAAGTTTATCACTACCCAAAAGAGAAAGTAGATGAAAATATCATTGTTGCCATGTGGCACGGTGATCTTTTGATGCAGCCTTTAAACTACAGACACTTCAAAAAAAACGGAACTGTAAAAGTTATAGTAAGTGAACACAGAGACGGTGAAACTATAAGAAAAGTTGTAGATTATCTAGGTGTAGGAGCTTTGCAGGGGTCATCTACAAGAGGTGGGGCAAAAGCACTTATAGGAGCTATAAAAGCTATCAAAAAAGGGATCGATGTAGCTATAACACCAGATGGACCAAAGGGTCCTATATATAGTGTGGCAGACGGTATAGTGATACTTTCTCAAAAAACAAATACAAAGATATGTGCCTTTAGTTCAATCCCTTCAAAATATTGGCAGTTTAAATCATGGGATAAATTTATAGTACCAAAACCTTTTGGAACAATAGATTTTTATGTTGGTGAACCATTCGACCTAGAGAGTTTAGAAGTGGAAGAAGCAAAAAAAAGAATATATGATAAAATGATGGAAAATCAACTGGAAAAATAGGAAAATATTTTGAAAGAGAGTTTTTATAATCATCTAACGAACTTTGTAAATTATCTACAAAATATAAAAAACTACTCTAAACTAACTGCAAAAACATATCATACTCCAATTTCAAAGATGATTGAAGTAAGTGAGATATATGAAGAAAATGATCTAACAATTATAGATATAACAAAATACCGTATAAACATTTCAACACAAAATCCAAAAACAATAAACAAAAAACTTTCAAGCATAAGAAGTTTTGTGCAGTTTCTAAAAGATAAAAATGTAAAAGTAAAGTTAACAGGTGCACAAAGTGTGAAATCAACACAAACGCTCCCTAAACCAATAAGTACGGATAATATATTTGAAAGTTTAAAAAATCGATCTATTGAAGAGAAACTTATAGTATTGTTTGTTTATTCCTTCGGAGTTCGAATATCAGAACTTTACAGTTTGAAACTAGAAAATATAAACAGTGATTTTGTAACTGTTAGTGGTAAAGGGAACAAACAAAGACAGATACCGTCAAATGAAACAATAAACAGTCTAGTTGAACAATATAAAAAAGAAAATAATCCTTCTGTTTATCTGTTTGAAAAGGAGGGTAAAGCTTTAAGCGGTAGACAGCTTCAGTATAGAATAGAAAAAGTATTTAAAGCTATAGGGATTAAAGCAACACCTCACCAATTACGACACTCTTTTGCTACAGATCTATTAAATGAAGGAGCAAGGATAAACGATATAAGTGAACTTCTAGGTCACGGAAGTCTAAAAGCTACAGGTATTTATACAAAGTTAACCACAAATACAAAATTAAAACAGTATAATATGTCCCATCCGTTAAGTAAGGAATAAAGCAGGTATCAATAATGTTTAAAAATAATAACAAACAATTTGTAAATGTATTAAAAAGAGATGATCAAATAAAAATCGATTATCGAGTGATAAATAATAATAAAATTTCAAAGCAAGAGAATTCAACATTTTTAATAAAAAATAATATGCTTCCTGAAGATGCCATATTTAAACTGCAAACCCTACAAAATGAAAGCTTCCCTACTTATATAAGTTCTTTATACATTAAATCTTCACAAACAATAAAAGATAATGATAAAATAGATTCAACACAAGAAAAATCTGTACAATTAGATGATAAAAAAAGTATAGTGATAAAAAGCAGTGAGATAGAAGAGGATAAAAAATATTTTGAAGCAACGGGAATAGATTATATGGTATCTCCTTATACTTTATTATTCAATGCTATAAAAGATAATAAAATAGAAAATTCTATGAATATACTAGTATATGATAATAAACTGTATATAATGATTTTAGATAATAAAAAAGAGATATCTTACTTTGAAATATTATCATTGACTCCATTTGCAAATATAAAAGAATCAAATTTTTACAATGACGATATAATAGGGCAGAAGCTTTATGACGAGATACATTTTTTAGAGTTACAACAATGCTTGAATGACACCATAAAAAAATATTATGAGTCAAATGATGAAGTTGAGTTTTTAGAAAAGATAAATATATTTTATTCTATAAAACAATTAAGCGATGATCAATTAGAACTTTTGTATGAAACACTGATGGTAAATATAAGTTATGATCAGTTGATGATAGATAATATACTATATTCTATTTTAGAAGATAATGATCCTTTAAAATACAGTTTTATTACACCAGGTATCAAAAAAAGTGATAATAAGATTTTAAAGTGGATGATATTACTTCTTGTTAGTATTTTAGCTTTGGGTGGAGTAGTTTATTTTAAATATATGCAACAAGAAGAACAACCAGTTATATCAAAAATAGAACCTTTGAAGAAAAGTGAAAAAGTATCTAAAAAAGTGATAAAACAAGAGATACTGCCAAATCATATAAAATTAAATAATGAAATAGTACAACACTCACTGATGCTTTTTGATATTGTTCCTTTTGACGCTTTACTACAAGAGCTTGAAATAAAAAAAGACAGTTCTACCTTTGTGGCTAATTTTATTGCCAATTCGGAAGGCTCAATAAAGATGCAGGATAATCTTCTTAGAATCTATAAAGAATCCAAAGTTATATTGGAGCATAAAAATAAAGCTGTAGTAAGTAAAATAATTTCAAATAAATCATTGATCAAAGAGGAAGATAAGAAAAATGATTTTTTAAAATACAATAAGATGCAGTTTAAAACAAAAAACAAAGTACAGTTGATAATTGAGAATATGACTATAAAAGGTACAACAGTTAAGTTTGTGTCTCAAAAAGGGAAAGAAAATCTCGCATTTACATATAGCTTAAAGTCTTTAGTAAAAGATCCTAAAGAGTTTTTTGCTTTTGTTGAGAAACTGAATAAGCAAGATCACTCTATTCATCTTACATATCCAATAATTTTTGCAAAAACAAAAGAGGGTATTGTTGTAGAATATGAACTAGTATTTAATCAAAAAATTGAAAGTGCGGTAAAGTAGAGAGATACCCTCTAATATTTGCAGGTATATGATTTGTTCTGCATCTTTCTTTGAACTTTTTATCCATAGTAGTTTTTACATAAGGAGCAATAAATATTTTGTCGCTTGTAAGGGCAACAGAAATTTTGTTTGAGATTACGATCTGCTTTTGTCTTTTTATCTCATCTCTAGTTGCTTTTGAAATTATCAAACCTCTTTTTTTTATCTCTTTGTCTATAGTATTTAAAGCTATATTTATATCACCGTTGTATGTAAAAACAACAAACTCTTCATATCTTTTCTCTGATACAGGACTAAGTAGTGACTCTCTATCAGTTTGAATATATTCAAAACTTTTTTTTATACCATCTTGGTATTTTTCAAGTAGTTTATCACTAAAGTTATGTCTGAAAAAGTTTCTAGTATATTTTTCATCACTGTTTGTTTCATCTATAAAATATTTTATATTATGTTCTTTTAGATAGTTTGTTAGATCATCTTTTGAATATTCAAGGAGTGGTTTTAAAATAAGATAATCATTCTTATATCTTACTTTATCCATCCCCATAAGTTCATTTATACCGGCACCTTTTGTAAGCTGCATTAAAAACCATTCAAGTTTGTCATTTAGTTGGTGAGCAGTTATAAGAGCTTCGTATGATTCATTTTTAATAATCTCTTCAAAAAAATTATACCTAAAATCTCTGGCAGCCTTTTCACTAAATTTTTCAAGATCATATTGTTTTATAAAGCATTTTTTATTGTATTTGTGTGCTAATTGTGTTGCATATATAACTTCTTCTTTTGATTGTGCTCTTTGATTATAGTCAACTATAGCTATATCAAAGGGGATATTATTCTCTAATAAAATAAAAAAAAGTGCGGTTGAATCAACTCCGGCACTAAAAGCTAAAAGGTTTTTTGATGTTTTTATGTCAATATTAATTTTGTTCATTTTGCGATTATATTAGGTATAAAGTTATATAATACTTATATGATATATGATTTTAACTTATTATTATTTAGATTTATGCTAAACATAAGCTGAGATAATATATAATTTCAATATAAAGTAAAAAAAGGATTAAAATGAGTACAGAAACACAATCAACTCCTTACAGAATCAAGAGATATTGGGCTTATGTTGTTGCAACAATTGTTGCTATAGTTACACCATTTATAACGATAAACGGTAATCAAATATTTCTGCTTTCTTTTGATAAGAAGCAACTACATTTAATGGGTGTTGCATTTGATATGCAAGAACTTTACATGATGCCATTTTTATTGATGCTGCTTTTCTTAGGAATATTTGCAGTTACTGCAATAGGTGGTAGGGCATTTTGTGGATGGGCATGTCCACAAACTGTGTTTAGGGTTATTTACAGAGATCTTATAGAGGGTAAACTTCTTGGACTTAGAAGAATAAAGAATAAACAAAAAGACCCTGACTGGTCTAAGCCTGAAAATGCTTCAAAAAGAGTAGTTGCTATTCTGATATGGTTTGGTTTGTCACTTTTAGCGGCAGCTGATTTTATGTGGTATTTTGTTCCACCTGAGGATTTCTTTGCTTATATCCAAAACCCTACAGAACATACAATGTTAATAGGTTTTGTTGTTGGTATTGCAGCATTTTTGGTATATGATGTAGTGTTCTTAAAAGAGAATTGGTGTGTATATGTATGTCCATATTCTAGAGTACAGTCTGTACTATATGATGATGATACTGTTCAGGCTATCTACAGTGAAAAAAGAGGTGGTAAGATCTATGAAAACGGTGAAAAAATGGTATTCAAACAAAAAGATCTACCTGAAACTGATGAGTGTACTGCATGTCAAAGTTGTGTGACTGTTTGTCCTACACATATTGATATTAGAAAAGGTGCACAATTAGAGTGTATCAACTGTTTAGAGTGTGTTGATGCTTGTAGTACAGTTATGGGTAAACTTGGAAAAGAGTCACTTGTACAATGGACAAGTACAAATAAAATAGAGAAAGATCAGCCTACAAAATTTATTAGAAAAAATAGTATTATGTATATGGTTGCACTTGTAGCTATTGTTGGTATGTTATTTGTTATGGGTGGTAAAAAAGAGTATATGCTGCTAAATGTAAATAAAACTACGCAGTTATATAAAATATACGACAACAATGAAGTAAGAAATAACTTTGTACTGTTATTCCAAAATACTCAAAAAGAGAAATACACTTACAATCTAGAGATAATAGGTGAATATGCAGGTAAATTTGAGATAAAAAGATTTAGAACATTTAGTTTAAGTAGAGGTAAAATGGCGAAAAAAGTTATTCAGCTTTCTACAACAGAAAGAATTGTAGATGATGTAACAAAAGATACACCAGTAACTGTAACTTTAAAGGCATATGCACAAGAAGATCCAGAGAAGATTTTCGTAATAAGAAAAGCTGTATTTATCTATCCAAGAGCGGATAAGTTAAAATAAAAAAACTTAAATCAAAATATTAAAACCCAAGTCTTAAAAGGCTTGGGTTTTTTTATGCTATAATTTCATCAAAAATTTAAAGGAAACATTATGCCATTATTAGATAGTTTTAGAGTAGACCATACAAAGATGAATGCACCTGCCGTTAGAGTTGCAAAACAAATGACTTCAAAGAAGGGTGATATTATCACTGTTTTTGATTTAAGATTTTACAAAC
>JAYEKV010000076.1:0-7250 GCA_034716855.1 Campylobacterota bacterium | reverse complement strand
TTATTGAAAATACATTATATATAAAACACCCTAAAATAAATCAATAAATAACATACTTAAAAAATATCTTATATCGAAACAATGACTAACACCTTAAATAAAGTATTAGTAAATATTTCACTATAAAAAACATGGCAATTTATCATATTTTTTAAATATATTTTAAGTTTTTGATATAGTTTTTATGTATGTTTATTACAGATATTTAGATGATAATAGTGGATTTAGTTGTTAAAGAGTTATATAAAACCACTAATTAAACCTGCTAAGTCAAAGTTTGGCTTCTTAAACTTTTGTATTTGCTAGTTCGATTAATTCTTTATCTTTGAAAAGTAGACTATTAACCATCTCACCTAAATTTGTATTTTGTTTTTTTGCTAATTTTGTAAAAAAACTTTCTACTTCTGGCTCAAGATAGACAGGTATATGAAAGTTTGCATCTTTGTTGTAAAATTTTCCTCTTTCACCATTTGAAAAGTCGTATTCTTTTTCCATAATTTCAACCTCTTTTATATTCTTTTTGTTCATTTTTTGTTGCTTTTCTAGCACTAATAATTCTTATATTGCAGTTGTTTTTATCTAATGAAATAAATGTATGAACAACAACTAAAGTTCTAGTTTTTATATCCATTCCAATAGTAATCCATCTGTCCTCACTATCACTATGGTCTTCATCGAAAATGGAAATGGCATTTTCATCTTTAAAAATAGATGCAGCATCTTCAAAACTAATTTGATGTTTTAAAATATTACTTTTTGCTTTATTTGGATCCCATTCAAAATTGTAGTTCATAAATAACCTTATCATAAATTAGACTTATTATATCTAAAATTTTTTTAATATAATTATCATTAAAAAGTTTTAAACTATTCCCCCCTTTAAAACTTACATAACGCTTTGTTAATATTTTCACAAGCATCTTCCATCATAGCTCTAGGTACAGCAAAGTTCAGTCTCATATGCCTGCTTCCCTCTTTACCAAAGGCACTTCCGCTGCTAAGTCCTAGTTTTACCTCTTTTACAAAGAACTCTCTTAGCTTTTTATCATTTAGTTCCATACCATGACAGTCAAGCCAGGCTAGATATGTACCTTGTGGTCTTTTGAAGTTTACTAGATGTTTAAAAGGTGCTAGTGTTGTTTCTAGTAGTTTTATATTTGATTCAAGGTGTTTTAAAAGCTCATATCTAAATTCAGCACCTTTTTCATAGGCACTAGTAAAAGCGATATGTCCTATAGCATTACCTTCACCTATATGTACAGCTTCATGGACTTTTTTAAACTTTTCTTTCATAGTTTTATTTGATATAACAACTGTAGAGGTTGCTATACTGGCTAGATTGAAGGTTTTTCCTACTCCGTAAGCTGTTATAGTTATATCTTCTACCTCTTTACTTAAACTAGCAAAGGGGATATGTTTAAACTTATCATATACCAAATCACAGTGTATCTCATCGGCAAATACTTTTATGTCATGTTTTATACATACCTCTGCTAACTTTTCAAGCTCCTCTTTTTTCCATACTCTACCTACAGGATTGTGAGGCGAACAGAGTAGAAGCAGTTTAGTTTTTGGTGTGATTTTAGATATAAGGTCATCTATATCAAAAGTATAGTCACCATCTTTATCTTTTTTTAGAGGGTTTCTTAGTATTTTTCTATTGTTGTTTTTTATAGATGAAAAAAACGGAAAGTACACAGGTGGCTGTACAACCACTTCATCATTCTCTTTGGTATATGCTTGAATGGCTAGATTGATTGAGGTTACTACACTATTTGAGAAGATTATATCTTCTATATCTATTTTATAGTTGTGATGTTTTTCTATCCAGTTTCTTTGTACCTCTTTAGCTTTGGAAGGAAACTCCTCATAGCCAAGAATATGGTGGCTTAATCTATTACTTATATCATCAATTATAAATTGTGGAGTTGCTATATCCATATCAGCTACCCACATTGGTATCACATCATTTGTACCAAAAAGTTTTTCTCTTAAAGTGTATTTTTCTGCATTTGTTTTTGATCTGTCAATTTGTTTATTAAAATCGTACATCTATATCTTTTCCCATAAAGTTATTTTTATATCTTCAACAATACTGCTATTTTGTATCATAAAATCTTTCTCCAAAATAGCAATATCATCTTGCTTTTGTGTTAAAGTAACTAAAACACCATCACTTTTTAGTCTATTTTTTAACTCTTGTAATAATAAAATAGGGGAATAAATCCTAGACAATATATCATTTACTATAATTAGATCATAGTTCTTAAATACAGGCTTTAGATTACATGGATCTACTTGCCAAAAAGTTATATTTGTTATATTTTTATCCCCCTTTATACTTGTTTGGGCTTGTTGTATTATTCTAGCAGTTGTATCTACTGCAGTTATCTTGCAGTTTAATGTTGATAGTTCTTGTGTACCATTACCAAAAACGCACCCTATCTCTAAAATATTGTTAGTATTATATCCCTCTATAAGTGTTTTTATATACTTATATCTTTTGATTATTTTATTGCTGTTTTCGTACTCTTTTGATATAAAATCGTTGTCATCATTTAGCTCTTTTATATCTAGGTACTGATCACCTACAACATATCTAAAGCCAGCGTGTTGATAAAAGTGTCTTCTAAAAGCATATCTTGAATGTTTCATCATCTCATTACCGGTACTGATAAAACTACCGCCATTCATAAGATTGTGTTTAGTATCAAAGGTTGGAACGGAAAAGTCATCATATATTGGGTGCACTTTAAAGTCTTCAAAGGGGTATATAGGTGTACGGCTGTGTTGCCATACATTTCCAACAACATCATATATACCATTTGATTCAAAAGTATCTATTGGGCAGGGTGAAGCATAGTGTGTTAGATTAATATTTGCCTTAGTATCATCAAAGGCAGGTATATCTTTTATGTTTACCTGTTCTTGTATACTATAGTACTGTTCTTCACTTGGTAGTGTATATGTTTTATCATCCTTTTTAGATTTCCACCTACAAAAAGCATATGCCTCTAAGGCATTGACCTCAACTGGCCATGATAAAGGTAATGGTATTATCTCCATAATAGTTCTGTAGCTATAATTTCCCTCTTTATCTTTTATCCAAAAGATAGGGTGCTTTGCTTTTGATATTTCTAAGAACTTTTGCCCCTCATATCCCCAATACTCTTTTGTTTTATAACCATCATCTTCTACAAACTGTATAAATTCATAGTTTGACACAAGATATTTTGATGTTTGAAATTGCTCAACTTTTGTATTGTATATCCCATATTCATTATCCCAGCCATAAAGATGATGATCATCATCTTTTCCAAGTCTAAGCTCTTTTGTGTCTATAGAGATAAGTTCATTTTGTATAATTCCACTGTCATCTTTACATATAGGAAAATCATCTGTTTTTTTTATAAATTCTATAGGTATTTGTCGATGAAGTATACTGGAGGTTTCTATGTGTATTCTTTCATGTTCACACCCCATAAGAATAACCCACAAAGGATCACTTTGTTTTATAGGAAGTGATAAAGGGATACTCATAATAAGATCACTTACTATTTGTTTTACCTCTTCTCTATATCTCTTTACCTCTTGCACACTTGGCCAATCATATCTTGACTCATCCATATCATCCCATATCATCTCATCAACACCTATTGCAAAGATAGATTCAAAGGTTGGATTTACTCTTTTTGTTAATATTTTTGCTAGGATAAGTTTGTTTATAAAAAATGCAGCCGTATGTCCATAGTAAAATATCATAGGGTGTCTAGTAGGTTCACTTTTTTTATAAAAGACACTATCATCTTTTAGCATATCAAAAAGCTTTTCAAATAGCTCATATCCATCTAAAAAATATCTTAGTATCTCTTGTCGTTTTTCCAGTTCATTTGTACCAGTTAAAGTGATGGGCTGCATATCAATAGACCTTTACCTTATAGGTAGTTCTCTTTTTTATCTTCTGTATCTAGCTCTTGTCCTATAGCTTTGTATCTTGTAAAATAGTACTGTACAAAGTTATCTATAGTTTCATCACTAGATGTGTAGTATTTGTCTTTTTTTACTGCGTATTGCTTTAAGAACTCTGAAGCATCTTTTTTATCTAGATAGTGTTGAGCAAGAGAACTATAAGTATCTATATACCATTGTTTTAAATTTTCTATATTTTGTTCATTTTGATCTATGGTAAGTTTTTTATTCTCACTATCCCATGTTAAGACTTTAGTCTCAAATAGACCGTTTAGGTGTATAAGACCTTCGCAATAGTATGGTAGCACTTCATCTACTTCCATCCATCCTATAAGTCCTACAGCTCTTTTAATTGTGTCATTTAGTACAAACTGCTCAAGCTCTTTTTCATCATCATTTTTATCCATAAAGAATGATACCAGACCACCTGTAGTAGCTTTGAACTCCTCTATATTTTTGAAGTTTGCTGTTTTGTTCATAATAGTTTCTGTTTCATCATCACACCACAGAATATGCCCAAACTCATGCCCTATTGTTGTTATGTCATATACTTTATGCCAAGAATCTTTTTGTTTAAACAAGAACTTTCTATCTTCACTTAAAAACTCCTGTCCCAATATCTCACGAGAAAGCTTTAAAAAAGGCTTTGCTCTTTGAGATTGAAGTATCTCATCACTAAAGGCAAATATTTTTTTACCTTCCTCTTTTGATACTATCTCATCATTTGGTACAACCTGAGCTGAGAATAGTCCGTTGAACTCTGCACCAAAGAATAGGGCAGGTCTTCCTAGATATAGTTGTACCTTATCTAGGCTTTTTAGTGAGAAATTATAAATATTTTTATATTCACTACTTTGTTCAAACCTACTAAATAGCTCTCCAAACATAGTTTTTATCTTTTCAACTCTTTGGTTGTTGTTTTGTAAGCTTGGATTTGTAAGTCTTATATCCCACTCTAAGGCAACTGCTTTTCTAAAGTGGTCTTCATAATACTCCAATGGATGACCTATTTGAACAGGTGTAGTTATTTTCATCCATGCTCTATCTACATCAGCCCATTTAGAAACCAAGCTGTCACACTTATTCTCACCAAAGGCAGCTATTAGTGCCTGAAGATATTGTATATACTCCCATTTTTGATTATATACTTCATCTTCGAGTTCTATTAGACTATCAGCAAACCCCTCTAGAGCATCTATTACAGCGGTTACCTCTTTTTTGAAGGCAGTAATATAGCTACTGCTTTTATAGCTTTCATTCTCTTTTGTAAGCATTGAGTAGCTTCTATCTGCAGTTAAACCCTCATGTCCTTTGTCAAACAGGTCATTCTCTTCAAGATAGTTCATAACTTTTTCATTATCACCGTCAAACTTCTCTAATAATTCTTTATTTACACCGTTTATAATTGAACCTGTCCAAGAGCTCTGCCATGCAGTCATAGCCAGACCTACGCTGTATACACCTTTGAACACCTCTTTATAAAAAGGTGTTAGCAGATCATTTTGATCTATATACTTTAAAGTCTCATGATGTATATCAAGCCAAAACTCTTTTACAAAAGTATAAGCTTCTTCTTGAATAGCTATTATCTCATCTTCTGTTTTTTCTAGCTTTTTAAGAACCTGAACCAAACTATCATCTCTTAAACTCACTAGTCTCGTAACAAGAGCTACCCTAAGGTCTTCACTCATATTAAGGCCTAAAGTTTTTGCAAACTGATCTATTATAGATAACTTGTCAAACTGATCATTTTCCAAAAAACCGTAAAGTTTGTTTATATCATTCTTTTTATCTGCTATATAGTTATATAGCTTTTGAATATCATTTAAAAATTGTTCTTTTTGCATTTGATAAATATCCTAACTAATAATTTTTATGAAATGTTATCACATACACATAGTAAGTTTCATAAAATGATTATAACAATTTTACAAAGACCACTTTTATAACATTTGTTTTTTATACTATTAGATAAGAATAGTACATTTGGATTTAGTTATGGAAAAAGATATAAAGAATATTTTAGTATATGCAAAAACATTAAAGTTGTTATTGGTTGAAGATGATGTGATGTCGATGGATCAAACATTAAGATTTTTTAGTGATATATTCATGGATGTCATTACAGCAAATAATGGATATGAAGGCTATGAAAAGTTTAAAGAAAATGATATAGATATAGTTGTTACTGATATAGAGATGCCAATAATGGACGGCTTGGAGATGTGTAAAAAGATAAAAGAGATAGATAAAGATATACCTATAATCATAATATCGGGATATAATGATGCTACATATTTATTAGAAACTATTAAAATGGGTATCAACGGATATATGGTAAAACCGGCAAATTTAATACAGTTTATAGATACATTATCAAATGTTGTTGAAAAAATAAGATTAAAAGATGAGCTAGAGCAATATAAACAAAAACTTGAAAAAACAAATAAAGCACTAGTATCGTTAAATGATGATTTAGAGGTACAGATGATGGAGCGAATCAGTGAGATATATGCTTTAAATCAGGAGATCGTAGCTACACAAAAAGAAGTTATATATACTATGGGAACCATAGGTGAAAGTAGATGTAATGAAACTGGATCTCATGTAAAAAGAGTTGCAGAATATTCTAAAATCTTTGCCATACATTATGGTTTGGGAGAAGATGAGGCTGAGATGTTAAAAGAGGTAAGCCCTATGCATGATATAGGGAAAGTTGCTATAGCAGACTCTATTTTGCATAAAAAAGGCAAGTTAACCGATGATGAGATGGATATAATGCGTACACATACCTCACTAGGGTATGGAATGTTGTCAAACTCAAGCAGAAAGCTTTTAAGAGTTGCTTCCACAGTAGCATATGAACATCATGAAAAATATGACGGCAGTGGATACCCAAGGGGATTAAAAGGTGAAGATATAAGTATATACGGTAGGATAACAGCAGTTGCCGATGTTTTTGATGCTCTAGGTAGCAGCAGGGTTTATAAACCTGCATGGGAAGATGAAAAAATACTTCAAATGTTTCAAGAACAAAGCGGTAAACACTTTGATCCTAAGCTTATAGAGATATTTTTTGATAATATTGATGAGTTTTTAGCAGCAAGGGCAAAATTTCCCTAATATATATTTGCAAAAATTCAAAAAGCTTTAAAATTAAATAAAAGTTTAAGGTTTTATTGATTATAATTCCGTACTTTCAAAAGGAGCTATAGCAAAGCTGGTAATGCCCCGGATTGCAAATCCGGTATGCGTTGGTTCGAGTCCGACTAGCTCCTCCA
>JAYEKV010000075.1:0-7369 GCA_034716855.1 Campylobacterota bacterium | reverse complement strand
TCAATTTGTCTAATTGCGCCATTAATATGTTCTATTTTTTGCTGCTGTGTTAAGGTATCGTTTGAAACTGCTTCAATAAGCTCTGTAGTAGCCGAGATATTTTGATTAAGAGTTTCATACCCTTTAATCATATTATCTGCAATATCTTTACCAATATTCGACTGTGCATTAGCATTTTCAACTAAACCTTTAATCTCATTTGCAGCTTCTGCTGATCTTGAAGCTAAGTTTCTAACTTCTTGTGCTACAACAGCAAACCCTTTTCCAGCTTCTCCTGCTGTTGCTGCTTCAACTGCAGCATTAAGTGAAAGAATATTTGTTTGGAATGAGATTTGATCAATTATTGTAATAGCTTCATTAATTGCTTGAACTTTTTCATTAATTGTTGTCATAGACTCAACTGTTTGAGATGCTAAGTTTTGCCCCTTATTTGAAGACTGCGTAACTTTTTTTGCATATGAAGCCATCTCTTTAGATTTTGAAGATGTGCTCTGAAGATTATTTGTTACATCATTTAATGATTCTGCTGTCTCTTTTACAAATTGAGCTTGTTCCTTTGAAGTATCGGCAAGTTGTGCAACATTTTTTGTAAATACTTCTGAAGTTTGTTGTAAAGCTTTACCATTTTTAAGGTTTTGGCTACTCAATCTAGTAAGAGTATTCCCTAGGTAATCAACTTGATCAAATAGTTGTTTGATCTCTCCTGTTGTTTTAGAAGATTTAATTCTAAGAGAATATTGGTCTTTTGAATATTCATCAAGTGAGTTTAATACCCTTTTAATATTGTATTCTAATGAATTAAGTAGATCATTTACAATAGAAGTAAGTTCATTAATTGCTGGGTCATTCGCTTGAGATTTAATCGCTACTGTAATATTACCTTGTGAAGCTTTTTTACAAATTTCACTTACCTCTTTAATTGTTTGTTCATCTTTGTTAAGACCAATTAATGTTTTTTTAATATTCTCATTAATTGAGATTACCATTTCTCCTATCTCATCGTTTGAGTGTACTTTCAATGGTTTAATAGTATCTCTCTCTTTTGCTAAAAATGCAAAGAATTCATTTAGCTCTTCTTGTAACTCCTTTAATGGATGTGTTGCTTTTTTAGCTACCCACCATACAGTTCCAAGAGTTAAAAGAATAAATACAAG
Organism: Campylobacterota bacterium; assembly: GCA_034716855.1. Classification (GTDB taxonomy): domain Bacteria; phylum Campylobacterota; class Campylobacteria; order Campylobacterales; family Arcobacteraceae; genus JAIOSF01. Next base: position 6,215 of record JAYEKV010000075.1, on the reverse strand, counting down.
AGATACAGAAAGTATGAACGCAATAGTGTCTGAGATAACTGCATCTGAGCCATCTAAAGAGAAAGTAAGGTCGATAACACCGATTACATCTCCTTGTTTTTGATTAGTATGACACATTAAACAATCTTGTGTAGCAACCATAGGTCTTAATACTCTTAAATAATGTGACCCATTTTTTTCTTGATCAATCACTTGCTCTTTTTTCGTGTTAAAGGTTTTTAAAATTGCACTATCTGTTGTATACTTTGTATCTGGAGAATACATCTCTATTGTTTCTTTACTCTTTGCAACAGTAAGATTTGTTAAACCTTTAATCGCTTTCCTACTATCTTCTTCTGCTTTTTTGATAATAATTGGATCTCCTGTATTCATAGCATTTCTCAAAGTTAAGAATAGTGAATCCGATAACATCTCTAAAGACTCTTTCGCATTACTCTTAGAAAGTATATTCATCTGTGATGCAGTGATGTAGTTTGTGATAATATTTCCAATTGCCAAAATCAAGATAATTGGAATAATGATTTTAGTTGATACTCGAAGACGATCTAGCATTTCGTTTGCCCCTTTTTATTATTAAGTTATTATTGTACAATAAATCATCTTTTATGGACCCGAATTTTTCATTAAGCTAAAAGTGAGTAGTTAATTTACTTATGTAGTTTTACTCTTAAACACAATATTTATATATTTAGGCTATCATACGAAAAAATAATATAATTATTAAAATCTTACTCATTTACAATCATTATATAAAATCAAAAGGTTATTTATGTCATTTACAACACTTGGGTTATGTGAACCTATTTTAAAAGCTATAAAAGAGCAGGGTTACACTACACCAACTCCTGTACAAAAACAAGCCATACCTGTTATATTGGAAAAAAAAGATATCTTAGCAGGTGCTCAAACGGGTACTGGTAAAACTGCAGGATTTACTCTTCCTTTACTTGAACTTTTAACGAAGACCAAAAGAAAAAATCACAATAAAAAAGGGCATCAAATAAGTGCTTTAATACTAACTCCTACAAGAGAATTAGCTGCACAAGTAGGTGAAAGTGTTGATCTTTATGGGAAATATCTTCCGTATAGATCAACAGTTATATTTGGTGGCGTTGGTATCAACCCTCAAAAAGCGATTTTGCGAAAAGGTGTAGATATAGTTATAGCAACACCAGGTAGATTATTAGATCTTATAAGTCAAGATGCACTTGATATATCAACAGTAGAAACATTTGTATTGGATGAAGCTGATAGGATGCTTGATATGGGATTTATCCATGATATTAAAAAGATATTGGCACTTCTTCCTACTCATAGACAAAATCTTCTTTTTTCAGCTACTTACTCAAAAGAGATAAAAAGACTAGCTGATGGACTTTTAAACGATCCGGCATTAATAGAAGTAGCAAGAAGAAATACAACATCACAACAGGTAAGTCAGTTGGTGTATCCAGTTGATAGTGGAAGAAAAAGGGAGCTTTTATCACATCTTATATCTACAAATAACTGGAAGCAGGTTTTGGTATTTACAAGAACAAAGCACGGAGCAAATAAACTAACCAAACAACTTGATGCAGATGGTATCACTGCCGCTGCAATTCATGGAAATAAAAGTCAAGGTGCAAGAACAAAAGCACTTGCTGATTTTAAAGATGGAAGTGTAAATGTTCTAGTGGCTACTGATATAGCTGCAAGAGGTATAGATATAGATCAGCTTCCCCATGTGGTAAATTTTGAATTACCAAATATCTCTGAAGATTATGTACACAGAATTGGTCGTACAGGAAGAGCTGGAAATAAAGGTGAAGCTGTATCTTTAGTTTGTATAGATGAGTTGCAATATTTAAAAGATATAGAAAAACTTACAAAACAAAGTATTGAAAAGATCATATTAAAAGGTTTTGAGGTTGATCCAACAATAGAGGCAAAACCACTTAGTAAAAGAGGACAACAAAGAGCAAACGGTGGACAAAATCGTTCAAGAGGTAGAGGTGGAAATTCTAACAATAAGAATAGAAACCAAAATAAAAGTGAAAATAACAGATCTGATAATAAAGAAAAAAGAGACAACTCTAACAAAAATAGAAGAGACAATAAAGATAGAAACAGATCAAATAGCTCTACAAGAAACAGTAGAAATGGGAATAGAACAAGAAGAGATTAAAATTTTGGAAGTAATAGAATTGTTTTTTTCATTTGATAAGGCATTAAGCATTTTTAGGATATAATCATCAAATTTTACTAAAGAGCATCTTTAAGGATGCTCTATAAATATTGAGGAAATATAACAATGCCAAAAAGAGAAGATATAAAGTCTATTTTACTTATAGGATCTGGTCCTATTGTTATTGGTCAAGCGTGTGAGTTTGACTATTCGGGAACACAAGCTACGAAAACACTAAAAGAGCTTGGATATAGAGTTGTTCTGATCAACTCTAACCCAGCTACTATTATGACAGACCCTGAGTTTGCAGATAAAACTTATATTGAACCTATCACAGAAGAGATGGTTGCACAGATCATTGAAAAAGAAAAAATTGATGCTGTTTTACCAACTATGGGTGGACAAACAGCACTAAATGTTGCTACATCTATGTACGACAAAGGGATGTTAGAAGGTATTGAGTTCTTAGGGGCTCATCCTGATGCAATTAAAAAAGGTGAAGATAGACATCTTTTTAATGAAGCTATGATAAAAATTGGTATGGATCTACCTAAAAGTGCCAATGCTTATAATGTTGAAGAAGCTATGGAAAAAGCTAAGGAGATTGGTTTCCCAGTTATTAGTAGAGCATCGTTCACGCTTGCCGGTGGTGGATCTGGTGTTGCTTACAATATGGAAGAATTCAAAAACCTAGCTGCTGAAGGTATCGATGCTTCTCCAATCAATGAAATAGAGATAATGGAATCTATGCTTGGTTGGAAAGAGTACGAGATGGAAGTTATCAGAGACAAAAAAGATAACTGTATCATCGTATGTTCTATTGAAAATGTAGACCCAATGGGTGTGCATACTGGTGACTCAATTACTGTTGCACCAGCTCTTACTCTTACAGATAAAGAGTACCAAAATATGAGAAATGCATCTTTTGCAATTCTAAGAGAGATTGGTGTTGATACCGGTGGATCAAATGTTCAGTTCTCTATTTGTCCAAATACGGGAAGAATGATCGTTATTGAGATGAACCCAAGAGTTTCAAGATCTTCTGCCTTAGCATCTAAAGCTACAGGTTATCCTATTGCTAAAGTGGCAACTCTTCTTGCCGTTGGATTTACACTAGATGAGATACAAAATGATATTACTGGTACAACTGCATCTTTTGAACCAGTTATCGACTATGTAGTTACAAAGATCCCTAGATTTACTTTTGAAAAATTCCCTAAAGCAAACTCTACTCTTACAACAGGTATGAAATCTGTTGGTGAAGTTATGTCTATGGGTAGAACATTTAAAGAATCATTCCAAAAAGCACTTTGTTCTTTAGAGACTGGTTTAACAGGATTTGATCCAATCCAAGCAGATATGGATCTTATTAAAAAAGAGATAAGAAGACCAAACTGTGATAGATATATATACTTAATGCAAGGTATGAGAGAAGGCTTGTCAGATGATGAGATTTTTGAGATGTGTAAAGTTGATCCATGGTTCTTAACTCAATTTAGAGAGATCTACAACCAAGAACTTATCATCAAAGGTACAGGTATTAAGTTGTTTGAAGATGAAGAAACAATGAGAAAGACTAAAACTTATGGATTTAGTGATGCAATGATAGCTTCTATTATTGGTTCAACTGAAGATGAAGTTTATGAAGCTAGAAAAAAACTTGGTGTAAACTTAGAATACAATGAAGTTGATACTTGTGCCGCTGAGTTTAAAGCACTTACTCCTTACCTTTATTCATCTACAAATGTAACAAAAGGTATGCCTCTTAGAGATACTGCAATGGATGAGAAGAAAGTTCTTATCATTGGTGGTGGACCAAATAGAATCGGTCAAGGTATTGAGTTTGATTACTGTTGTTGTCACGCTTCATTTGCATTAAATGAGATGGGTGTAAAAACTATCATGTATAACTGTAACCCTGAAACAGTATCAACTGATTATGATACTTCAGATATATTATACTTTGAACCAATTGACTTTGAACATGTAAGAAGTGTAATAGAAGCTGAAAATCCAGACGGTATCATTGTACATTTTGGTGGTCAAACTCCACTTAAACTTGCAAACCAAATCGATAAGATGGGTGGTAAGATCATAGGTACTACGGCACAAGTTATTGATCTAGCTGAAGATAGAGAAAAGTTTATGACTTTTGTTGAAAAAGCTGGACTACTACAACCTGACAACGGAACAGTTGTTACACTAGAAGAAGCACTAGAAGTTGCAAACAGAGTTACATATCCTGTACTTGTTAGACCATCATTTGTTCTTGGTGGTAGAGGTATGAAGATAGTTTACAGCGATGATGAACTTAAACAATATATGGCTGAAGCTGTATCTGTATCAAATGACGCACCAGTGCTTATTGATAAGTTCCTAGACAGAGCTATCGAGCTTGATGTAGATTGTATCACTGACGGTACTGATGTATATATCGGTGGAATTATGCAGCATATTGAGGAAGCGGGTATCCACTCAGGTGATTCAGCTTGTAGTTTACCTCCAATATCTTTAGATGAAGAGATTTTAAAAGAGGTTGAGGAAAAAACAAAAGCTATGGCTTTAAATCTAGGTGTAAAAGGTCTTATGAATACTCAATATGCTATTCACCAAGGTAAGATATACTTAATTGAGGTAAATCCAAGAGCATCTAGGACTGTACCATTTGTTGCTAAAGCTACAGGTATACCTATGGCAAAAGTTGCTACTAGAGTTATGTGGGGTGAGTCTTTAAGAGATGCCATAAAAGCATACGATCCAGAAGAAAGTATTGTAAATACTTCAAATCCTGAAATACCTAATCTTATGAAGCCAATGTTAAAAGGTCATGTTGCTGTTAAAGAAGCTGTGTTCCCATTCAACAAACTAAGTGGAGCTGACCTTATACTTGGACCTGAGATGAAATCTACTGGTGAGGTTATGGGTATCAGTGATAACTTTGGTAAGGCATTCTGGAAAGCTCAAAGCGGTGCTAAGAACTTCCTACCTGAAAATGGTGGAAAAGTATTTATCTCTTTAGCAGATCTAGATAAAGAATTCGCTCCTTCTATTGCTTCTAAACTTGTAGACTTAGGGTTTAGTATAGTAGCAACGGGTGGAACTCATAAAGCTATATCTGAAGCTGGTGTAGAGTGTGAAAAAGTTCTAAAAGTAAGCGAAGGTAGACCAAATATTACTGACTCACTTATGAATGAAGAGATCGTGATGGCTGTAAATACGGCAGATGATTCTGATTCTAGTAAAAATGATGGAGCTACTATTAGAAGAACTGTTCTTAGAATGAATGTTCCATATTTTACAACTGTTTCAGGAGCATTTTCATGTGTAGAAGCTATTGAGGCTTCAAAAGACAAAAGCTCATTGGCACCTAAATCTATTCAGGAATTCTTACAGTAGGAAAAAGGCAGTGGATCATAGTTTAGTATATCTAGTACAAACAGATACCACTGCTGGATTTTTATCTAGTGATGATATAAAACTTTCAAGAACCAAACAAAGAGATCCTAAACAGAAAATCTTGCAGGTTGTTGATAGTTTTGATACTTTAAAATCAAAAACAAGAGTACCAAACAGATTTAAAAATAAGATCAGAAGATCAAAATGCTCAACTTTTATCTATCCAAACAGTTTAAGCTTTAGAGTAGTAGATAAAAACTCACACCATTCTAGATTCATAAAGAAATTTAAATCACTTTATTCAACATCTGCAAATAAAACAAAAGTAAATTTTGATATTGATTATGCCTACACTAATTCAGATATTGTTCTTTATAACTCACTTGAATTTAAAGAAACTAAATCATCATCTATCTATAAAGTAAATAATAGCTGTATTAAGAAGATAAGATAGATATTACTTTTTATCTCATAATATTTAAATAAAACAAGTAATTGTTAAGATAATTTTAATTATAAGTTAGTTTTAGATATAATGTGCTCCCTAAAAAAGTGAGGTTTATATGAGATTGTTTTTTGTATCAATATTAATTACAATACCGTTGTTTTCTAAAGTCAAGTTAAATGATCATCAGTTAAAAACTTTAAATACTGT
>JAYEKV010000074.1:4866-7492 GCA_034716855.1 Campylobacterota bacterium | reverse complement strand
TATCGTATCTTTTGTAGATATATTTCTCTTTAGTATCTAAGAAAAACAGTAAAAACTTTGTAGTAAAGTTCTTTCTAAAACTAAAAGCTTTATCAAACTTCCCTGCACCTTTGGCAAGGCTATAAAGATTACAATATCGAAATCCCTCTTTTTTACTGTCATCTATTATGATCTTTTCTACATTTGGATGATTTAAAAAAAGCTTTGTAGATACGAATGATCCAAAAACTGTTATCTTGCAACTTGGATTTGTTGCAACTATATTTTCTATTGCAGGTGTTGCCATAACAGCATCACCTAACCATGTGGGTATCTCTATAAAAATTCTTTGCATATCTCTTTTCTTGTTTAATTTATCATCTATTTTATCTAAATATTGTTGTGCTTAATATTTGACACAAAATATTCCTGCTCTAAACCTTTTTGATACTTTTTGATCGTATCTATTAACTCTTGTATCTTTCTATTTTCACTTTTTAAGTTTTTGTATTTGTTGAGCTGTTTTTTATAAGTATGATTTGTACCATATTTTTTTATTAGTTGTTCAATGTTTTTTGGTATAAAAAGCTCTATATCTTTCCCAAGAGGGATTATCTGATGAAGATATATATCTATCCCAGCTAGATCAAAGTCACAAAAATATATCTTTTTATTTGGTATAGTTTTAAACAACTCAAGCATAGCTTTATTTCGATATACAAATAAAATATTTGTATCTTCAAAATATTTTAAACACCTATCAAAATAGATAAGGTTTTCATAGTTCTCAACACCTACTACTGTAATATCTTTTGAGATAGTTGGTATATCTTTTAAAAATAAAGCACTATTTTTAAAAAGAGGAAGCTGTATATCATTTATAGTACAATTACCATTTATATATAGTCCATCTTGTGGTGAAATATTTATCTTTTTTGTATGGGTATTTGATTCTATAAGCCCTATTCTTGTGCTAATGTTTTGAAGCTTTTCTATATCTTTATATACTTTGTAAAACTGCTCTTTTACTATGATCTTTTTTCTTTTTGGTGTTATAGTCTTAATGACTATTAAGTCTTCTTCAAGAAGCTCTTTTATAAGTGTGTTAGGTAGTTGTGAGTAGTTTAACTCTTTATTTTCTTTTAGTTTTAGAAGTGATTTTAGATGTTTCATTTTACTGTACTATTAGCTCTTTTACCACTGATATTTTATCAATTTTACTTATTAAACTTACCCTTTTGTATGTACCTATTAGCTTCTCATCAGGAGCACCATTTACAAATAGTATCCCTTTTTTATTCGCAAAATCGATAAGCTCTTTTAAGTATCTTTGGGATAGTATCCCAACCTCATCAAGCACCACTTGAAGCATCATCTCTTTTTTTGTAATTTTCTCTTTAAAGATATGAAGCATAGCAACATATATCATACTTTTTACTAGTACATCTGTACCGTTTGAACCTACCATATCAAGTGATTGGACATATTTAGAGTCATTTCCATTTTCCACTACCCTAAACTCCAAAATAAAACTATCTTCTAATTCGATAGAATTTGTATTTTCAAACTCAATTAGGTCTACTAGCTTTTTAAGAAGCCCTATTATCTGTTTCGAGTTATCAGAACTGCTAAAGAGTGTATCAAATCCATAAGAGAAACTGTTTTCATCATTTAGTATTTTTATAGCACCAAAAGTTTCTATGATTTTATTGTTTGTTGTAGAGTACCTTAATGCCAAACTATCTATCACACCTATTTTGATCTCATCAAATGTTTTTGTTATCTTCTTTACTAAAGATTCAATCTTACCTTGTGAGTCTAAAAGTCTGTCATACTCTTTTATTATGGTTGATACTATTTGATTTAGGTTTTGAGATAAAATATTTTTAACTTTTTCTATTTTATTGTTTTGTTCAAACTCTTTTAATATATATGCTGTTTCAAGGCTGTCTAACTGTTTTTCTATATTTAAAGTATTGTGAAATATATTATGTAGTTTTGCCAAAGATCTTTCTATAGTGACATAGTATGTTCTATATCTACTCGCAAGATTGTCTACCCTTTTTAAAACTATATCTATATCTTCATACTCTTCACCTTGTATATACTTCACACCCCACTTTATACAATCACTAAAAGTTGTTGAGTTTTCAAAGTTTTTGATATTTGATAGCTTAAAGTCTATTCGTTGTAACTTTTGTTTATCTTCACTTATACTATTATCTATAGTATTGATTTGTTCTTTATAACTTTGATCAAGCTTTTCAAACTCATAAGTTAAGCTATCTAGTTTTTGTTTTAACTCTTTTTGCTCTTTTGTTTTTATATCTATTTGGTCTATGTATTCTTTTTTATCTTTATTGTAACCAAATATAATCTCCTGATAAGCTTCTATATTATCTATCTCATTACTTAGGTTTATATACGCTTTTTCTAGTTTTTCCAAACTTTTAGTATCTATGCTTTTTTCATTTAATTTTTTATGATATATGATAGTCTGCTCTTTTATATTTTTATCTTTTTCATCTTTTAGATTTTGTATGGTTTGTTTGACATTTTCAATTAAAGGCTTATACTCTTTTAGTAGTTTATTTTGCTCTTTTGTATATGATGATTTTAATGTTTTGATCTCATTTTCTTTTGTTTT
>JAYEKV010000074.1:0-4766 GCA_034716855.1 Campylobacterota bacterium | reverse complement strand
AATAAAAATACTTAGAGATATCCCCTTTTGTATTTTTGTATATAGACTCTGCCAAAGTATCTTTTTGTGGAGTTATTAGTTTTTGTATAGCTTGTATCTTTTTATTTAACTCCTGTGTATCTTTATCAAAACTCTTTTTTATATACTCTAACTCTTTATGATATATATTTTCAATAGTTTCAAGCTCTTTGTTTTCTAGTATTAGTTTTTGTTTATTTTCATTTATAGTTTGTGTTACTATAGTGTGTTTTTGTATATATGTTTGAAGTTTTTGTTCCTCACTGTATATAAACTGGTTATTTAAAATATCTTTTTTATTATACTTCTCATCTTGTATGTTTGATAGCAAAGCTGATCTATTATCTTTTAGCTCAAAAAGTTTTTTCGTATACTTTTCTTGTATATTTACTATATCTTGCTGCTCTTTTTGTTTTAGAGTGTTTTGTTTTGAAGATAACTCCTGTTTTAAACTATGTAGTTTTTCATTTTGATCATTTGTATTTGATATAAAACTATTCTCTATACTTTGAAGCTGCAGCTCGTGATAGTGTTGTAAAGATCCAACCTCTTTTGTAAGAAACTCTTTTTTAGATACTATATCTTTTAGCCTTGAGTTTAATAAAGGTAGACTCTCATACTCTTTTATTCTTTCCGATATATCTATCTTCTCATAATGGTTCTTTTTACTATTGGATAACTTTATAAAGCTATCACATGCACCTTTTGATTGATTTAGTTTATCTTTTCTTTTTATATATAAGTTTTGCTCATGTTGTTGTTTATCTTTTAGGGTATTTTTTTGTTGTGTTTGTTTATCTATGCTTATACTTATATCACTATATTGTTTTTCAATTATCTGTTTTGAATTTAATAGTGTACTTATATCATCTTGCAGTAAAACTTTTGTTTGCTCATACTCTTGTAAAATATCCAAAACTCTTTTTATCTTATTTTGCTGTGATTCGTATGACTTTATATCCTCAAAGTAGTTATTGAAGTTTTCAAGATATCTGCTTATACTATTGAGATCTATGGTGTTTTCAATCCCCAAAGATGACACTATCACTTTTTTTATAGCATTACTGTCCACTTTTGAATTTATAAAGATATTTGAGAGTGTTTTGATAAATCCATCATACTCTTTTGCTTCAAATAAACTAAAGTATCTTAAACTATGGTTTTTACTATATAAAACTTCTTTATATTTTACACCATTTGGGATAATATTGCTAGTTGTTCCTAGCTCTTTTAGTTTTATAAAAAGCTCCCCTTTTAATAGTGGTTTATCATCTTTTATATAGATCTCTTTTATATTTGGCATAGAGTTTAAAAGTGTGAACCTAAACTTTACACCACTATCATTATAAGCTGTTACAAGTATATAGTTATCATCTTTTTTATATACATAAGCTATATATGAGTTTTCATACTCAAAATAATACTCACTAAAAACTATCTTTTTACTACTACTTATCCCAAGACCCTTAGAACTAGCCGTATAAAAATACAATATAGCTCTTAAAAGTGTGGTTTTACCAGCTCCATTTGCTCCTATAAAAAGTGAATTTCCATCTATATCAACCTGTGCAAAATCAAACTTTGCAGATTTTATAAGTGAGACTTGTTTAAGACCGTTCATCTACAACCACCCACTTACCTTTTCTAGCTGTTCCAACTCTTTGTAGTTTATTTTCATTTTTGAGTTTTGCTATTTGTTTTTCTACTGCCCTTTGTGTCAATTCTAATTGTTCTGATAGTAGTTTGATAGTTAAAGATGAGTTTTCTTTTAAAAGAGATAAAATTTTATCTTCTGTATTTACCGAACTCTTCACCGAATTTTTTACCGAACTTTTTATACTTTTTAAAATGATTTCAAGCATAAATTCTACAAATGGTGTACTTTCACCTATAGCTCCAGAATCCTCTAATACTTTATAATAGTCCTCTTGATAATCTCTTACAGCACTTTCAGTAGGAATTGCTATAAATGCTTTCTTCCAATTATATAAAATAACACTTTGCCAAAGTCTCCCAATTCGACCATTACCATCGCTAAATGGGTGAATAAATTCAAATTCATAGTGAAATACACACGATTTTATAAGTGGATGCTCATCACTATTTTTAAGCCAATCAAAAAGATCTTCCATAAGTTTTGAAACTAAATGTGGCTGTGGTGCTATATGTGTAACTCCATCTTTACTTCCAACTCCCACATTTACACTTCTAAACTTACCAGCACTTGTTAAGATATCTTTCATCAATATTTTATGTGCTTTTAAAAGCTCTTTTAACTCACTATATTTATAGTTCTCAAAATCTTTATAAGCATTTATAGCACCCTCTACTTCTAAAACCTCTTGGTAAGTTCCTAGTACCCTTTTACCTTCCATTATGGCAGTGATTTTCTCTTCACCCATAAAGTTGCCCTCTATCTCTAGAGTTCCTGCTATTGTTTTGATACGACTTATTTTTCTTAATTTCGGACTTGCTATTGAGTTTTTATTTATCTCTATTTTTGTCATCTCTTCACTGATTTGTGATATAAGATGAACCATCTTACTTGTTATACTATACGGTGGTTTATACATCTTATACTCCTACTGCTTTATCTCTATTTTGTTAAAAAAGTCTATTAGATACTCACAGCTATCAAGGACCATATATCTTTGAAGATATTCATCCTCTAAAGCTATATATCCCCTTTTTTCAAGTTTTGATATTACTGATAAGATGTTATCACTTAGTTTATCACCACTTGTGTTTTTAAGTCTATCAAGTTTTATTTTTAATGTTATATCATCTTTGATTTTATTTTCTATATCATTTACACTAAATCTACTCCCTACTCCAAACATAGGATCAAAATGGTAAAAAAATCCAAGCAGATCTATCATATCATAGATAGTTTGTAGTTTTTGCTCTTTATTTTCATATGTGGCAAAATAACAATAACCGTTTGATAGTTTAAACTCTACACCTATATATGAAAAAAGCTCTTTTATATCTTCACTATACTTTTCACAGTATCTATACAGCTTTGATATGTCTTTGTTTGGATAGTTTTGAGATAAAAACTTCCCGTCTTTTAAGTAGTCAAATAGTTTTTTTGTGATATTTTTATCTAAGTTACTTACCATAATATACCTTTTTAAATTTTGTACCGTTTATATCTACAAACTGATCATATATTTTATACTCTATCTCGTACAATAGTATTAGTTTACAATATATCATCTCAATATCTTCAAAACTTTTATTCTTTAGTTTGGAATCTTGCAGTAAAAACTCTATAAGATTTTGACTTGAAAACTTAAATGCTCTATGCAAAGAGTTGATGTCCAAAAAGTTTTGTATCTCTTTACTGTTGTATTGTTGAATCTTACTGGCTTGTTTTATTTTTAGTTTTGTATCTTGTTTTGATTTTAGTAATAGCTGTTTAAAACTTTCATCTTGTATTATATCTTTGTTTAGTCGTGTTTTGATAGATATAGTACTTTGAATAGGTTCAAACTTTTCTATTTTTTGGAGTATATTTGTCTGCTCTTTTAATAGATAACTATCTTTTAACTCTTTAAGTTTTGTAATCTTTTCTATAAATATATTTTTTGATATAGCTTTATTGATATACTCACACACATCTTGCGTAAGTGGTATAAGACTTTTATTTATCTCGTAGATATTTTGTTTGACTAGTTTTATCACTTCATTTAATTCATTATTATAAAACAAAGTGAGCTTTGACTCAAAAAGTTTTAAAAATTTTTCAAAAGCTATAAGTGCAAAACTAAGATCTTTAAGTTTTGACTCGTAAAATTTAAGCTCTTTTATCTTTAGACTATACTGGTCTATACTTTTATATACTCTATCTATATGGATACGAAGTTTAAAAAGGTTTTGCAAAAGTATAAAGTCACACTTTTTAAGCTCTCTTCTTATTTGAGATATAAGTTCATTTTGTTTATTTTTATACTCTAGTAGTATCTCTATTTTGTGTTTAAGAGTATCTATCTTTTCACTTATGATTGATACTTCAATATTCTCATCAATAGACAAGTAGTTTTCTAAAAACTCTATAACTCTACCATCTAAAAATATTTTATTGTCACTTTTTTCTATAATCTCAAAGTTCTCTAAAACCTCAAGCTTTTCATAAGAGATAAGGTGCTGTATCTCATCATATGATACAGCTTTGTCTTTATGTTCAAATAGATAAAATATAAGCTCTTTATTGTTACTAAGGTTTGAAAAAAGCTTCTCTATTTTCATATTTCTGTATTATACTTAATCTATATTTTAACTACTACAACACTGTATTTTTTCTATAGTTTTAGTTGTGCTTCTGCCATCTACAAACTGTACAAGTTTAAGCTCTCCTGCTATATCGCTTCCAACTACCTCTTTACCCTCATAGTCACCACCTTTTACAAGCACATCAGGTTGAACAATCTGTATAAGACTTAACGGAGTATCATCGGTAAACTTTACAACATAATCAACAGACTCTAAAGCAGCCAAGATATATGCTCTGTCATCTTCATTATTTATAGGTCTGCTTGGTCCTTTTAGCTCTCTTACACTTGCATCTGAGTTAAGACCAAGTATAAGAACATCTCCAAAAGACTTTGCTTTATCAAGATACTGTACATGACCTCTGTGAAGAATATCAAAACATCCGTTTGTAAATACTATTCTTTTTTTCTGCTTTTTAAGTCTCGCTACTGTTTTTTCTATATCGTCAAAAGTTTTTATATGTGATTCTATAG
>JAYEKV010000073.1:0-23515 GCA_034716855.1 Campylobacterota bacterium | reverse complement strand
ATCTTTTCTATGTCGTTTGCAGCGTTTGAATAATCATACTCTTTAAAAGGTGAACTTGCTTGTGATACATCTTTCTCTGCTTTGATTATATTCATAGAGTCTTTTTGTATACTTGCAGATAATTCATTAAAGTAATCTTCTGTTTTAGAGACAATTCCTCGTTGTTTTTCAATCTCTTCAAAAATCTCTTTTGGTTTTAATGGTGTTGCACCATATACCCCGTCAAAAAACATCGTACTTTTAGGTTCTTCACCTATGTCAAAGTTTGTATGTTTACCTATTCTGTTGTATGCATCCATAAGTTCAGCCACTGAAGGTTGTACAGAGTCTACACCTTGTGGTGATAATCTGCCCTTTTGTATAGTGATTTCAATATCATTTAAGATATTATTTTGTAAAGCTAAACCTTTTTTCAATGTTGAAACATTACTTAACATTTCAATATTAAAAGATAGTGAGTCACTTAAACTTGCATCTTCAGAGAGTATACTTGCCGTACTGTTTTTTGATTCTTGAGCTTCACGAGACTTATCAATGTTATTATTAGTATTCATATTGTCCATCTCTACCGTATTGTTAGTTACATTGTAAATGTTACTAGTTTGTGTTAACTCCATTCTTATACCCTCCTTTTAACAATTTTACCAATTATATAACTTTAATGATGTATCTTTTCTTAAAATAAGATAAAAATACAAAAGAATTTCAAAATTATTATATTTTAAGAATAAAAAATGAATTTTTCTTAAGTTTTTACATTAAAAATCTCCTGCACCAAACTTATTATTTTTATTTAATCAATGTTTAGATAAAATCCAATAATTTTAAATAAACGAAAGAGTATATTTATGAGTTATAATACAGACAATAAAAATAATCAATTAACAGGTTCTCAAATTGTAATAGAAGCATTACACAGAGAGAATACTGAAGTAGTGTTCGGTTACCCAGGTGGTGCCATTATGAATGTATATGATGAGATCTACAAGCAAGATCATTTTCAACATATACTTACAAAACATGAGCAAGCAGCAATTCATGCAGCTGATTCTTATGCAAGAAGCAGTGGAAAAGTTGGTGTCGCAATTGTTACAAGTGGTCCTGGGTTTACTAACGCAGTAACTGGTCTAGCAACTGCATATACAGATTCTATACCAATGGTTGTAATAAGCGGACAAGTTCCTACATCTGTAATTGGAACAGATGCATTTCAAGAGATAGATGCAGTTGGTATAAGTAGATCTTGTACTAAGCACAATTTTTTAGTAAATGATGTAAATGATCTAACTAGAGTTTTAAAAATAGCATTTCATATTGCAAGAAGTGGAAGACCAGGTCCAGTGCATATTGACTTGCCAAAAGATGTTTCAGCTGAATTGGCTAATTTCAATTATGAGCAAGAGTTTGAACTGCCAACTTATAAGCCAACAACCAAAGGTAATATAAGACAGATCAAATCTGCACTAGAACATATAAGCAGAGCTAAGAAACCTCTTATATATGTTGGTGGTGGTGCTGTACTTTCAAATTGTTATGAGGATATCAGAGAATTTGCACATCAAACAAAAATACCTGTAGTTGAAACACTTATGGCAAGAGGTGTTATGAGAAGTGACGATGAACTTTTATTTGGTATGCTTGGTATGCATGGTGAGTATGCTGCAAATATGGCTATGAGTCAAACAGATATGATAATCTGTCTGGGAGCTAGATTTGATGACAGGGTTACGGGAAGACTTGATGTGTTTGCTAAAAAAGCACATGTTGTACATGTGGATATAGATCCTGCTTCAATTGCAAAGATTGTTAAACCTAACTATCCAATTGTTGGTGACCTAGGTATAGTTATGAAGCAGATATTAGAGCATATAAAAGATTTCGATTTTAACGACTATTCTAATTGGGTAAATACTTTACATGACTTTAGAAAAGAACATCCTTTAAGATTTGAAGAGGATAGCGATAGACTAAAACCTCAGTGGGCTATTCAAAGAGTAGGGGAACTGCTTGGTGATAAAGCACTTATCTCTACAGATGTTGGTCAGCACCAGATGTGGACGGCACAGTTTTACCCGTTTAACTACCCAAGACAGTTTATGACTAGCGGTGGTTTAGGTACTATGGGTGTTGGTCTTCCTTATGCTATGGGAGTTAAGCGAGCCAATCCAGATAAAATATCTGTAAACTTTACGGGTGACGGGTCTATTATGATGAATATTCAAGAGATCATAACTTGTACACAGTACAATCTTCCACATATCAATATCATCTTAAATAACAACTATTTAGGGATGGTAAGACAGTGGCAGACAAGATTCTATGAAGATAGACTTGCGGAAACTACACTTGATACTCAAGCAGACTTTAAAATGCTATGTGAGTCTATGGGTGGTGTTGGATATAAGGTTCATACTAAAGAGGAGTTTGACAAAGCTTTAGAAGATGCAGTTGCATCTAACAAGCCAGCAACCATAGAGGTTATTGTTGATAGAAGAGAAGAGGTACTTCCAATGGTACCAAACGGTCATGCACTTGATGAGATGCTATTATTAGAAAAAAGCCAAGGAGATAAGTAATGAATAATTTCAAAGACTTTTATAATAGTGAAGAGAAAAGAGAAGTATTATCTGTAATTGTAATAAATAAAGAATCTGTATTATCAAGAATCGTTGATCTATTCTCTGCTAGAGGTTATAATATAGACAGCTTAACAGTTGCTCCTATTCCTGATAGTGAATATTCTAGAATCACTATTATCACCGTAGGTCGTGCTAGAGTTATAGATCAAATTGTAAAGCAATTAAATAAATTAGTACCGGTTTTAAAAGTAACAGAACATAAAGATGTTATTGAAAAAGATACAGTTCTTATAAAAATACCGATCGATCAAAACTTAAGCGATGTGGATGTTTTAGCTAGAGCATACAATGGAGCTATTCAAAATGTAACGGAAAATGCCATTGTAATTTCTGCAACTGATGAGCCAAAAAGAATAGCAAACTTTATTAAAATCATAGAAAAATACAAACCTCTTGAGATAGTTAGAAGTGGTGTTGTAGCCATGGAAAGATAAAAGAGTATTAAGTTGAGAAAATTAAAAGATATATGTTCACAACTTGGTATTGAGTGTGAATCAGATATACAAATAAATGGTTTAAATACCTTAAAAGAGGCCAATAACACACATATATCTTTTTTAGAAAATAAAAAATACAAATCAGATCTTACAAATACAAAAGCGGCTGCTGTATTTGTAACTGATGATCTAAAAGAGCTTGTTCCTAAAAACACAATAGCTCTTGTAACTTCTTTCCCTTATATATCCTTAGCTAAAGCAAGCAAATTTTTTGCACCAGAGTTAATAGAATCAGATGGACAAAATCCAAAGATAGGTGACAAGTGTAAAATTATGGATAATGTTCATATCGGTAAAAACAGCACTATAGGGGAAAACTGTACGATTATGTCAGGAGCTTTTATTGGAGACAATGCAAAAGTAGGTGATAATACAATCATATATCCAAATGTTTCAATTTACAGAGATTGTGTAATAGGATCTAATACTATTATACACTCAAATACCTCTATAGGTTGTGATGGCTTTGGATTTGCCACAACTAAAGATGGCGAACATATAAAAATATATCAAAATGGAAATGTTGTAATAGGAAACAATGTAGAGATAGGTTCAAACTGTACCATAGATAGAGCTGCTTTTAATTCAACAATTATTGAAGATATGGCTAGACTTGATAATTTGGTTCATATAGCTCATAACTGTATTATTGGAAGAGGCTGTATACTAACAGGACAGGTTGGTATTGCAGGTTCTACTACATTAAAAGAGTATGTAGTTATGGCTGGACAAAGCGGGGCAGCTGGACATATTGAGATTGCACCGTTTACGACCATCTCCGCAAGGGGTGTTGTATCTAAATCTATAACAACACCAAAAAAACAGTGGGCAGGCTTTCCTTTAATGGAACACCGAACATGGTTGAAGCTTCAAGGCAAGATAAACAAACTTTTAAAAGGATAAGTTATCGTTCTTAAAATCATCTCTACAATAACGGCATTTATTTTAATATATTTTTCAATATCTATATTTGTATCGGATATAGATACTGTTGGGAAAGTCGGTTTTACAGTTGCAAGTTATTCAAAAGAATATCTTGGCTATTTATCTTATGGATATTTAGTATTGTTGTTATATCCTTTGTACAAATTGAATTTTTCTACAATTGATAACTTGATAGAAAAAAGTATATCTACACTATTTTTATTTGTAACACTGATCATCCTTCAATCTTTAGTTATAAGTAATGATATGTCAGGAAAAATAGGGGATATTGTACTAGAAACAGTACAGCCTTTTATAGGAACTGCCGGATTATGGATATTTGTTTTAATAGGTATATTTGTATCATTGATCATTCTTTTAGAGGACTTCGAAGGCTTTAACAGATTTAACTTTAGACCGATTTTCAATAAATTAAATAATATTAATCTAAAGCCAACTCAAAATAATAAGATTAAAAAAGCTCCAAAAAAAGAGTTTTTTAAACAAAAAGAAAAGCCTATAGTAAAAGAGGTACAAACTACAACAAAAGAACATGTTGAACAAAAAGTTGTAATTAAAGAGGTTGGTGATACGGCAGAGATAGTTTTAGAAGATGAACCTGAAATTATACAAACTACTACAGAAGCAAAACAAGAAAGTATAGATGATATTAAAGAACCTCAATATGAAACACCTGCTATTGAGGAGTTTATTGAAAAAGTTGACGAACAGAGCCACTCTACAAACTCAGTAATTGTAGATGAACTAGAAGAAAATAAAAAACTTCTTGAAGATATAGAAGTAGGGGAGGCTATAATACCTAAGAATTTTCAGCTTCCACCTACAAATATATTCCAAAAACCACCAAAAGAGAACAAATCAAAAGTAAATGAAGAGTTTATAGATCAAAAAATAGAGGATCTATTAGAAAAACTCAAAATGTTTAAAATAGAAGGTGATGTTGTTAGAACATACACAGGACCAATAGTCACAACCTTTGAGTTTAAACCAGCGCCAAATGTAAAGGTATCTAAGATATTAAATCTTCAAGATGACCTTGCTATGGCACTTAAAGCTACTACAATTAGAATCCAAGCACCAATCCCTGGTAAAGATGTTGTTGGTATAGAAGTTCCAAATGAAGAAACACAAACTATCTTTATAAGAGAGATACTAGAAAGTGAACTGTTTGGTAGTGCTTCATCTCCACTTACAATGATACTTGGTAAAGATATAGTAGGAAAACCATTTATCACAGATCTTAAAAAACTTCCGCATTTACTAATAGCAGGAACTACAGGAAGCGGTAAGAGTGTAGGGTTAAACTCTATGATACTTTCACTTTTATACAAAAACTCACCAGATAATCTAAAGCTTATCATGATAGATCCTAAAATGCTTGAGTTCTCTATATATAATGACATACCACATCTTTTAACTCCAGTTATTACAAAACCAACTGAAGCTATAAATGCTTTGGCAAATATGGTAGCAGAGATGGAAAAAAGATATGCTATGATGGCTGATACAAGAACGAAAAATATTGAAAACTATAATGAAAAAGCAAGACAAAACGGATATGAAGAGTTCCCTTACATCGTTATAATAATTGATGAGTTAGCTGACCTTATGATGACAAGCGGTAAAGAGGTTGAGCTTTCAATTGCAAGACTTGCTCAAATGGCAAGAGCAAGTGGTATACACTTGATTGTAGCAACACAAAGGCCATCAGTAGATGTTGTAACTGGACTAATTAAAGCAAATCTACCAAGTAGAATCAGCTACAAAGTAGGGCAGAAAGTAGATAGTAAAATCATCTTGGACTCTATGGGTGCAGAATCTTTACTTGGAAGAGGGGATATGCTGTTTACACCTCCTGGAATGAGTGGTCTTGTGCGTATACATGCACCATGGAGTGATGAAAAAGAGATAGAACAGGTTGTTGAATTCTTAAAAGATCAAAGAGAAGTAAACTATGATATAAGTTTCTTAAAAAACCAAACAGAAGATGGCTTTAGTGGAAACTCTGAAAGTAGTTTTGATACCGGGGATTTAGATGAACTATACGAATCTGCAAAAATGGTAGTTATCAATGACAAAAAAAGTTCCATAAGTTACCTTCAAAGAAAACTTAAAATAGGGTACAACAGATCTGCTACAATTATAGAACAACTTGAAAAAACAGGTGTGCTTTCAGAAGCCAATGCAAAAGGTAACAGAGAGATACTAATCTAGCTTACTAAGTTTAAATTAATTAAATAAGATGTATCATCAACTTAACCAAATAGCCAAACCTATCGTGAGATAGGGACGGAAAGCTACGGGTCTTGATTATAAGATAGCCGAGTTGCAATATACTTAATAAGTTTTACAACTGACTAAATTATAGTTCGACTCTTTAAAAAGGAGTAAATTATGACTATAGACAACAATATGAATTATATCAATAATATAAACAACACGACAAACAGTACTTTAGAGAAATTATCTAGTGGCTTAGCAATTAATAAAGCTTCTGATGATGCTTCAGGATTGGCCATTGCAGATAAGCTTGGTGTTCAGAAAAGTTCTATGGCTCAGTCTATAGATAACTTTAGTAGTGGAATTGCTATGAGTAACATAGCACAAGATTCAATTTCTGAACAAAAGACTTTACTTGAAAACATAAAAACAGAAACTTTGAAAGCTATGAATGGCACTACAAGTACTGAGGGTAGGGAAGCTATAGCTGAACAGATAAATAAATATATTGACCAATATGAACAAATTGCAGATCAAACAAATTATAATGGTGAATCTTTACTTAAAACAAACGGTGATTCATCTGACGACTTGTCAATAGTAGCAGAGGATTCTATTGTTGAGCTACAAAAGTCAGATACAACATCTATAAGTGATAAACTAAAGAGTTTTATGGGTGACTTCGTATCCAATCCATCTTCTATGGATTCTTTATTAGATACAGTAGATGAAGGTATAGGTCAATTAGCTTCATTTGCATCAGATTATGGATCAGCATCAAATTCTTTAGAATCTATGGCAAGAAATTATATGTCAGCACAAACAAATCTTGCAAATGCTCAATCAGAGATTGCAGATGCTGATATTTCAAAAATGGTAACAGAGTTTAGCAAAACAGATCTTCAGTCTCAACTTGGCTATTTAGTGCAAAGTCAAGCTAATGCGGTACAGCAAAGAACAGTTGCATTACTATCTTAATAATAGGAATTGGGTATGAATATTAACAGTAATCTTTCATCAATTAACGCACATCAGTCACTTTTAAACTCTAGTGCGCATAATATAGCAAATAGTAATACCAAAGAGTTTGAAAGAGTTAACACTAATATTATTGGTCAAAATAATGACTCCGTAAAAGCAGTAGATACAAAAATACCAAATGACAATATTTATAGCAATACTGATATGACAAAAGAAGTAAATAACCAAATTTTATCATACCATGCAGTTGGTGCCAATACCGTTGCTATAAAAACGCAAAACGAAACGGCTGACACCATCATTGATATCCTTGCTTAGAATAGAATAGTTTAACACTATTCTATTTTTAATATATCACTTGGTTAACATAATATAAATTCTTTACAATTTATTAGAAAGAGTTCTATTCTGTAGGGATTATACCATATCCTAAATTTGAATGATTATGTATAATATCTTTACAAGGTAAAGTTTTTTTTAGTTTTGAGACTAGCTGTCGCAAGTGTCCTTTAGTATTTACTCCCCATACTTCAGTTTCAATAATTGTATTGTTTACCATATTACCAACATTGTTTATAAGTACCTCAAACAGTACTGCCTCTTTTTTTGTAAATATTATAATTTCATCATTATGATATAACAAATTTAATTTTTTGCAATAGTGACATTTATCAGTGATATTTATTTGTGTTTGAAGTTTTTCCTTAAAAAGATTATTTACCTTTACAATAAGCTCCCTTAGGTCAAATGGCTTCTTAATATAATCATCACAACCTAATTCATATGCTTTTAATATGGTATTAATATTATCTTCACCGCTTATTATAAATATCTTTGCTTTTTTATGATTAGTTTTGATTTTTTTTATAATTTCAAGTCCGTTAATATCCGGTAAATTTACATCAACAATAAATAGATCATAGCGATTCTCTATACCCTTTAATATTTTTTTATTACTCTGTCCCCTACATGTATCTATACTATAACCAATTTTTCTAAATGTATCTGTTATAAAATTGTTTAGTTGTTCATCATCTTCAACTAGTAAAATTTTCATTTTTACTCCTTTTGAGATAATAATAACAACTTTGCGTCACAGTTTGCGTCACAAGAATTAGAAATTTAAAAGAAATTAGTGATTTATTGTAAAACTAATGTTTTTAAGAATATCCCTTCCCCCTATTCTCTTTCAATCAGTCTATACATTTAAAAGTATAATTTACATTTAAACTATAATCAATATCATCTTTTATAGGAGAAGTAACTATCGCTTCATTACTTTTTGCTGAGGCTAATGACCTTAAAGGATATGGTACTTTATTGTGCTGATTAACAAAAGAGATCTTTTGAGTCTTACAGTTCCCAAACAAAGAAGACAAATACTCCTTGTAACTTTTAGAATAATCATATGCTTTTTGTTCAAGTTGCTTGTTCATAGAATCTATTTGTATAACTGTTGTTATGTAGCTTATTTTATCTTGTGTTATTTTTGTATTTAAGGTCTTTATATTTGAAATAACTTTTTCGTATTCTTTTATATCTTTAAATTCACAATTGAAGTTTATATATGAATTATATCCATCATCAACCCTTTGGTTATTAATATATTTATATACAGGAAAGATTCTATACTGCCCTCCTTCACATATATTACCTCTTTTTACAATATTGATAGCTTTTTTAAATATTTGCTCTATTGCTCTGTCATTGTGTGATCTGTGTTGTAAACTAAATGATGATGACTGAACCGTAGGTGTTATTTTATCTGTAAATGTTTTTGATTTTGATATTTCTACTGCTGATACGGATATAGATATAAGGGTCAATGATAATACTATTTTTTCTTTCATATTTCTATTCTTTGTTCTTTTTTGGTAACTTTATTGTAAACAATGCACCTTTACATTGTTTATTATTGTAAGTATACTCTTCATTATCCACATCTATTGTACCAGACATGGCATCCTTTATTATCTGAAATGACATATGAAGTCCAAGCCCAGTACCCTGACTTTGATGTTTTGTTGTAAAATAAGGTTCAAATATTTTCTCTTTTATATCATCATCAATTCCACCACCGTTATCATTAATTGATATGAATATATTATTATCACTCTGCTTTGTGGTTATAAAAATAAACCTCACTGACTCTTCTGTTTTCTCTACCATAACATCTTTGGAATTATTTATAATATTGATAAATACTTGTATAAGAGAATTAGGAAAACCCTCAATAAAAATTGAATCATCTAGATTGAGTATCACTTCTATATTATAACGCTTTAAAACAGCATGTTCAATCTCTAAACATCTTTTTATATCTTCACTTAGGTTAAATTGTACTTTTGAACCAGAATCACCTTTTACAAAATTTTTAAAATCATCAATAGTATTTGAAAGGTATTGTGTAGTTTTTGATATAGTATCCATAGACTCATTTAGCAGTTCGTCAGTAAGCATACCGTACTCTTTTTGTACCTTTACGCCTGTTGCAGATGTGGATATAACCGATAAGGGCTGTCTCCACTGATGAGCTATATTACCAATCATCTCACCCATTGCTGATAATTTTTCTGATTGAAAAAGCTTATTTTCCATCTCTCTGTTTTTTTCTACTGCTTCTTTAATCTTTTCTTCTAGAATTATATTATTATTTTTTAGCTCTTTAGTGATTACATAAAAGTCAACATACAATTGAATCTTAGGAATCAGTATCAAAGGATCTATAGGCTTTAAAAAATAATCAACAGCACCAAGATGAAGTCCATATTTTCTCATATCTTCTGATTTAAATGCTGCTGTTAAGAAAGCTATTGGGATATTTTTAGTTTTTGAAGTCTTCTTTAGATATTTTGCAACTTCAAAACCGTCCATATCAGGCATCTGTATATCTAATATTATAAGTGCATAATCCCTTTTTAAAGCTAGGGACAATGCATCATTCCCATTTGAGGATTCATATACGGTAACTTGTACATCATGATCAAATTTAATGTCATCAATTAAAAATTTTAGTGTATCTAGATTTGATTGATTATCATCTACTATTAATATTGCTGCTTCCATCACTTTTCACCTGATTTTTTGTATATTTTACTACTACCTATAGTTTTTAGAGTCTTAAAATTCTTACTATTTGTATGCTCTGAATTACCCAACACCATAAAACCGTCATCACTTAAAGAGCTATCAATCAGTTCAAAAACTCTTTTTTGTAAATTTTCATTAAAATAGATTAGCACATTTCTACAAAAAACTAATTGAAACTCATTTATTTCACCGTCAACAACCAAATTGTGCTGAAAAAAATGTACTTTATCTTTTATTTTTTTATTTATCTCCATAAAGTCATCATGATCTATAAAGTACTCATCCAGATCTTCTTTATTGCCTAAAGAGCTGTAATTATTTTTAGCTGTTTCATATTCACTTAAACTAAATAAAGCATTTTTCCCCTGATCAATAATAAGACCATTTATATCAGTTGCATAAATTATACTTTTTCCTAAAAGTCCTAACTTATCAAGCAATATTGCTATAGAGTATGCCTCTTGCCCTTTTGAGCATGCAGTACACCAAATCCTAATATGTTTTTTCTTAGATAATATTGGAAAAATATCTTGTATCAAACTTTCAAACATATCAGTATCTCTAAAAAATTCACTAACATTTATGGATATTTTCTTAAATAACTGTTCAAACATAAATGTATCATTCAAAATAAGATTCTCAAAATTAGAAAAAGTTTCTATGTTAAGCTCTTGCCGTAAAAGCTCTATACGCCTTATTATAGAGTTCTTTTCATAGTTACTAAAGTCGTAGTTATATACTTTCTTTATCTTCATTAAAAAACTGCTTATTCTATCCTCAAGCTTTAATACAAAATTTAATTTTTCAATTATAAATTCACTGATATGTTCAGTATCCATAATATGATCACAGTTTTTTGTAATTATTGCATTAAGAGGCATCTCATTTGCTTCACATTCATTTGGATTTTGAACCAAAGATATACCTCCATTATCTTTGACAAACTCCAAAGAATCACTTCCGTCATCCAAATACCCACAAGTTATTACAGTAATCAATGAGTCTTTATACTCTTGTGCCAAACTTTGAAATAATACATCAACAGAAGGTCTACAATACTTCACCTTTATAGTATCAAGATTATAGATATGACCATCCTTTACACTTAAATGTTTATCAGGTTTTGCGATATATATATGACCTTTTTGTATCATTTCACCGTCAAATGGTTCTTTAACAATATAGTTAGTTGAATTTTGAAATATATTTACTAGTCTGCTTTTTTCATCAGGCAAGATATGCATAACAATAAATATAGACAAATCTGAATAAGGTATTGATCTTATTATCTTTTCCATAGTTTGCAAGGAGCCTGCACTGCCACCTATTCCTATTGCTTTTGGCACTATACTTTGAGTATTAAACTGATTAGTTTCATAGTCCATTGATATATCAAAAGAAAATCTTTTTAGATATATCCACAATGTTTTTGTATTTGTATGTAGGGAGATATTACTCTTTTGTTTTTGCAATTGTAAAATAATACTTGATGATATATTCTCAATATCAACAAAAGAGATATCCAGATTCTTTTTGCTGTTTTTAATTATCTCTATAAGTTGCTGTTGTTCATCTTTGGAGATAAACTCCTGAATAAGAACTTTTAGTTTTTGCTTAGTCTCTATTGTCTTTATCATTTTTTAATTTATCCAAGAAGAAATAACACCTGTAAATGTATCTATATTAAGTGGTTTTGTTAAAAAATCATCAGCACCAATCTCTAAACATTTGTGCTTATCCTGCTGCATAGCTTTTGCCGTTAGTGCAATTATAGGTATATCTTTTAAGTGATTGTCTTTTTTAATTATTTCAATCGCCTCGTACCCATCCATCACAGGCATCATTATATCCATAAGAATAAGATCTACATCCGTATTTTTATTAAGCTGTTCTAAGGCTTCCTTACCGTTTGAAGCGGTGATCACTTGTGCATTTTTATCTTCTAAAAGCTCAACAAGTATAAAAGTATTTCTCATATCATCATCGGCAACAAGTATCTTTTTATCTTTTAGATCAAATGCTGATGTGGCTATAGATTTATTTTTGTTATTATTCTTTACTCTATGTAAAAAACCTTCAACTTCTTTTTTTAATACATCATTTGACTTATCTGATTTAACTACTATAGATGTAGTATATTGTTTGATCTTATCTTCTTGCTCTTTTGTAAGTTCTGTCGTAGTATAAACTATAACTGGTATATCTAAATTATTATTTTTTATATATTCACATACTTCAAGTGTACTTTTATTTTCCATAGCAGGATCCACTACTATAGCATCAATCTCATTTTCATTTATAGATTTTATGGCTTCTTTCATATTGCCTGTTTCTATAATATTAACCGAGTCCATAGCCAAATAGGCTATCATAGACTCTCTTTGCTGTTTATTTTCTTCAACTATAAGAAGGTTTTTCATCTGTTTATTATGATACTCTTCAAGTTCTTTAAACACTGATATGAAATCATCATTGCTTAACGGTTTTTGTTTATACCCTACAGCTTCTTTAAAGTCAATTCTATTAGTTGCTTGCTTTCCTGAAATTATATATACAGGTATAGACTTTGTATGAATGTCTGATTTTAATTCTTTAAGGACCTCTATCCCATCTATATCAGGCAAACCAAGATCTAACAATATCCCCTGAATGTGATGAAACTCTTTAGCAGATCTTAATCCACCTCTTCCCGTTGTCTCAATGATAGCAAGATCACCCTTTTCATTTATACTCTCTTTTAAGATAGAGGCAAATGTTTCATTATCCTCTATAACCAAAAACGGTTTTGAAGATTCTACTATTTTTTCTCTATCGTCATCTATATTAGATACGATCTGTTCTTGTTGCGAATAATCTATTTCATTGTCTTGATTAATGCTAGGAAATACGATAGTAAATATACTTCCTTCCCCCTCTTTTGACTCAACAGATACATCTCCACCCATTAAGTTGGAGAATTGTTTAGTTATAGACAGACCAAGACCGGTACCACCGTACTTTCTACTGGTACTTCCATCCGCTTGTGTAAAAGCATCAAAAATAACAGATAGTTTTTTTTGATCTATTCCAATACCTGTATCTTGTACATATACTTTTATTTTATTATCGTTGTCTGTATCTATAACAAACTTTATAAATCCTTCTTTTGTAAATTTTAGAGAGTTTGATATAAAATTTCTTACTATCTGAGAAAGCTTATCTCTGTCATTTTTTATAATATTGTTATATCTATCTTCTACAATAAACTCTAAACCTTTGTTGGATATTGAAATTTCAAACATATCTTTTATCTCATTTGCAAAATCATTTGAATTAAAATCATCAACATTCAATTCCATTTTTCCAGCTTCTATTTTAGATAGATCAAGCACATCATTTATAAGTCTTAGAAGTTCATGACCTGAGTTATTTATGATATTTGCTTTTTTAATATCTTCATCTTTTAAGTTATCAAACTTATTTTCTTTTAACATACTAGAGAGTAATATTATAGAATTTAAAGGTGTTCTTAACTCATGGCTCATATTTGCAAGGAACTCACTTTTGTATTTGTTTGACTCCTCTAAAGCATCTGCTTTATCATTTAGTTCATTTTTTGAATTTTCCAAGATTTTATTTTGCTTCGTTAACTCTTTTTGAGAAGATCTTAGCTGTACTTGCTGTTCTTCCATTTGTGCATTTGCTTCTTCTAGCTGTGCCTGCTGCTCTTGCATTTGTGAGTTTGCCTCTTCAAGTTCTGCTTGTTGCTCCTGCATTTGTGAGTTTGCTTCTTCTAGCTTTATTTGCTGTTTTTGAAGCTCTTTGTTACTTTTTTCTGTGATCTTTTTTTCTTTCTTTAGCTTGTCATTAAATATCTCAGTTTCTTTTAACAACTCTTTAACTTTTTCATTTTTAATTGCAGAAAATATTGCCGTAGCGATTATCTCTGAAGACAACTCTATAAATTGAAGATCACTTTGCGTAAAAAGTTTAGTTGAACCTATCTCTATTACACCGTATAATTCTTCTTGATATATCAACGGATATGTATATGTATTAATAGGTGGTTCATCCGTAGTTCCTGTTATTATATGAACATTTGATCTCTCTATATTTTGAAGTAATATAGGAGTTTTCTGCAAAGCAACCTGACCAACAGTACCTTCTCCTAATTCAAATATATTAGATAAACTATTACGATTCACAAAAGCATAGCTTCCTTCAAGTTTTAATTTCTCCTGTTCATCTTCAAATAGATAAAAAGCTCCTACTCCTGCACTTAAATACTCACACAAGAAACTTACGGAACCATTACTTATCTCAACTTTATCCAATAGTGATGAAAGGTGTTTATTTAATCTGCTCAAGCCCTCTTTTATCCATTTTTCTTGATTTTCTTTTTCAATTAGTGTTTTAATATAATCTATATTTTCATTTATCTGTACAGCCATCTGTCCTATCTCATCATGAGAAACAACTTCTATTTTTTCTACAGTGTCTGTTTTTTTATTTAAATAATCAAAAAAGCTTATAAGTCCACTGCTTACTTTAGTAAGCTTATCTGTAATAAGCTTTTTAACAACATTATTTAATATCAATATCATAACAATTGTCATAAATATCATCAGACCTATAAATAAAAATGCTATCTCTTGAAATTTAGAGATTATATTTTGAATATTTTTTGCATCTTGTACTATCACATAGTACCCGATAAAGGAATTATTGAAGCCTTTTATCTGTTTTATAGAGAAAAATTTACCTTTTTCTTTAATATATCCACTATTGATAAGCTCATTAAAATTCAGATTTTTCAATATTGAAAAAGACTCAGTATCATATTCTTTTTGTAATAAAGCAAAATTATCTACTGTAGATCCTGCACTTGGTATGTTTTTTAAAAGTTTTATATCTATTAATGACAATAGATGTTTGTTTTCTTTTTCCAGTGACTTTTGTATAGATGAAAAGTCTTGAATAAACTCTAATGAGCCTATATACTTATCTTTATCCATTAGAGGAACAATACCTCTTATTACAAGATCCGCCCAACCCACTTCTATACCAAGCACAGGTTTCTTAGTTTGTTTCACTTTATTTATTGTATGTCTGAACTCTTTTAGATTGTCACCATTATGATCACGATCCCATGATCTTAAAAAAGATCGAATATCACTTGTATGTATATGTACTTTTGGCTTATTATAATCAGATGATTTTATATATATTTTTGATAGTTTATTCAATAGGTCATATGCTTTTTGTTTATCTTTATCTACCAAAGCTTGTTTTAACTGGCTATTTTCCGACAAAGCTATTGCATTTGTTATACCGAGTTGAAGACTGTTGTTTATCTTATTTTGTATCTTTATACCGATATTATTTTTTACCATTGTTTGTGTATCTGTTTGTATGTCTTTTAGAATAAAGTATGATATGAACATTGAAACCAAAAGAGTTAATATAGTTATATATATTATAATTTTAAGAAACTTCATAGATATTTTTGAATTTTTCATAATATAATCCTTGTAAAAATTATATTATTATATCTATCTTGTTATTTAAATCAAGTAAAATCCAATAATATTTGATCTTTTAAAATAGTTAGCTTTCTCAGCATAATAGTATCATCAATATTTAAAGTAAGATCATCAATATTTTTCAAGAATGGTTTAAATTTCTCTTTTATATCTTTTGATATAGGCTTACCGCTTGTTATAACAGCATCTCTTCTTAAAAGTTCAATAACAATATCCTGATAACCAAACAATGCTGCATATGTAATTGGAAGTAAATTGTGATTGTCACAAATATTTTGAATATTCTGCTCTACTCCATACACAAGCTTTAGTAACTCGATATTATTAGAAAATACACTGTTATGAATAATAGTTCTACCTTTTTTATCTACAGCTTTATAGTCCTGCTTTGTTATCTCTACAAGTTTTCTAAAAAGTTTTAAATTACAGTTCTCTATCAATGCAACTCTTGATGATATTCCCTGATCCTCTTTATTTTTTATACGAATATCTGCCTCATTAACCAATAAAAACACAAGATTGTCCCTAAACTCTTTAAAGTATTCACCTTTTTCAAAACATTTTAAAACATAGGCATAAAACAAATTATACCCCTCATTATTTTTCTGATTTATATCAAAACCGTTTGCAAAATAAAGCTGCGTTGTTTTTATATCTCCATATAAAAAAGGGATAAAGAATAAAGGATAGCCATGTGTATCTAAATATGAAAAATTGTATTGTTTTAATTTGATAATATTTTTCAATACAACCATATATTGACCGTTTACAGATATCGAAGCTAGATATTCTCTGTGTGATATTTGTTTTAGATTGTAAAGTTGTAAGATAATCTCATTTAAAACTTCAGGTATAGTGTGATGATATTTATTTCCTATAGTAGGATCAGCCCCGTATTGTATAAGAAGATGAATCATATCAAGATAAGAAGAGCCTTTTAAAACAGCAATATGTAAAGGGGTATCTTTGTTGTTATTTTGTAGATTTGGATCTATTTTGTTATCTAGTAAAAAAGAACAGCCATCTCTGTCACCTTTTCTTATCATAGTAAACAGCATCGTTTCACCGTTTTGATTTACATCATTTAGTTCAGATCCACCTTTTATCAATGTTGATGCCACATCCTTAAGCTCTTTTCTTTTTTCAATTTCAGTATTGTCTATTTTTGAAAAAGATTGTAAAACCTCCATAAGCACAGTACTTTGATCTGAGTTTTTTATATTTAGATTGCATCCGTACTTAATGGCAGTGTCAAGTATCTCCTGCCCCTCTTTACCTCTAAGAGCCGTATATGTAAGGAAGCTATAGCCGTCATTGTTAAATATACTTGGATTTGCACCTTTTTCTAAAAGTTTTATGGCTAATTCATCATTATCAAGTACAGGCTTTTGATGTAGTACTGTTTTACCTGTTGCATCAATATTATTTAATTCAATTCCATCAACACTTAGTACAAGATCAACAATATCAACACTTCCATAATTGATCGCATCAAATATAACATTTCTATTGAAACTGTCTTTTAAGTTAACATCTATTTTTTCATTTATAAGTATCTGTGATATTTTATCATATCCCAAGATCACCGCATCTTGCAAAAGAGACCTACCGTTACTGTCAACTTGATTTATATTAAACTCAGCATGTTTTACAATATTATCAACAACTACGATATCACCTTTTTCTATGGCAAGTCTTACTGTTGATATATTTGTTTTGTTTTTTGTTGTGATCTGTATGCCTTGCTGAACAAGCCAGCTTGCAGCTTTAAATCTGTTATTTCTAAGACATACATCAAGCAGTGTATCACCATCGTCAAAACGATAGTTCTTATTTATTTTAGGAAGCATTTTTTCTGCTAAATGTTGATCAAACTTTTGGGCATTTAATATCTCTAAAAATCTTTCTATTGATGGATGCCTTGAATGAATCAGTGATTTGAACATGCTAAATACCTTTGTTATTTTTAACTATATAAAATTATTTTATCATATAAACCTTAAAATATTAGGCTTTTATGGGTTATTTACAGTTCCCGTGCCTTTTCTATGCAAGATTCTAGTGAGGTATTAGATGATATAAAATATGTTATCCCCTTTGGAAGTGATCTTGCTGTTGTTTTACCTATAACCACAGCTTTAAAAGTATCATCCCATAGATTATTCTTAAAAAAGCAGTTTATTGTTGAAGGGGAAGAGAATATAATAATAGAACCTTTTGGTAAATCTACATCTTTATATTGTTTACATTTTGTTTTATATACTACGAGTTCTTCGCAAGTAATATTATTTTCTATTAATATATCAAATAAATTTGAAGCAACTTTTTCACCTCTTATATATAATACTTTCTTACCTTTTAATTTATCTGTAAGTTCATAAGAGAACTCATTTCCATGGCTATTTTTCCCTATATACTCAATATTACCATCTAAGCTATTAACAACTTTTGCAGTTTGTTCACCAATAATATAAGAGGGTATATTTTTCCAATCTACATTAAACTTATCTATACCCTTCACACCGTTCTTAGAAGTAAATATCAAAGCATCATAATCTTTTATATTTGTTACTGACTTTATATAATCTATATTTATTATTGGCAGACTATTTACTCCTGATATTTTTTTATCACTCAATAGGTATATGTTTTTTTTATCACTCATCTTAAACCTTTAAAGATAATCTTTTCAATCTCCATAACTACTATTAATAATAATGCAATTATAAGCAGCATAAGCCATACAGTTATAGAAACAGGCTGTGTACCCAAAATTGTCTGCATAAACGGTATATACATAGAAGCTATATGTATAAGCTGTGCAGCAATTACGGAGATCAATAAAAATTTATTCTTTAAGTGATCTATTTTAAAAATAGAGACCTTTTCACTTTTTGAATTAAATACATGTACATTTTCAAACAACACCATAAGCAGTAATGTAATATTTCTCGCACTATCTTCATTGTAACCACTGTTTATAAGAATATAAAATACCAAGAAAGCAGTTATCCCCATATACAGTCCACTAGTTACAACTCTACTGATCATCACTTTATTAAATATAGGCTCTTGTGGTTCTCTTGGTGCTCTTTTTAAAACATCATCTTCTTCTTTTCCAAGACTTAAAGCCACATGCTGAATTCCATTTGTTACAAGGTTTAGCCACAGTAATTGTACAGGCAGAAGGGCAATAGGAAGATGAAACAACACAGATAAGATAATAAGTACTATCTCTGCAAATCCTGTTGAGATAAGAAGATGTATAACACTTCTTATATTGTCATATGCTACCCTTCCCTCTTTTATTCCGTTTACTATTGAGCTAAATGCATCATCTGTAAGTATCATATCACTTGACTGTCTTGCTACATCAGTACCTGATTTACCCATAGATATCCCAATATCAGCATATTTTAAGGCTGGTGCATCATTCACACCATCACCGGTAACGGCAACAAAGTGACCAAGCCTTTGAAAAGCTGTGACTATTTTTTGTTTATGCTCAGGTGAAACTCTTGCAAATACTCTCTTATGCTCTATTTGTTTTTCATCTTCACCGTTTTTTATCCATTGTTCTATCTCTTCACCATTTATAACTTCATCTTTATCCACGGCAATATCAAGCTCTTTTGCTATATAGTAAGCTGTATTTGGATGATCTCCTGTTACTATTGAGACCTCTATACCTGCTTGCTGTGCCAGCTTAATTGAATCCTTTGTATCATCCCTTATAGGATCAATCAAAGTTGCTGTCCCTAGATATTCAAACTGCTCCAAAACAATATTTTTCTCATCTGATTTTTTGTATGCAATTGCAATATTCTTAAAACCGTTACCTGCAAGTTTTGAGTTTTGTTCCAATATAAATTGTTTTTGACAATCACTTAAATTGCAAAATTTTATAATAGTTTCAGCAGATCCTTTTATATATTGAATATTTTGACCATTAATTTTATGGGATGTAGCACAAAATGCCCTTTGAGATTCATATGGTATAGTTTCATTCACTATTGAATTTTTCTTTTTATCTATATAATTTTTATCTGCTTTTATGGCATACTGTGCAAAAGCTATATCTACTTGATCTCCCAAAAACTCTATGCTGTTATCTTTTTGTTTAATTGATGCTTCATTGCACAATATAAAACCATCCAGTATCTTTTGATCGACCTGTGAGTGTGTTTTAAAGTTATTATCCATAGTAACAATACAATCAACAGTTAAAATATTTTTTGTCAAAGTTCCCGTTTTGTCGCTGGCTATAAAGGTACATGACCCAAGCCCCTCTATAGCGGCAAGTTTACGCACTATAACATTTCTCTTGCTCATAATGATACTTGCAGCACTTAAAGCTATTGTAATTGCAACAGGCAGGCCTTCAGGAATTGAAGATACTGCAAGTGCAACACTTACAAAAAAAATCTCTTTTAAGCTAAACTGATAATATACCCCAAGCAACACAAATAATATTATTACAAAACCTATAATTTTAGCAATATTTATAGAAAAACCTTCCATTCTTTTTATTAAAGGAGTTTTTGGGTTGTAAGACTGTGCCAATAAGGATGCTATTTTACCTACTTGCGTATCTTGAGCAATAGATGTAACAACTGCCTGTGCCCTGCCCTTTGTAATAAAAGAGCCAGCATGAAGCATATTTAATCTATCTGCTACGATTAAATTGTCATCATCTGTGATAAAATCATGATTTTTATTAACATTTACCGATTCACCAGTAAGTAACGATTCATCAACACTTAATTGATTTGAGTATATTAAACGGCAGTCTGCGGGTACTTTTGATCCTGTTTCAAAGAAAACTATGTCCCCTATTGTAATAAGTTCACTGTCTATTGGTAAAACATTACCGTCTCTTATAGTATTAACATATGTTTTTACAGATTGTTTTAAGCTGTCTGCTTTTTGCCCTGCCGTATACTCCTGATAAGTACCTATAACTGAATTTATAATAAGGATAACTATTATAAAAAAAGCATCTGTAAACTCTTTAATTGAGAAAGAAACTGCTGCAGCTATAAGAAGTATATATATTACAGGGCTTTTAAACTGTTCCAGAAAAATGTTTAAAACTGTTTTTTTGGATTCACTTGGAAGTATATTTTTTCCAAAATGACTAATGCGCTTTTTAGTTTCCAATGCACAAAGTCCATTCTTGGTTGTCTCAAGATGATCAAGAATCGTATCAATAGTCTTAGTATGATAATTCAAACCAACCTCCTGTTTTTCAAACGAAACTTATTTTTTCAAAGTTTCACTTTTAAGGGTAAACTGCAGTATCAAAGCACATATAGGAACAATAATAAAACCAAAAATATAAGATAATATATGTAAATAATCATTGTTATTAAGGTAAAAGAATCCTATAATAAGACCAATATATCCTGCAAGTCTGTATAGTGATGCCATACCGCTGAAACCACCTGCAAAATTCTTGATATAATTTTTTTTCAAAGACTTTTTAGATTTGTCTATCTCCTCTTTGATCTGTTCTTTTGTCATCTCTTTTTCAACCTGATCTTCAGGTACATCCGGAGAGTACAAATCATATTTATCATCCATCTGATCCAGCT
Source organism: Campylobacterota bacterium (assembly GCA_034716855.1). Taxonomy (GTDB): domain Bacteria; phylum Campylobacterota; class Campylobacteria; order Campylobacterales; family Arcobacteraceae; genus JAIOSF01. The sequence continues at coordinate 2,027 of JAYEKV010000073.1, read as the reverse complement.
CATCATAGCCATCATCATAAGAACTATGGTTTTCAACTCTAGAAGAGATATTCTTTTTGTAACCCATATATGAGCCAAGTGTCACCATAAGTGAGCTGAAAAATGCTATCTGAGTATTTAAAAGCCATGTCGTTTCTCCTGCAAGCAAGCAAAACGCAATAACACCTGCATCAACTGCAAATAATACTTTTAAAGCTTTAGTTATCATCTTTGTCACTAAAACCCTGCTCTTTTAAGTGTGCATATTTTGGATCATCAGCAAGCTTATCAAGATCTTTTTTAGCTTTTGTATAAGCTTTTTTTACATTTAAAACAGCAGCAGCCACACCGTAAAATACACCAAGCCATAATGTCCAAGTGTAACCTGTCCAACTTTTTAAAAGAAGTCCAAGACCAACACCAAGTGCAATAGCTACAGCAATTGAGATACCAAGAGAGAGATGATCCAAAGCTTCTATTTTACCTTTGTGTTTTGGAACTTCTTGTTTGTTTTCTTTATTTTCTTCCATAAATCCAGCTGCCTATTTAATATAAGTACAACAGTAATCAGTAACTTCAATTACTTTTATATCAAAAGAGCTGTTCGCAGGTACTTCAAAGTACTCACCGCCTTTGATAGTCTCTTTGTTACTGTCATCAGGGAACTCAACTTCAACATGACCAGCTAAAATCTCCATATGCTCTGCATCATCTGTACCAAAGGTATAAGTTCCAGGCATCATGATACCAAGCGTCTTTTTAGAACCGTCCGCTTCTATAACTGTTCTACTTGTAACCTGTCCGTCAAAGTATTGGTTTGCTTTTTTAATTATGTTTGCGTTTCCAAACTCACCTTTGGTTGTTTTTGTTTCCATCTCATAATCAACAACTTTTGTTTCAATACCATTTGATTTTATAAAATCAACTACTGGTAAATGGTTTGGATGAGTTGCATAAGTTGATAGCGTCTCTTTACTATCTAAAACAACAGTTAAAGAAAGATCAAAAGCTCTTTCACTATCCATAAAATTAATACCAACCTCTAATCCTCTGATAAAGTCAATTTGATCTTTTAAACCATTTAGTTTTTCTACTAAAAGATCTTTTTGTTCAAATCCTTGTGGTAATTTAAAAAATACAATATGTTTAATCATTTTATTTCCTTATTGGTGTGTTATATAATCGTGAGTATATCAAGTTATCACTTAATATCTAAAAGGGTAAGATATATACAGGTTTTATCTTTATTGTTAAATTACTTTATATTATAAGTGGTATATTTAAATTACAAATTAATTACAATTTTCTTACATTTTAATGTTTATCTGAAGCTAATTGTGGATAAAATCCGTGTCCAAAAAAATTGACACCAAAATAAGGGTAAGAATGTTTCAAGAAATTATCATTGAGATTATAAAAAGAATAGAGAATTTAACAAAAGAAAAAAGATCAATAGTTGAGCTGGATATAGCAGATATAAAGAACCAAATACAAGAGTTATTATTCAAGATAGATTTTACACCAAATACAATAGAAGATATAGATTTTAGAAAGATAAAAAAACTGGAAGTAACTCCAAAAGAAGCTTTAGGATTGCTGTTCCTTAGCTTTACAACTACATTAAGGTCTGAACTGTCGTATGGCAGTTTATGGCTGGATATAGTTGAAGTATTAACAGAGTTTGAAGAGGAAGAGGATAAAAACAGCTTCTTTGCTGATCACTACATAGAGGATAGTGAACCTACTGATTATTTAAATGAAGCTATCAAAGATGCTGTAATTAGATTTAATCTTCGTGATGGATATGATACTAGCAGACCAACAGATACTGTTTTACTGCAAATGGGTATTTTAAACATATTTAAAAATATAAACTATTGGCTGACATCAAATTCAAAGAACTCAATAATACAAGAACTTACAAATAGATCAAGCCAAAACTTCTCAACTACTTTTAACAGTGGTTGGAAAGTACTGCAAAGACACTCACAAAGTTTAATATCTAAAGAAGATGCCACTACTTTTTTAGAGAGTAATATATGGTTTAA
>JAYEKV010000072.1:0-1653 GCA_034716855.1 Campylobacterota bacterium | reverse complement strand
CCGAATTTGATAGATTCAAATGTGTAAAATGCCCTGTACCGTTTTTAGTTTTTCTGAACTCTTTAGGGTGCATCAAGATGATAAATTTTGTATTTGTAGCTATTGGTTTTGTATATTCACACATACAGCTGCTTTTAGGTCTATAACAGCTGTAACAAAAGTCTCTATTGTTGTTTTGTTTTTCTTCATTTCTCATATGAATCGTATTTTATCTAATTATTGTATAATTTCAAAATTAGCAACAAACACCTAAAGAAAGTACCGTATTTATCGCTTTGTCAATCTTGCTTAAGATATCTTCATATCTTTTAACTAGTGTTTGAGCCAGTGTTTACAGCTTTTTTAATTTTTGTGGTAAAATTGTAACAGATTTAGAAAAATATGATATAATGGGTAAGGAATATATTATAAGAGGAGGTAAAAATGCTAAAAGAACTTGGAATAGCTACTATTGCTACAATGAATTTTAATACTGCAGATATATCAATCAGTGACTATAAAAGTTTAATTGTGGATAACAACAATAAAACTGTATCAGAAAAAGTTGATACTAATCAGTTTTTTTACATATCTCCTGAAGATAAAGAAGAATTAAATAATAAACTTGTATCTCATGTGTCAACAATGAAAGAATATGAAAAAAGAAATCAAGAAGTACTTAAAAAAAATTTTGACAGATGGATTATACAAGAATCAGGAGAAGTCTTATCTCTAGTTAACTACATACTATCTATGACTCAAGAGTTGTCTACTGAATTTAAAAAAGAAGCAAAAATATACAACAAATATGAATCTTTATCAAAAAAGATGTATGAGATAGCGAGTATTTTTGAGAATGTGCATAAATTTACACTACAATATAAGCAAAAATCCATTGAAGCGGATGAAGTCTATATGTTTATGGCTGATTTTATTCCTAAGAATCAAGAGGTTTTAAAAGCTCTTGCATAAGAAAAAAATATTCAAAAGACCAACTCTTGATCAAATAAAGTCTATTCATTATTCTTTGATACAAGATGAGGGTCAGAAATATTCAGAACTTCCAAAAGAAAAAGAACACCTTATACTTTCTGCACTTGAAGGTATAGATCATGGTTTTGGTAATACTGAGTTTTACCCTACTGTTTGTGATAAAGCCATACATATTTTAAGAAGTATACAATCATCACAAGCTTTTCCTGATGGAAATAAGCGTGTAGCTCTTTCAGCTTTTGAGATGTTTTTAAATATGAATCGCTCACAAGTCAGTGACTCTATAACTCAAAAGGAAAAAGAAGAATTCATGTTAGCTATAGCTAATAAAAAAATAGGAAAAAAACATTCTGTAAAGTGCTGTATAAAAGCCCTTAAAAAATAAGGACTTCCTTTCTATTTAATCTTGATACTTATACTTCCATATCTCATTTGATACTAGTACATACTCATCTATTTTATTTTTAACAATTTTATTTGATTATTACTTATTAAACTATAAGAGAAAGTATTAGGTTATGCACCCAAACTTTTCATTTAGTCACATTTTTGTAAATTATTGTATAATTTCAAAAACAGGATATACCATCAAAGAAAAAATAACACTAAAATATCTTTTCGATCTTCTTTTACACGATAAAAGCTCCTTGATAAAAGGTCAGATCATAACAGTCATAGCTG
>JAYEKV010000071.1:0-1654 GCA_034716855.1 Campylobacterota bacterium | reverse complement strand
ATATGCAAAGAATAGAATTAGATATGAAAAAGACTGTCTATGATGGTTGGAAGTTAGCATTTTATGGTGTAGCTGTTGGAGCAGGTGCTACTTTTGCTATAGCTAAAACACTTCAACTTATGGGTGCAAGTGCAGGATGACTATTAAATCTCAAGGAATTATAGTATGGTAAAAGTTGAAAAAATACTTTATAGAATATGTTAGATATTGATTATTTGGAAAGTTTAAATAAATTTCCGTTACCACTAAGATACTTAAAATTATCAATCTCAAAGTATGGAGTTTACTTTATTATTTTATTTATAGTACTACCATTTAACATTTACTGGATCTCATTTATTAGTATCTATTTTTTCACTATAACTGCTATGATGTATTCTATTGATAAAAAAATCTTTATAAGCCTGAAAAAAAGACAGACTAAACTACCCTTCAATTTATAAGCTTTAGCACCTTTAACCTTTCCACTATAACCTAGAAACTAGCACCTAAAATAATGTTGCACTTTGAAGTATGAATTTGAGTAATACTTCTCTTTTCTTTCAAATATATTTAGATAATATTTTTTATCATCTTTATTTTGAGTTACAAATTGTTCTATTTCACTAAATCTATTAAAATAAATATCCTCTTTAAAATCAGGGATAATAAACTTAAGATTTAAATTATTTTTTAAACACAATCTATACTTATCTTTAGTTTTAGTATTTTTCACTATTTTCCCACACTTTATTGTCTTATCTTTATAATTTATTCTATATATTGGTTTTAAAATGGCATCTCTATTTTCAACCTCTCTAATCTTTAAACTATCAAAATTAAACTTTTCTATGGGAGCTTTAAAACCTCTAAAGGTAATCAATGTAATGTTATTTTTATGTTTTCTTTTTATGATTGCTGTATTGTGACCAATATAAATTTTGTATGCTCCATCTATTTTTAAAGTAGAAAAATCATACTTTTCATCAAATGCTTTTAACCAATTTATTAAATATTGATCTTCTTTAATTGGATGATGTGGTCTTCTTTGTTTTGAATGTTTTGTTAAAATATAATTCATAATAAAATCCTGTTTAGTCATAGTGTGTCCACATTCTTAGAACTTTTATAGTTTTCTCATCCTCTAAAACTTGATAAACCAACCTATGCTGAATATTTATCCTTCTAGAGTAAGCACCACTTAAATCACCAACCAAAACTTCATAAGGCGGAGGTTTTATAAATGGATCATTTTTTAAAAGATCCAACAATTTTTGTGCTTTTGATTTTAAGTTAGAAGATGATATTTTTTTAGCATCTTTTTGAGCTTGTTTTGTATAAACAAGTTTCCAATCTACCACTCCAAATCCTCACTGCATTCTTCCACAGGTGTATCCATACCCTCAAGGATAGACTCTTTCACATTAGGAATCGAATTTAGGTATAGAGTTTCTTGTATTGCATTCCAGTCCTCTTGAGATACCATAACTGCATTGTTTCTTTTTCCCGTAATTATTATAGGCTCATGCGTTGATGCTGTTTCATCAATAAGGTTAAATATATCTTTTCGTGCATTTGTAGCACTCATTACTTTTGTCATATTAAACTCCGTATGTTTTTATTATTGTACTTATTTGCGTACAATAAGTCAAGTTGATCTATTGACTGTAAGTAT
>JAYEKV010000070.1:0-1655 GCA_034716855.1 Campylobacterota bacterium | reverse complement strand
TATAACAAAATAACCCAATAGTAAAGGTAAAAAACACTAAAATGTCATAATTAAAAAGATAGGACATTTAGATGGGATTTTCACAGTTTAAACTTTCAACATATTTAGAAAAGAGCCTGAAAACACACGCTTTCAAAGAGCCTACACCTATACAAACAAAGGTTATACCTTTAGTTTTAGAATCTCGTGACATTATTGCCAAAGCACAAACAGGAAGTGGTAAGACTGCAAGTTTTGTTTTGCCAATACTACAAAAGTTTATAGAGGGCGATTATAAAGGTAAACCAAAGATAAGAACCTTGGTAATAACTCCCACAAGAGAGCTGGCACTTCAAGTAGCCGATACTTTTAAACTATTTTCAACAAAACTCGAAAAGAAACCAAAAATAGTAACTACAATAGGTGGTGTGGAGATATCTAAACAGTTAGATGCTCTTCATAAGGGGTGTGATATATTGGTGGCTACTTCAGGAAGATTTCTTGATATTTTAAGTAAAAAACAGATCACTTTAGAGCATTTGGAGTTTTTTGTGCTGGATGAAGCTGACAAGATGTTAGATCAGGGGTTTGCCGATCAGTTAGATGATATACTTGAAGCTTTACCTAAAAATAGACAAAACTTACTTTTCTCTGCAACATACCCGCAAAGGATAGAAACTCTTGTATCAACTATTACAAACAATCCTATAAAAGTAACAATAGAGGATGAGAGTGAAACAGTTGAAAATATAACCCAAAGAGCAATACTAGTAAATCAAGAGAAAAGAAATCCACTATTAAAAGAACTACTAAAAATAAACTCTTGGAAAAAAGTACTTGTGTTTGTTGCTACAAATAGAGGTGCAGATAATCTAGCCAATAAGTTTATAAAGTACGGCTTCAATGCTGAATCATTCCATGGACACTTAGATCAAGATGAGAGAAACTACACATTAGAAGATTTTAAAGATAAAAAGATAAATATCCTTTTTAGTTCAGATATATCTGCACGAGGTCTACATATAGATGATATAGAGTGTGTTATAAACTATGACCTTCCAAGAAGCCCAAATGACTACATACATAGAATAGGGCGAACAGCAAGAGCGGGAAAAAGTGGAGAGGCTATCTCTTTTATAACAAAAGAGAACTTTGAACATTTCAAACTTATTGAGAAACGATCAAATATAAAACTTACAAAAGAAAAAATAGAAGGCTTTGAGTTTACAGGAACACCCGTATCAAACAAGAAAGGCAAAGCCCCTGTAAAAGGGAAAAGAAAATCCAAAAAAGATAAACTAAGGGAACAGCAGGCTAAAGATTAGCTCTTATTTTTTAGGCTTAAGGATATTATTTATAAGTGGTATTGTTGATATTATTTTCACTTTATTGGCAATATTTCCTGCAAGTAGATTCTCAAACATTTTATCGTAAAGCTCACCATACAAACTCTCTACATCCATAAAACCATCTATCATAAGTGATGCAAGTCCATGTAGTGATGCCCAGATAACAATAGCTTGTTGGTAACTGTCCTCTTTTTTTAGTATACCACTATTTTGACCCTCTTCAATAGCTTTTTTCAATGCACCAAAGCCGCTGCAATCTTCATCTTTGATACTTACTATCTCTTCTCTTATATGAGCATATTTTTTACCAAAGAGAAGTCTGTATAG
>JAYEKV010000069.1:0-1669 GCA_034716855.1 Campylobacterota bacterium | reverse complement strand
TTTAGTTCTAAAATTGATAAAAAAGAAATACAATATAATATTAGAGCTACAAATAAAACTTTAAAAGTTATAGAATTATTTTAATAAGATAAATAAATATAAAAAGGATCAAAATGGAATGTGAAATTCTTAATCCTTATGTGTTATAAATGCCTTATATAATGTGTTTATAATGATTAAAGTAACTATAAATTTAATAAAGTCCGATTATAGTCCGATACGCAGTTAGATCTTAAATTCTACTACTCATCCACCCCTCAAACATAACCCTAAATAAAACATCATCAAGTCACTTCCTTTTATATAAATCTCATAAGATAGCTCAATTTATTTTTTCTTTCTCAAATTGTAAAATAAGCTTATCTTTTTCAGTTGCTGATATAGTGTTCATATAATCTTGTACTGCGTTAGAATATTTAGTGGTTTTTTTGCTATCACATTTTTGGCTCTTATTTTTTTGTCAAACTTCATTATTGTTCATATCACTATTAGTAGATAATAAACTATTCTCAAGAATACTCTTATTAGCCTCCATTGAAATGGTGTCACTTCATTGAGTTTTTTCTTGTGGTAAGCATCTTTTAGTATCTCATGATATGGATTGTTTTTTGGTATCTCATTGCACATAATCATTTTTTAGTACAGTTAAAGTATATGCAGGTATATTTTTAATAACTCAAGTGATAATCTTAACTCTGATTATCTCTAATGATTCTTTTATATATGGTATAGGATAATCTTTTATGATTTTATTGGCTTGTCTTAAAGTTACTCAATAGTCATTTGTAAGTGATTTTTGAAGTAGATGATTGGTTTGTATTTTAGAGAGTAGTTTATCTTGTGTATTTGGGTCTATATTATTTACAGTTGGTTTTAGTTTTACTTCATGGAGTAAAAATTTTATAGCTACTATTTTTCTTCATTCTTTTTGATAATCAAGTCATATAGTAAATCATGCAATTGTATTTAGCTCTTTTATAGATGGATCAATAACTCTTTGTTTTAATCTTTTAAATTCAATATATTTATTTTTATCAACTCACATCAACTTTTTAAATATATCTAGTGGTATAAAAGGTGTATAGTTTATCTTCATATAGTCTATAGCTATTTCGTATAAACATAAAGAGTATTTAGATGAAAATAGTTTGATAAGATTTAGATTGAGTTTACTATAGATATTTGGAGTATGGAGTTGTTCTCTTAGAACTGGAGAGAAACTATAATAACAAATTCATCATTTAAATTTTACAGATGATAAAAGTGCTGATGCTTCCCAATTTTCTTTATCTTTTCAAAGAAGATTAAATTCAACTGCTGTTGTAATTAATGCTCTTAAACTCTCTTGTAGATATTTATTATTTGATGAGTTAAATCATAATCTATTTTTTTAAACTAGAAATAGAGATATCGTGTATCTCTTGAGTTTGTAAATAAATATAGGCATGACCAACAAGAAAATTAAATAGTTTTCTTTGTAATAATGTAATATTATTTGAAATAGCTATGATACTACTATGTTTATATAAAAAGTCATTATATTGTTCAGCTTTTATTTGTTTATTTTTTTTCATAATTTTAATATGAGTACACCGTAATTATAAATATATAAAAATAAAACTATCAATAGGAATAATTTAGATTTTAATTTGTGTTTCAATGTTGCAAT
>JAYEKV010000068.1:0-7692 GCA_034716855.1 Campylobacterota bacterium | reverse complement strand
TTTGACAGAGGTTACTTATCTCCATACTTTGTAACAAATGTTGAGAAGATGACAGCAGAGCTTGAAACTCCTTTTATCCTTTTAGTTGATAAAAAAATATCAAACCTAAAAGAGATGCTTCCAATTTTAGAAGCAGTTAATCAAACTGGAAGACCACTTCTAATAATAGCTGAAGATGTAGAGGGTGAAGCTCTTTCTACTTTAGTTGTAAACAGAATTAGAGGTTCATTAAACATAGCTGCTGTTAAAGCACCAGGATTTGGTGATAGAAGAAAAGCTATGTTACAAGATATCGCTATTCTTACAGGTGGTACGGTTATCTCTGAAGAGATGGGTATGACGCTTGAGGGTGCTGGTATGGAAGTACTTGGAACTGCTGCTAGAGTTGTAATGGATAAAGATGATACTACTATAGTAGACGGTTCAGGAGATGCTTCTAATGTTGAAGCTAGAGTAAATCAGATCAAACAAGAGATTGCAAATACTACAAGTGAGTATGACAAAGAGAAAGCTCAAGAGAGACTTGCAAAACTTTCAGGTGGAGTAGCTGTTATAAAAGTTGGTGCTGCAACTGAAACAGAGATGAAAGAGAAAAAAGACAGAGTTGATGATGCACTTTCTGCAACAAGAGCTGCTGTTGAAGAGGGTATTGTTATTGGTGGTGGAGCTGCACTTATTAAAGCTGCTACTAAAGTTTCTCATGACCTAAACGGTGATCAGCAAATCGGTGCAGATATTATTATTAGAGCAGTAACAGCTCCTATGAAGCAGATAGCTTCAAATGCAGGATTTGATGCAGGTGTTGTTGTAAATGAGATCGAAAAATCAGATAATACAAACCTTGGATTTGATGCAGCAAGCGGACAATATGTAGATATGTTTGAAGCTGGTATTGTTGATCCTGCTAAAGTTGAAAGAGTAGCGATGCAAAATGCTGTATCTGTAGCATCATTACTACTTACAACTGAAGCAACTGTATCAGATATAAAAGAGGATGCTCCAGCAGCTCCTGCTATGCCAGATATGGGTGGTATGGGCGGAATGGGTGGTATGGGAATGTAGTCTAACTACAAACTCAAATCATACATTCACAAAGTGAGAATTGACCCTGATTTAATCAGGGTTCATCTCATCCTCATAACAATAAATTTTACAGCATATTTTGACAAGTTTCTAAATTATTTCAATGTTAAAACAAAAAAGTTAAGTAAATCTGTGTAAAAACTTAGAATGATGAAATCTCCATATTACTGACGATATCTATAGTATTAGCATTATTCAATTCAACCAACTAATTCAAAATTTAAACAACCACCACTTTTGACTATATAGCTACCATCACTATACGGTATAGAATCACTGCTTGAAAGCTCAAATCTATCTGCATAAATAGATATATCAGAGTTGTTTATAATTTTATTCTCCTTACAATCTATTGATATATCAAACTTGTGATGTATACCATAAAAATCTTTTAATAATGAGTAATTTAAATTTATAATATTATCTTGAGTTATCGTAAGGGATAACATTACATATCTATTATACTTATCAGTTATTTTTAAAAGTTTATAATTTTCTATTTTCTTTTTTTCATGTATAATATGATTTGAGTTAATAGAAAGATATGAGATATATTTCTGTTCATCTATATTTTTTTGCTTTATTATATCTTTAAAATTAAACTTTTCTTCACAAATCATATATCCATCACTAAAAAGTATTTCATATGATTCAATCACTTTATTTTTAAAATCTACTTTTAATATATTTGGTGTTACGCTATTATAGTGACTGTTTTGATTTATATTCCCTTCTACATCTTGACCACCTGTTGAAAATACAGATATAAGTCTATTGTCAAAATATGTTTTATATCCATCATCTTGTGATTCATGAGCTCTTAGTATAATATCAATGTTGAATTTTTTACAAAATGATACAAATTGATTTTTATTAAACTGAAATCTTGTAAGTGAAGTGTTTCTAAAGCCTATTTCATTTTCATCATATGGGTCTGACCATAAAAAGTTGTTTTTTAAACTCATACCAATATTGTCTTTTTTATCATCAACAAAGAAATCATCCAAGCTATTAAAATTGTCATAATAATCATTTGTTAATAAATCTGCTCTTGGTATTCCTCCATGAACTGCCATAATTTTTATATCTTTAAAATCTAATAGTGCTAAGATTGGTAACTTTTCAAAATACTCTGCATAAGCTTCTATAAACTCACTTGTAAATATATTCTTATATTGTGGATTTGAAGACAACATATTTAAAAATGTAAAAAAGTATGATAAACTCTCTCTACCTTGCATAATAGATTGTATTTTATCATCTTCATCTTTTAAAAAAAGTTCATGATTTCCTTTAAGTATAGTGATATTATCAGGGATTAAAAACTCTAGTGTTATTAGTAAATTTATCACACTTAATCTATTTTTACCTCTATCTATATAGTCACCTAAAAATACAACTCTTTTATCTTCATAGTTATCATAAAATTCAGTTTTGTTTAATATTTTATTTAAAGATACACTGTCTGCATGTATATCACCTACTACAAAATACTCTTTTGCATCCTCTTTTAGAGTTATTATGTTTTGATTAGCTCTTTTTTGTGAACATACTTGCATCATATATATCATAGCATCCGTATCAAACTTCACTACATCATCTATCATTTTTTGTATGAATGTTGCAGAGCTATTTTTATCAAAAAACTGTTCTAGTTTTTTGATATTTTCTTTTGTAAACTTTTCTATTTCAATTATTGATGGTGATGGTAAACTTAACTGTTCCAATTTCTATCTCCCCATTGTTTTGTAGTGGTACTATTTTATTTGTGATATTTATTCCATTATATAAAGTTGGATAAAATCTATAAACTTTTCCATCCTTTGACTTTGCAGTTTTTGGTACAATATGTCCTTGAATAAACCAAACACCGCTTTTATCTTTTAAAACTGAGAATTGTTTTGTATATATCTCATTACATATATCAAAACTACTTTTACATTCACTTCTTCCAAAAGTAAAGTTGTTTATGATTATTCTTTTTTTATCTTTATAGTCTAATGATATATAGGTACTATTTTTGAATATTTTTGGATTTTGTTCTCTTGTTTTTGAAATAGTTGTTGATATCTTTTGTGACTTTTTAGATTTGTTTAGTTTATTTTTAACATCACTCCAACTTGCTAATTTATCTCTTCTATATATTCCAGTCCCTGGAAGTCCTGTATTTAGGTGAATCCCTTTTTTATTTAATCCGATATTTACACCACGAGGACCAAGTCCCAAACCAAATCCATAACGACTTAAGTTTACAAACACACCTGGTAGTGCTTTTATTCTCTTTCTAAATAACCAAGATGCCACAAATACCCTTTAACTTTTCGTCTTAATCATAAGTTTTGTATTTCCAATAACTATATCCATACCATCTTCTATTTTTACTATTTTGTTTGTTATATCATTTCTATCTAGCATAGTTGGATAAAAGTAAAATATCTCTCCGCTTCTACTTTTTGCACTTTTAGGTGTCGGCAACCCTTTTATAAACCAATCCCCACTATTATCTTTGATAATCTCAAACTGTTTTGTAAATATCTCTTTATACTCCTTAAAAGAACTCTTAGCCATCGCTCTTCCAAATATAAGTTTATCTGTGATAATTCTACTTTGTGTTCCCATAAATAGTTTTATAAACTTAGGCTTTTGTGAACTTTTCTTTAACGATACCAATCTATGGTGAACCTCAGATGCAGTTGGTCTTTTTGTATAATTTGGATGAAGCATCTCTTGAACCAAATCAGAAAGTTCCTCTGGATATGCTTTGTTTAATGTTTTTAGTGGTGTTACAGATTTTGTTTTTGTTATTGCACTTCTATATTTTGAATCACTATCTATAAAGTCTTGAAATGGTTTTCTACCAAATGCCATGATAGTATAAAACATATTTCCCAATGTAAATACATCAGAGTAAGCTCCAACAGTTTTATTTGTACGGTTATGTTCAGGGGAGTACCAAGTAGGTGTTCCTGCAGGGATATAGATATTTAAACTAGGTACTATACTATGATCGAAATCTATTAGTCTTACTCGATACCCAGATTTTTGTGAACTATCTTTTATCATAAATATCTGTTCAGGTTTCAAATCAGAATGTATCAAATCTTTTTCATGTATAAGTTTAATAAGTTCAGCCAACCTTTCTATTAGATCAAATCTTGTTGTAAAATTCATTTGTTCATTCTTGTTTTTTGTCCAAATAATAGATTTTAGATCTACACCATCTAAAAACTCTTTTGCTTGAAAATGCCTACCTTTGTACTCAAAATATTCATAGTTTTTTTCTACATGTGAAGTACCAATTGCATTTAATATATTTAGTATTTGATGTTGAGATTTTACATAGCTGTTATAATCATCACGATAGTTATTTGGATCTTTTGTATGTTTTAAAAATATATTTTGTCCATCAGATCTTTTGGCATGGTATGCTACTGCCATTTTCCCATCATTTAACTCTTTTACTATCTCGTAAGTATAGCTAGAACTTTGTATAGATTCACCATCTTTTATTTTTGTACTTTCAGCTTCCCAAAGTTGCATAGTCTAAGCCTAAATTATAAGTGAAGTTTGAGATACAACTTTTCCAAGTGTTTTCATCTCTTTTTCAAAGTTTAGTTTTTGTAATGCATCTACAGGATTATCTCCATCACTGTCTATGGCATTGTATATTACATATTCACTTTGAAGTTGTGATAGTTTTACCATGTTATCATCACTTGGAGCATAGATATAAGTCCTTACTTTATTATCTCCTATGTGTTGAGATAACATCTGGAGTTTTTCATCATTTGGTAAATCCATACCAATAGTATCTTTTTGCATCTCTTTAGAAATAGCATCTGTAAAAACTATAACTACTCTAGTTCGTTCAGTCCAATCAGCTTCAAAACCATCACTTATAGTTTGGTATAAGGCATCCAACGATGACTCTGGTATATCTTTTCCACCTTTTTTCTTTATAAGTTCTACAACATCTAAAAAATCATTATAAATCTCTTGAGGATCTTTTGTATATGCACGGCTTATATTAAATTTTATCTCATCACTATCTAGTTCAAAATCACCAAATGATGCTATCTTTACTCTATAGTCCTTTACTAATGTAGGATCAATACTCTGAATAAAATTTGACATACTTTTCACTAACTTTACAACAGCAGGTCCCATTGAACCTGTAACGTCAAGTAAAAAAATTATATCAACTACACCTTGAAGTGTAGCTTCTTCCTGTACACCATCAAAAACCATACTATCTAAATCTGAAAAATCAGCCATAACCTATCTCCTTACATTTATAACTTGCACATGAGAATCTATATCATACAAATCTTTTTGTACACCAATATCTTGACTTCCATCTAGTGGAGATGAACTAGAAACTGAAACAGACTTTGCTATAGTATTTAAAATCTTTGAAAAATCCATACCCTTAAAATCTTCTGTTGGGTTATACTCAGTCCCAGGTACTCTTTGAAAGTGTCTATACTCTTGTGTATCTGGTCCATAAAAATATAACTTTACTTTTAGTTGTTCTAGTTTACTTAAAAGCTCGTCATATTTGGCTATTTGTATATCTGGCTTATCTCCACTTCCAACTCCCTCATCTGTAAAAAAAAGTACAAACTTATGCCGTTTTTTCTGCCATGGAAAATCAGCTGCTACATCTAAAGCAGGTAGCCCAAACTCATTCCACCCTGTATCGTGTCTTGCTGTACCATTTACAAGAGCAGATTTAAAAGCCTCTGCATCATCTGTAAATTGTCGTATAAGTATCTTCTCATGCCCATGAAGTACAAATCCAAGTCTGTAGTCTATATCTACACCTGTACCACTTTCTAAAGTATTTGCAAACTCTACTATATGATTTTTTATACCATCTTTCACTGCATTCATACTACTAGAATCATCTACAACAAAAACTATATCTACTTGATTTTTCGATGTAGCTTCATCTTGAACACCATCAAAAACCATATTATCTAATTGACTAAAATCCATTTTTTTTCCTATTAATTTTTTAATTATCTTTAAACAATCACTCAATGTTTTTTATCAGTTTTTGCTACACCTAGATTAAAATATTCCAAAAAGGTATCTATATCTGATTTTGTACTTAAACCTGCTACGCTAAGAACTATTACATTTGCCATTATTTAAACTTCTTACTTATAAAACATATCGTAAAGTGCTAAGAAAAAACCTAATCCACCGAAAACTGTAAAAGCAACGGCAGTCCAATTTAAGAAATCTTGTTTCTTTTTTTCACTTTTTTCATAGTCTATTCTTAAAGATGCTTTCATACTCTCTATTCTCTTTTCAAGTTCATTTTGATAAATTTCAATATTTAACTTTTCATAAAATGAATCATATGCAGAATATTCTGTAGGATTATTAAAAGCATATGTTCCTTGGAATTTTAAGAGCTTTTGTGCTTCTACTTCTAAATCTTCATACTTACTTATATGTATTTTTTTAGCTAAGTTTTTAGATAGTTGTTTATATTTTGACTTATAAGCCATTGATAAAGCAAAAATATGAATTTTAAAATCATTATCATTCCAACTAGTAAATTTATTTTCAACTCCAATATTTTTTTTATTATCTATATATAACTGGTAATTTTCACTCTCTTGTTTAGGAATAAAATTATCTAGCTTATATTTTAACCTTGCTTTACTTTCAAGAAGTGTATTTATAAACTCCTTTTGATCTTCCTTTATATCATCTAAAATCTCTATATATTTTCCACATATATTATCTATATCTATATACTCGGAACTATCAAACTCTTTTAAGATATTTATTAAATTCAACACATTATAATCAAACTCTATGTTTACAAATTTTAAACTATAAGCAATATAATTTATATCATATCCATTTGTATTTTTAAAATACTGCAAAGTATACATATCATTTATTTTAACTGTACTTTCTTCATTATTGTACTGATTAATTGTATTTAGTACTTTGTCTTCTTTTATATCTAAAAGTTGTTTATAAAATTTTTCATCCTCATAAGATATAAGGATATTAATAATTTTAAATTTTAAATCTTTATCTCCTTTATTTTTAGATAATAATGTTTTAAATGTTTCTTTATTATTTCTTATCTCATTCTTTAAATCATCTACTTTTTTTGAAGATTGAATATTACCTTTTGTATTAATAAAAGAACTATCTAATTGTTCTATTGAATTTTGTTGAGATTGTTGTTTTTGATAAATATTTAATAATAATAAGCTTAATTCATCTTTATTGTAATATTTAAGAATCACTTCCATCATATCATTAGAAAACTCTTCACAGCTTCTATCCTGTAATTTATTAAAAAGTGTTGAGTGCTTTATACTCTTTCCTGCAATATTGTTTCTTTTACATAAAACATTATAATCAAATTCTAATATTTCATTGAAGCCTTTCAATCTATTTTTTGTAAACTTAGAGCTAGTCTCTGTATCAATAGATTTTACTTTGAAAATCAATGTAACCCTTGTGTCATTAAAATTTAAAACATTTGCCATTTCTACTATCCTATATTATTTTTTATCTCATCAATTTTAGTTTTTAAACTACCTATCCATTCATCTTCAGTATCTACTCTATTAA
>JAYEKV010000067.1:0-1693 GCA_034716855.1 Campylobacterota bacterium | reverse complement strand
TCCCTCTCTACCTTTTTTTAGTAGTTCTATATCATCTTGTGCAAAACCCAATACAAATCCACTAACTCTTTGTGATGTTTGCTCTATACCAAAGAATCCATCTTCACTTAAAAGATCGTTTGCCTCCTCTACAGATAGTTCAGTAATAGGTTTCCCTTCATATCCAATACTCTCAAGACTAAAACCTTCTTCAGTTTCTTTACCGCTTAGAAAATTAAATATCCAACTTTGAGCACTTATATTATCAGCATCTAGTTGAGTTGCATCCATTGAAAAGAGAACAATTTGTGCATTCATAGATAAAGAAACTTTAACTGCTGATTCCTCTATCTCTTTCATCGCATTATCATTCTTATTGGGATTATCATCAATGTCTTTTGCTAAGTGTTTACTATGATCTTTTGTTTGAACAGATGAATCCAAATATGGATTTTGATGAGATTGTTTATTAATGTTTATCATCTTATACCCCTTTTATATATGTAATATGATAATAAAAGTAAACTTAATTATAAATCAATTCTTAATATTAGTTTAATATCTTTTCTTCAAAGATCTTTGATATACAATCTTCTATCATAATATATACTTTATCAAAGCCTTCAAATCCATCAAAAAAATATGGATCTGGTACATCTTGATCATTGTAACCAAAGCTTCCAAGTAAAATAGGATCTTTGCAACCCATTTTTATAAGATTATCTATATTACTTTTGTCTAGTCCGATAATGATATCAAATTGTTCAAAATCATCTTTTGTGACTTGTCTTGCCGAATAATTTGAAATATCTAAGTTGTTATTTTTGGCAACTATTTGAGAATTTTCACAGGGTGCTTCCCCTACATGCCAACTACCTGTTCCTGCACTATCACATTTGATATCTAAAGAGTATTTAGTGGCCATATTTCTTGTAATTGCTTCTGCAAGTGGTGACCTACAAATATTACCCAAACAAACAAAAAGAATAGAATTTATTTGATTCACTTTATACCTACATTCATATATCTTCTCATTTTTTTTATCTCTTTTATATCAGCATCTTGTAAAATTATCTTTTTATCATCATTTTTCGTTACATTGCCAAAAGGTGTAACTATGGAACTGGATTTTGCCATATCACTGTTAGCACTGTCACTTGCTATTACAAAACATTGATTCATTACAGCAAGTGCTCTTGTCAATGCTTCAAAATTTTCTTTTCTTAGAAGACCCCACATAGCTGGTATTAATACTATATCTGCTCCTTGAATCTTTTTCCAGAGATCTATAAATCTTAATTCAAAACAGATCAAAGATGCTATTTTTAAACCATTTATCTCTATTATTTTAATATCTTTTTCATCTCCTGATGAGAAGTATTTTGATTCATCGTTTAAAATAAAAAGTTTATGCTTGGACTGAGTATGCATGATTTCACCATTATGAAAGATATATAATGTATTGAAATATTTTTTATTTTTTTTTGTTGTCATAGTTAAGGATATAGTTTTATCTTTACTAAGTTTTTTTAGTACGGGGATCGCTTTATTTGTAATATCAACTGCTTCATCAAGTCTATCGTATGCATATCCGTTTAGAAAAAGTTCAGGAGCAAGTACAATTGAATGATTGGGACAGTGGTTGATATATTTTTTTAATTTTTTTAAATTCTTTTTGAAATTATTGCTTGTTTTTAGTTGAAGAGATATTAAA
>JAYEKV010000066.1:0-1705 GCA_034716855.1 Campylobacterota bacterium | reverse complement strand
CCTGCTATTTTTGCTATGGCGTATGGTTCATTTGTATATTCTAGTTCTGATGTAAGTAAACTATCTTCACTCATAGGTTGTGGACAGTTTTTTGGATATATACAAGTACTACCTAAAAACAATAGTTTTGTTACATTGTTTTTATAGCTTTGATGTATAACATTGTTTTGTATTTGTAGATTTTCATAGATGAAATCTGCTCTATAAGTGTTGTTTGCTACTATGCCACCAACCTTTGCAGCAGCCAATATTACAAACTCTGGTTTTTCTTTTTGAAAAAACTCTTCTACTTCTCTTTGATTAGTCAGGTCTAACTCTTTATGGGTTCTATAGACTAAATTTGTGTAGCCTTTTTCTTGTAGGTTTTTAACTATTGCTGAACCTACTAGTCCCCTATGTCCTGCTATGTATATTTTACTACTCTTATTCACTTTTACATCCTATTGAATTACATATACCTAAAATAATTTCTTTATATTTATCATCAGTTATTTTACCTATTACTCTATTGTTTTATATAAGATTTTTATCTATTGCATTTATTTTTGGTACTATTACAATAGATTCTTTTTTCAAAGAACCACTTTCTAAGTCATTGTTTATCAATAAAATCCCTTCTCTTTTTAAATTTGAAGTTAATGGTAAAAATAAAAAATCATTTTCTAACTCTTTAAATACAAGTATAGGACGACCTTTAAACTCACTAAAATCAGAATATGGAACTTTTACAAAGTATATGCTTTTTACCATTTAGAATAATCCTCATCATCATCTTCAAAGTCATTCGAAGATAGTCCAAATGAATGCTTACCAAAGTTTTTAATCTCATCTTCAGTCCAATAGTCCCACTCAAAGTTCTCTTCTTTTGCTGGCATTATTACAACTTCAACATTTTCATAATTAAAATCTTTTGGTAGCTCAATCTCTAACTTATGATTCTTTACTTTTATAAATTCTCTTAATGCAGTCATTTTATACTCCTTGCTAACTGGTCAAATATTTCGACCAGTTATTTAGATACCTCTATTATATCCAATTTTTACTCTTACTCGTAATAACTCATGATTTCGTATCCACCATCTTTTAAATATGTGTCTTTTGTCATAAGTTTAAGATCTGATTCCATCATATCATTTACTAAGTCTTGTAGGTTATACTCTCTATTCCATCCTAGTTTTTGTTCTGCTTTTGTTGGGTCACCTAAAAGTAAGTCAACTTCTGTAGGTCTAAAATAACGGCTGTCGACTGCGACAACAACGGAGTTTGTAGTTGGTAGTGTGTAGTGTGTAGTATTTTCTACTTGCAACTTACTACTCGCTACTCGCTTTTTGAATACTTCTTCATCAATTGAGTCTATTATTCCTACTTCATCTACACCTGTACCTTCAAATCGTAAGTAAATTCCACAGTATTCAAAACTGAATTTTACAAAATCTCTAACAGTAGTAGTTTGCCCTGTTGCAATTACCCAATCCTCTGGCTCATCAGCTTGTAAAATCATCCACATCATACGAACATAATCTTTTGCATGTCCCCAGTCTCTTTTCGCATCAAGATTTCCTAAGTATAGTTTATCTTGAAGTCCTAAAGCTATTTTAGAAGCTGCCCTTGTGATCTTTCTAGTTACAAATGTCTCACCTCTTACAGGTGACTCGTGGTTGAAAAGTATACCATTACAAGCATACATACCATATGCTTCTCTATA
>JAYEKV010000065.1:0-1709 GCA_034716855.1 Campylobacterota bacterium | reverse complement strand
CATAAACTCATCTTTTGTTTTTTTCTCTTTTTTAAATATACCTCTAAGTGCTGAAGTAACTGTAGTAGAGCATATCTTTTGGACACCCCTCATCTCCATACACATATGTCTAGCATCTATCACCACAGCCACACCTTTAGGAGATATAGCTTCATTTATAGCATCAGCTATCTGTTCTGTAAGCTGTTCTTGTATTTGTAGTCTTCTTGCAAATACATCAACGACTCTTGGTATTTTTGAAAGTCCTATCACTTTTCCATCTGGTATATATGCCACATGAGCTTTTCCTATAATAGGAAGCATATGATGTTCACAAGTTGAGTAAAGCTCTATATCTTTTACTACAACCATCTCATCATTACTGCTTGTAAAAAGAGCCTGTTGTATTATCTCTTTTGGATCTTGACTGTATCCGCTTGTCATGAATTCCCAAGCTTTTTTAACTCTTCTAGGAGTATCTAAAAGCCCTTCTCTCTTTGGGTCTTCACCTAAATGTTCTAAAATATTTCTAACTGAATTTTCCACTTTTTGTCCTATTTAGTATCTGTTATCCAACCGCTTCCGATAAGTTTGTCCCCATCGTAAAAAACAGCAGTTTGACCAATAGCTACACCGTATACCGGCTCTTCTAATTTTATGGCTGCATTATTGCCATCTATTTCAACTTCGCATTGTACTGTGGTACTTCTAAATCTTAGTTTAACACCGCACCTAAAATGCTTTTTATCTATAAACATATTTAGATTATTGATCTTTACTTCATTGATTGCCAGTTCATTTTTCTTTCCTACAACTATTGTATTATCTTTTTTATTCTGCTTTAAAACAAAATGAGGATCATGTGCTCCATGCACATAGAATCCTTTTCGCTTACCGACAGTATAGTGCATATACCCCTTATGGTGACCCACTTCATTACCATCTATATCCAAAGTCTTCCCCGGCATATCTATATTTGTATGTTTTTTAAGGATATCTGTATATACCGTATCTACAAAACATATCTCTTGTGAGTCTTTTTGAGATGCTATACTTTTAAGCTGTGGTATTTTTAAAGCTTCTTGCCGTATATCATCTTTTTTATACTTAGACATAGGAAACATCAAAAAAGGTATCACCTCTTTTTTTATCTGCCCTAAAAAATAGCTTTGATCCTTAGAAAGATCATCTGCTTTATATATAAACTCACCATCCGTTTTTGCATAATGTCCAGTTGCTAGATAATCACCACCAAGTTTTTTTGCCTCAGCTACAAGCTGCCCAAACTTTATCTTATCATTACACATCACACAAGGATTTGGAGTCTGACCCTCTATATAACTTTGGATAAAATATTTATATACATCATCATGAAACTTATCAGTCAAATCTACCACATGATATTTTATACCTAAAAAGTCAGATATTTGCTTCACAAATTCTATGTTTTTTTCATGATAACCAGGAACAGTTTCATGAAGCTTCATATAAATACCCTCTACCTCATATCCCTCTTTTTGAAGAAGATATGCAGTCATAGAGCTGTCTATACCACCACTTAAGCCTACAACGACTTTTTTATTTTTTTTATCTTTCATAAGTATGATTATATCGAAAAGTAATTTGATTTTGTTAAAGTGGAACTACTGAAGCAGTTATAAAAGATTTGATTGGTTTAAATGGAGCGGGCAACAAGATTCGAACTTGCGACCTAAACCTTGGCAAGGTTT
>JAYEKV010000064.1:0-24134 GCA_034716855.1 Campylobacterota bacterium | reverse complement strand
TTTTGAATCCGGCGTGTTTACCAATTTCACCATAGCGGCACTTTTGTCTTTGTTGAGAAGGATTGTATCTATTAATAGTTTAAGAGTTTATTAGTTTTTGTTTGTTTTTATTGTCTATTAACATCTTGCTTGAGATATATTCTTTGAGGTGTTTTTCTATATCTTCTTTAACATTGTAGTTTCTATTCTCATCAAAGAATTGATAAAATCCAAACTTATCTATGATATAGTAGTCACACTCATCAAGTATATTTTTATCATTATCTTTGAACATAACGGTTTTATTTTTCAAGTTTTCTATCAGCTCATTTTTTTCTTGTATAGAATTCGTCTGATCCTCTATAGTTTTTAAAAGTAAAGATCGCTTATTGTATAGCTCTTCAATTTTTGAGATCTTTGGAAGCATGATATTGTTTATATTATTTTCTATCATTTTATCTGCATAGTAGATAAATTTTGCGTATGTTGTATACCCTTTTTTCTTTATTATTTTATCTTTGTCTACATTTATATCTTCAAGTAGATATTTGAGTTTATCGTCAGGTATCTGTTCTATTCTTTTTATCATAAATTCTTTATGAAAATCTTCACTGTAGTCAACTATCTGATTTGCCAGTATTCTATAAAATTCTTGTTGTTTTCTTGTCATGTTTTACTCGTTTCTAAAATCTCTGCATCTATTATCTCTTCGGTTTTATGCTCAAGCATATAACTTCCATCTGGACTGTCTATCTTATATAGAAGTATCTCCTCTTTGTTAAAATCAGGATGGATAACTTTTTGCCAGCCAATGCCCGGGATGGGTCTATTTTTCCAGTAAAAGTCATCAAGCCAATTTATCCCTTTTTCAAACTCAAGCCAATCTTTTATCTTATCACTTACATCTTTGGCTTTTCTAAAGTCCCATCTGTAGTTTTGTTTCTCTTGAGATTTTTGTGACTGCTCTTTTGGTTTGAATTGTTTGTGGTGTATACACCAGTTTTGCCACACTTTATCCCATGATGCTTTAAGGTCACCTGTTCCTAAATAGTGGTTTTTGAACTTTTGGAACTCTAGGTTTATCGCATCTTTTGTTATATACTCTTTTGCAAAAGATATCATATGATCAGTTAGTTTCATATCTTCTTTTATGGTTGTTTTTACAAGATGTTTTTTGTATCTGTTGTTATTTAAAACCCACCTTTTCCATACAGCTTCCCAGTCACTGTTTAAAGTCCCTTTACTTTGATAGTAAAGTTTAAAGTCCTCAAACATATCAGTAACATTTTGTACAAATTTTGATCTTGCGAACTGCTCCATTTCATAGGATAGTCTAAAGTTGTTTTGTATAGGTGTTGATTCATTTGGCTGTTTATTAGTTTCAATAGTTTTCTCTTGAAATAATGGTATCGTATTGTCTGAAAGCTCTACATCACTTGATTTTTCATCGTCAAATTCTACTCCATCCATTACATTCTCATTTGTAGTTTCTTTTAATGGTACATATAAATATTTATTGAGATCTATTTTCTCTACAAGGTTTTCTATGATGGTGTTGAGTTTCAACTCAATAATATCTTTTGATATATTTTTATCACTGAGCTCTAAAAGCTCGAGTTGTTCACAAAAGATATTTTTTATATCTGATTTTAGCTGTGTCATATTTTAGTTTGAGTGGTGGTATTCTTCTTTGAATTTTACATATCTTGCAGCATGCTCGATAAGATTTGCAGATTCTTCTTGACTCAGTGTTTTTACTACTTTTGCAGGGCTCCCCATAATTAAAGAATTTGGCGGGAATTTTTTATTTGATGTTACAAGTGAGTGTGCTCCTACGATACTTCCTTCTCCTATAACGGCACCATCTAAAATAGTTGCATTCATACCTATAAGACAGCCGTCTTCTATAGTACATCCATGAAGCATAACTTTGTGTCCAACCGTTACATCGTCACCTATAATAGTAGGGTGTCCGTCACTCATATCATCTTTTTTATAGTGTGTTACATGTACCATTGAAAGGTCTTGAATACTTGTTCTTTTCCCTATTCTTATTTTGTGTACATCACCTCTTATAACTACCCCAAACCATATAGAGCTGTCTTTACCTATTTTTACATTTCCTATCACATCAGCACTAGGAGCTATCCAAGCAGATCTTTTAACTTTTGGGAACCAGTTTTTAAATTTTAATAACATCTTTAATACCTTGTTTTATTTATCTAAGTCTTCGATTTTACCCTCAATGGTCTTAATATCATCTAATGATAATTTGTATCCGTTTTTAAAGAGGTATTTCATATATTTTATCTCTGCTGCTGTGAAACCTTTTGGATCTTTGTCTGATACTTTTAAACTATCATCTGATATATCAAGTCTTTTTAGTTTATCCCCTGTAATTTTAAGATAATATACAAGTGTAAAAGTATCTTTTATGTTTTCTATTGTTACAACTACTTGATTGTCATGTATCTTATCCATAGGAATATCTTCACTAATATCTTTTATATTTAAAAACTTTAAAACTTCAATAAAAGAGTGTGTATCCATATGACCTATATAGAATTTACTAAATACATCAAAATATCTTTCTATTTTATTGCTTGATAAAAAGTCAAAGTCCAAGATCTCATCACACTCTTTTCTTACAGTTCTAAGTATCCAAGATAAAGTATCAAAATATTTAAAATCTCTTGTTCTTACATTGTAAGTGTGGATAAGCTTTTTATCTTTTTGATACTTGAAGGTTTTATTTTGTTTAGTTAGGTTGTAAACAATATCCTTGATAAGTTTTTCATCATTTAAAGGATCTGTTGTCCATACGGTACAGTAATTTGGAAATACATTTACCCCAAGAGCACCTTTTATAAGTATTATCAAGGCTTTTATCTTTAGTTTTGGAAAAAGTATCTCTAAAAGAGCTTTTTTCTTTTTTAGTCTTTTCCTTAAACTTGTAGTTGTTTTTACTATTGTACTTTCTACAAAATAAACAGAGTCTTTTGTAAAGAAAAGTGCGTCAAACTCAGTAACATCCTTATATCCCGCTTTATAAACTATTTGCGAGTTTATATCTATCATCATACCATTTTTAAAGTTTTTATAGTTGTCTTGATGGGGACCTTTAAGGACAAATCTTGTTATGTGTTGATTTTCTATTGCATATTTTAAAAGCAGTTCATAAACCACATTTTCATAAAGCTCCCCTACAAGTGAACTATATGTACTTATATAGTGCGGATCATCTTTATCGATGTTCGTTTTTTGAAGCTTCTTTAAGTATTTTGAATGGTATTTATAAAAAAATAGATTATCATATATCTCTTTAATCTCTAGATGTTCTATTTGTTTATTTATAGGAAGTATTTGTTCTGCTTTTTTCATATTTTAAAATATCTAAATCTTACTTAAAAGATAATTTGGTACAATAGAATAAGATTAATAAAAATGATTATAAATAATACATAAGGGGATTAAGATGGGTCAGCAAAGAGATATTATAAACCAAGAGTTTAAAGACGGAGAAGAGATAGATACCTTTAAATCAGAAAAACACAAGCCTGAAAATTATCAAAGAAAAAGAAAAAAAATGAAGCAAAAAGGGAATAAAGTTCAGATTTGGGTTAAGAAAGAAACACTTGACTATGAAAAAGAACTTACAAAGCTTCAAATAGAACTTTTAAAGTTCCAAAATCATGTAAAAGATAAAGGTCTTAAAGTACTTATGATATTTGAGGGACGAGATGCTGCAGGTAAGGGTGGTACTATAAAAAGAATTACAGAACACCTTAATCCAAGAGGTGCAAGAGTAGTTGCACTTGAAAAGCCAAGTGATACGGAAAGAACACAGTGGTATTTTCAAAGATATACACAACATCTACCAAGTGCAGGTGAGATAGTACTGTTTGACAGAAGCTGGTACAATAGAGGTGGAGTTGAGCCTGTTATGGGATTTTGTACGCCTGAAGAACACCATGAGTTTTTAAGAGAGGTGCCTGCTTTTGAAGATATGCTTGTAAAATCAGGGGTAACAATCTTGAAGTTTTATTTTTCAGTGTCAAAAGATGAACAAAACAGAAGATTCAAAAAAAGAGAGACAGATCCTTTGAAACAATACAAATTAAGTCCAGTAGATAAAGAGTCTCAAATGTTATGGGATAAATATATTATTGCTAAATTCTCTATGCTTATGGCATCAAATACGGATCATGCACCTTGGACAGTTATACGAAGTGACAATAAAAAGAAAGCTAGACTTAACTGTATGCGACATATATTAAATAGAGTTGATTATCCAAATCAATTAACAAAAAAGAAAACAAAAGAGGATAGAGAGATAGTAATAAGCGGTTCTGATGAATTGGAGCTTATGGAATCACAAAATACTTTTGCTAAGGCTTTTTAGGGATGAATTTAAAAGATTTTGAAAGAACACAATATGTTGGACTTTATAAAGCAAAGCAGGCACACCCAAGCTTTGGTACTAAATATGTTGCAAGGTTTCAGTTAAATAAAAAAAGATATATGAAGGTTTTGGGCTATGATAAAGCTGATAATCTTACTGATAATAAAGCATACGGTTTGCTTGAAGCTTATAAAAACAGTTTAAGTAAAGTATCAGTTCCCAAAAAACAAAAAGTTATTAGTAAAGCAAACAAAACAAGCAAAACTGTAAAAACAGAAGTATCAAATCAAAATATCCAAAGACTTGAAGATGAAAATAAATTTTTAAAGTCTATTATGGGTGATTATAAAAATATAGATACAAATCTATTGCAAGAGGGTGTACAAAAGATATATGATGCCGTAGAGATGGAAAGGTATCAAATAGAACTTATAAAGATGCAGAAATATCTTGAGAAATCAGGTAAAAAGATGATCATCCTTTTTGAAGGTAGAGATGCCTCAGGTAAAGGTGGTGCTATAAGAAGGATGACTAGGTATATGAATGCCAGACATTACCGTATAGTGGCTCTTGGTAAACCTACAGATACACAAAAAGGACAATGGTTTTTTCAAAAGTATATAGAACACTTCCCAACAGGTGGAGAGGTGGTTCTTTTTGACAGAAGCTGGTACAACAGAGCTATGGTAGAACCGGTGTTTGGTTTTTGTACACAGCACCAATATGATATTTTTATGGAAGATGTTGTTAATTTTGAGCATGACCTTGTAAGGCAGGATATAATACTTATAAAATTATACTTCAGTGTATCAAAAGATGAACAACTTGCCCGTTTTGAAAGTAGAAGAACAAATCCGCTAAAACAATGGAAACTAAGTGAAGTTGACCTTCAGGCACAAGATCTTTGGGATGAGTTTAGTGAGAAAAAATATGAGATGCTTAAAAGAACACACTCCAGAAGTGCCCCTTGGCATATATTAAGAAGTGATGATAAACATAAAGCAAGAATGGAAGCTATCAAAGTTGTTTTAAATAGTGTTGACTATGATGATAGAAATTATTCACTTAATTTTGAACATGATGATAAGATAAACATCTCTGTTCAAAAGGAGCTCTCAAGGATGAGAAAAAAGAGAGATTATTAGTCTCTCTTTTATTTGATTATCTCATTGTAGTGTTTAAGGATCACTACAAGCTCATTTTCTAATTTTTTACATTCACTTAGCATATCCTTACCATTTGGATTATACATATGATCCAGTCTACATAAAATATGTCTATCCTTTAACTGCTGGATATGAAACTCAACAACTGCCAATCTTTGTTTATCTAATTTAAAAGGTTCATCTTTTAGATATTTGTATATATTTAGTACTACAAAAGGCAAACTAATTATGATGATTATTTTAAACAAATTATTTTTTATTTTTTTCATAAAATTATTTTACCAATAGTTCCCATATAGTTTTCTTTTGAACTGTTTTAGCACTTATTACAGTAAAGTGCCAATTATCTTTAAAACTTTAGCTTCCTTTTATAAAGTTATGTTAATATTTCAATTCAATATTATAAAATTTAGATAATAATCAGGAGAATAAAATATGGCAAAACATCAATTTCAAACAGAAGTAGGGCAGCTACTTCAACTAATGACGCACTCTTTATACTCAAACAAAGAGATATTTATAAGAGAGCTTGTATCAAACTCTAGTGATGCAATAGATAAGCTTAACTATTTAAGACTAACGCAAGATAACCTAAAAGAGGATTATAAAGATTGGAGTGGTCAGGTAAATATCAAGCTTGATACAGAAGATAACTCTATAACTATAGCAGATAACGGTATAGGTATGAATGAAGAGGATCTTATCGCTTCAATAGGTACTATTGCAAAATCAGGTACAAAATCATTTGTAGAAGCTATGAGCGGTGATGCTAAAAAAGACAGCAACTTAATCGGACAATTCGGTGTTGGTTTCTACTCTGTATTTATGGTTGCTGATCATGTAGATGTTATCTCTAAAAAAGCTGGTGAAGATCAAGCTTATAAATGGTCAAGTAACGGTTCTGGTGAATTTGATCTAAGTACTTGTGTAAAAGATACAAACGGTACGGTTATCTATATAAAACTAAAAGATGAAGAGGTAAGCACTTACACATCTAAAGGTGGAGTTGAAACTGTAGTTAAGAAATACTCTAACCATATAGCATACCCAATCTTCTTAAACTACTCAGAAGAGGTTACTGAAGAGTTAAGTGAGGAGGATAAGGAAGCAGGAAAAGAAGCTGAAACTAAAATAGAAAATAAAAGAGAACAGATCAATGAAGCAACTGCACTTTGGACTCAAAGCAAGTCAAACTTAAAAGCTGATGACTACAATGACTTCTATAAGACTATCTCTCATGACTCAGAAGATCCAATGGCACATGTACATACAAAAGCAGAAGGTGTTCATGAGTATACTACACTTTTCTATATCCCTAAAACTGCACCTATGGATATGTATAGAGTTGATTTCCAGCCTGGTGTTAAACTTTATGTTAAAAGAGTATTTATCACAGATGATGAGAAAGAGCTTCTTCCTACATACTTAAGATTTGTAAGAGGTATAATTGATAGTGAAGATCTACCTTTAAATGTTTCTAGAGAGCTTTTACAAGAAAATAAAGTGATGGCAAACATCAAGCAAGCTTCTGTTAAAAAAGTACTATCTGAGATCAAAAAACTATCTAAAGATGAAGAGAAATATGAAGAGTTTACAGCTCAATATAACAGACCTTTAAAAGAGGGTGTTTACCAAGACTTCACAAATAAAGATGCAATATTAGAACTTGTAAGGTACAAGTCAACTAATGATGAAGCTAAGATGACTTCACTGGCTGCTTATAAAGAAAGAGCTGACTCTGAACAAAAAGCTATCTACTACATCGTAGGTGAAGATGAAAGAGTTCTTAGAAACTCTCCATTAATGGAAAGTTATAAGAAAAACAACATCGAGGTTCTTATTTTAGATGATAAAGAGATCGATGAGGTTATTACACCTTCAATCGGTGCATACAAAGAGTGGGATCTAAAAGATATTACTTCTTGTGAAGCACCTGCTGCAGAGCAAACAGAAGAGGAGAAAAAAGAGGTTGAGGAGAAGTTCAAATCAATCGTAGAGAAGATCACAGCTAAATTAGGTGAATCTGTAAAAGAAGTTAGAACTACTACAAGACTTTCTGACTCTCCATCTTGTGTTGTAAAAGATGCAAATGATCCAATGGCACAAATGGCTCAAATGATGAAAGCTATGGGACAGGAAGTTCCTGAATCAGCTCCTATTTTAGAGATCAATCCAGATCATGCGATCGTACAAAGCTTAAACGGATGTGAAGATGATGATATGATAGATACTATCTCTTGGTTACTTTTAGATCAAGCTAAGATGGCAGAAGGTATTGAGATAAAAGATACTGTAGCATTTACTCAAAGACTTAATAAGGTTATGACTAAAGCACTTTAATCAAAACAATCATATGAAAAGCCGATATGGGAATACCATATCGGCTTTTTAATTTTTAGCACAAAAAGAGATTTATAGCTTTTGTGCTATAATAAATTAAAAGTAAAGGGTGTATCTTACATGATTTCTAAGCCTAAGTATAATTTTTATAAGAATACGATTTATGCGTTAAAGGGTATGAGAGATCTTATAAAAACTGAAGTATCTTTCAAAATCGAACTTGTATTTGTAGCTTTATTAAGCATATTTATTTATTTTGTTGATTTTGAAACTACTGATAAATTACTGATGTTTATTACATTGATGCTTATATTGATATGTGAAGCAGCAAACAGTGCAATAGAAAGAGTAGTGGACCTTGTAACATTGGAATACAATGAGATGGCAGGACGGGCAAAAGATGCAGGAAGTGCCATGGTGTTTTTAAGTATCTTATTGTGTGTTATTGTATGGAGTATAATTTTAATAAAATATTTATAAACAGTTAAAAAGATGAAGGTTGGATAATGAATATATCAAGACAAAAGATTGAGATATTATTATTTATAGAAGTTTTACTTGTACCTTTATTTATGAAGTTGTTTACTATTCATTCTTTATTTCAAAGCGGTTATGTAAGTATTTTTCAAGTTTTTGCTCATGATGCTATTATATACACTTTTATTTTATTATTTACCTATATCTCATATGTGGTTAACAGTAAAATACTTTCTGTGATTCTTCGTTTAGCAGCACTTATTATATATTTGATATATCTGCTTGATTTATTGATATTGAATTTTTTTGCTACGCACTTGACCTTGGGTGATTTTTTTAAATTTATTGATTATGTACCAAGGTATATATCTCAAGAATTTCAGTTTGATTTTTTTATTTTTTTGTTACTTTTAAGCTCTATTATTATTTTTGTAAGGTTCTTATTTACAAACTTTGAAATAAAAAGAAAAGAAACCCATCTTCAAATTGTACTACCAATTGTATTGTTCTTTATAGTTAATTTAAATGCAAAAGATGGCTCATATATACACTCTTGGATATACAAAAATGTTCTTGAATACAATATGGAGATACAATCTCAGTCAAAGGAGTACAGCCCCTCATTTATAAAAGAGTTTAGTTATGAAGAAAACTATAAATATAAAACAACGCAAACAGAACAAAAAAATATAATCATATTAATGGTTGAATCACTTGCCTCATATCAAAGTGATCTTTTTTCAGGTATAAATAATTGGACACCAAACTTAGATAAAATTGCAAGAAACAATATATACTTTACAAATTTCTATGCTAATGGTTTTGTAACAGAAGATGCAGAGATAGCTATGCTTGCAGGTAAATTTCCATTGTATGGACCAAAAATATTTTCAAATGCCGGAGGTGTTAGTTTTAAAGGTTTTTACAATATTGATGATTCTTTGCCTTATATATTAAAGGGATATAAGTATCATTCAGAATTTATCACTTCGTCTGATCTTGAGTTTTCAAACACCGGAGATTGGGCAAAAAGCATAGGGTTTGATTATGTTGAAGGTTCTGAGCATAAAGATTATAATGGACTGCCTCGATATCATTTTAAAGCTGCTGAAGATAAATACCTTTATGATCGTGTACTTTCAAGAGTTGATCAAAATAAAGAAAACAAATTTTTATTGTTTATAAAAACAGTAAGTTCCCATGTGCCTTTTATAAATCCACAAAACAACAACATATCAGAACAAGAAACAATACAATATGTTGATAGCCAGATTGGTATATTTTATGACAATTTAAAAGAAAAAGGCTTTTTTAAAGATGGAATATTGATAATCGTAGGAGATCATCATCCAACTATGCCTGTAAAAGAGGAAGCTATAAAAAAACTTGGTCAATATAAAGCTTCTGCAATGGTTCCTATGATAGTTTCATATGGGGATACTGTAAAGAAAAAGATTGATGAACCTTTTCAACAAACAGATATTTACAATAGTTTACAAAGCCTTGTAGATGCAAACATTGTTACCAATAACTATAAAGGGAATTTTTCAGACCTAAAAGAGATAATACCATCTAAAT
Source organism: Campylobacterota bacterium (assembly GCA_034716855.1). Taxonomy (GTDB): domain Bacteria; phylum Campylobacterota; class Campylobacteria; order Campylobacterales; family Arcobacteraceae; genus JAIOSF01. The sequence goes on along the minus strand of JAYEKV010000064.1, from coordinate 14,192 downwards.
ATATTTTTCATAAAAGAGCAGATAGAAGAGGGGTGGTTAGTGTTTTTGATAAAGATTCAGGGATCAATATTTTGTTAAACGGTGATGATACCGGGGTAATTGATAAAAACTTTGATTCGGATTTTGATACGGCTGATATCATTGCAAAAATAAACAGTGACAGAATAAAACAGTCAAATAAAAAAGATAACAACTTTAAAGTTTCCAGAATAGCACATGCAGGAGGTGGTATAAACAATGATACATATACAAACTCTTATGAAGCACTAGATCACAATAAAAACAAAGGTTTTGTATATTTTGAACTTGACTTTTCTTTTACTATGGATGATCATCTAGTGTGTTTGCATGATTGGGATGGTGATTTTTTGAAGTCGTTTGGTGTCCAGGCAGATAAAAGTTATAAATTGTCACAGTTTAAAGAACTTATAAAAACTAATTCAAAATATACGAAGTGTACACTTGAGGGTTTGGTAAACTGGATGGAAAACAATCCTGATACTTTTATCGTTACTGATGCAAAAAGTGATAACCTAAAAGCTTTAAAAATGATTTTGGAAACAATACCTGATGCCAAGCAGCGTATCATACCTCAGATATATGATCCTAAAAATTTTAGACAAGTTAAAAGTATGGGGTTTGAACAGATCATATGGACTCTTTACAGATATGAGGGTACACATAAAGATATACTTGATTGGACAGACAGATTTTATGGTTCATTCGCTGTTACAATGCCTATACATAAAGCAAAGGGAGGATTGGCAAAGATATTAACAAAGAAAAATATTCCCACATATACCCATACTGTAAATAAGGACAAAAACTATAATATCTTAGTTGATAAATTTGGAGTTAGTGAAATATACACGGACTTTATAAAACCTCTTTAGAATCAATTTTATTAGATTTCTGTTATAATAGTTCCCATAAATAATAAGGGATAAACTTGCTAACACTTAAAAACTATATTGATAAATTGCTTGCAGGTAGCTATTTTTTATTATTGATATTATTCTTATTTGTTACACATTTTCTCTTAACATTTTTTTTTGAAACATCATCATATAATGTTTCCAGAATAATAGTTAATCTATCATTATATACAATTATATTATATTATTTAATCTTTAAACATAATCTCTTACAAAATATATTTTACAGTAATAAATGGCTTGTAATATTTACAATACCAATATTAGAAGCATTTTTTTCACAATATATAAATAGTTCTTTTGAGCAACATCAGCAGATATTTATATCGACAACATATTTTTTTACTATTTTAGTAGTATTGATAATTTATGAACAAAATAAGTACCTATCTATGTTGAGATTTTTATATCTTATCATATTATTAAACATAATTATTTTTAGTTTTATTTTGTCACATTATCTTTTTATAAACAGTTTTAATCTATCAATGAGTATCTGGCTTTTTTTCGAAAATGTTAGATTCTTAAATCACTTGCAAACACTATTTATACCTTTGTTGTTATTTGGAACATCTTTAAGTAAATTAAAAAGTATCAGAATATTGTCTGCATTTTTTCTTATTGTAAACTTTTTATTTCTTTATTATACAGGTGCAAGGGGATCTTTTATATCTATTGTATCGGCATCGTTATTTATATACTTTACTGCTTCCTCTTTTAGACCTAATATAAATAAACTTTTCTTTATTGCTATTGCAAGTTTTATTATATATTTTATTTTTATTTTAATATTTAGCTTTGAGGTAAATGGTTCTGAAAAGCATCTATTGTCAGTTGCATCTACAGGAAGATTAGATATATACAATAAAATCATACCATATATATTTAATTTTGATCATTTAATATATGCCATAGGTTTTTCTTCTCAGGATATAGCAATATATGGGTTTATGCATCCCCATAATCTTTATTTGTACATCTTTTTGGGCTTTGGCACTGTTGGTCTTGTATTGGTACTATTATTGACATTTTATTATATTATTTTATTATTGAAACAGTATCTTAGTTCACAAAATACACAAAAGATATATCTGATATTTACATTGATTGCCGTTTGGGTACATTCTCTTGTAAGCGGTTTATATATTTCCCCTTTAACATCATTGCTATTGATATATCTCTTTGCCTTGATCTCTTCTAAGTATTTCAAACATGAGAAAAAAGATCATCACAGTATAAAAAAATACGGCATAGTTATTTCAGGTTTTTTAATAGTGTTGGTGTGTTTGAATATTGCAAGTATGTTTAATACTATAGAAGATCTAAAAAGATATTCTTTTACAAAAGAAGAGATTTTAGATAAGAACTTTTACAAACAATACAGACCGGGTATAATGCTATTTAACAATAAAGCTATCGATGGATAAATAGTTTTGATCTTATAAATGTAAAGTTAAATACAAGTGCAGCAATTGATCCTATTGCTAAAGGTACTATCAAAATCTTCTCCAAGTTTTCATACAAGGCGATAAGTGTGAAAAAAACCGTAAAATTAATAAGTGCGCCAATTGATTGAATAGTTAGATATATGAAATATTCCTTATGTTTTTTATATTTTTTTTCAGAGTCTGAAAAAGTAAAATATCTATTTAATATCCAAGTTACGAATACAGCACAGATAAAAGATATAAAACGAGCAGGAGTAATGTTTGTATTTAATATCTCTACTAAATATAATAAAATTGAAGCATCGGCAATAAAACCGACACTCCCAACAATTCCAAAGGTAAGAAAGCTTCTCAACTGTTTAGAACCTTCTGTTCAAAATCAAGTTTATGTTGATGTGCAATAGAGTCTAAAATAATACCAAGGGAAAAGAAAATAATACTTATCAGTCCAAGTCCAGTAGCTAATATAGCTAAAGGTACATGGTAAATATATTTATATAAGATCCAATCTTGTAATACAGGTATACCGCTTAATATAGATAAAAGGGCAAATATTAAAGATAATATACCAAAAAATACAAAAGGCTTATAGTATTTGAATATTCTAAATATAGTCAATAATACTTTTGTTCCGTCATTAATTGTATCTAATTTTGAGTAGCTTCCTTCTGGACGGTCATTATAGTTAATAGGTATCTCTTTTATTTTAAATTTTTTATCCAAAGCATGCAGTGTCATATCTGTCTCAAGTTCAAAACCTTCAACCAATATAGGATAGTTTTTTACAAATCTTTTACTAAAGGCTCTATATCCACTCATAATATCATGGAGGTCTGCATTAAAAAGTTTATTGACTAGATTTTTTACAAGATTGTTTCCAAAATTGTGAAGTGCTCTTTTATTTTCTTTTTTGTAGTCACCGCCACTGTGTCTGTCACCTACTACTAGATCATAATTATTGTTCTTTACTTCATCTATTAATTTGTGTACTTGAGATGATGGATAGGTCATATCAGCGTCACTTATCACATAAATATCAGCATCTACTTTATTAAAAGCATATCTTACTGCATTTGCCTTTCCTTGTCTTGGTTCAAATAATAAGGTGCCGTTAATTTTGTACTTTTCAAAAGTTTCTTTTACTATAAGGGGAGTTTTGTCATTGGAGTTATTGTCAACAACTACTATATTTGCTTGAGGTAATTCATTGAAAAAAGATAAAATAGTATCTTTGATAGTTTTTTCTTCATTGTATGCGGGAAGAATGATAGCTATATTATTCATTTGGTAAATCTTTCCTTATATTAAATATCAGACGATTTTTTTCTATTTTAGATGGGATTATACCGTAATTTATTAATTTGTTAAAATCTAAAGTTTGTTTTTTGTTTTTCATATAGTGTATGTATATATCTGCGTTTGTATACTTAATGAGCGTGCGAAGTTCTTTTTCATCTATACCTTTAGGTTTTTGCATACGGATATAGATATCTTTTATTTCAGGATCAGTTCTATCAAACCATCCTATACTGCAACTTGGAATAGTTTTGATTGTTTTGTTAATATAAAGCATTTTATAAATATCAAGATTCATTGAATTTAATAGTATTACTTTGTTATTATATATAGGATCATTAAATATATCTGATTCTTTAATCTTGTCATTTAAAGATTTATTATTGAATTGGTAAGAAAAAACTGCTATAGCATATGGTAGTGCTACTAGATAAAAAAGCGGTTTGTTTTTAGAAAATGAAAAAAATCTTTTTCCTATGGTTATATATCGTCGAATTTTATATAATAGTACTTTTTTATTTGTATTTATAATTATAGATATTATAAATAATACAATAAATGGATAGAAAAGATGAAAATATCTATATTGATTTATCCATAATATTGAAGTGATTATTAAAAAAAGTGCAAGTGAGTTGTTTTTAAAGTATTGATAGTTTTTATATATCAATAAGAATGAGAAAGTTAAAAATAAAGGAAGAAGTATAAAATAATTTAAATTGGAAAACAGATCAAATACCGGTCTTCCTTCACCAACTCCAAGTCCCATTCTTAAAGACTGATCAGTAAGAATATAGGTTATAGTATCTATATATCCTTGATAATTGTTTAGTAAAAAATATATAAGTACTACAATAGATCCTAAAAACACACCTGTAAAAGATCTGTATTTCTTTTGTACCAGATATACAAGCCCTATAGATCCCGTATATATAAAGAACAGATAGTAAAATGGACCGTAAAAAACAGTTAGTAAAAATACAGGTAAAAAACGGTTCGATAGAAGTAAAGCTCCAAAGACGAACAACCCTGATAATTGATCAGGTCTTATCATAAGGTATCTATAGGCAGTAAAATAAATAATTGAGAACACTATAATATAAGTAAAAGAACCAAAGTCATATTTTATATATAGTTTGAGATACTTATCAATTAAAAGCATAAGTGCAAATAGTGTTAAAAAGTTTATTGCTATATGTACATTTTCATAGGAAACTATATTCAAAAGAACTTTGATAAGTAAGTGCCAATTCTGCCATGGATCATATGAACTAAAAAGAGAATGCGGAAATACATCACCCCAACTTTTCATAGTATCTTGATATTGGGCAAAAGCGATATGTCTTAATCCATCATCAATCATACTAACATCTAAAAAATATGCAAAGCAAAAAGCAGAAATAAGGTAGAAAGATATATGTATATAAGTTGGAAAAATATTTTTAGTTTTCATTGTGAAGATGTTATCTAAAGTAAACTGTATCAACAATAAATATATAAATGTTGCTGTTTTAGTAATGTGATTTTGTAACCAAAGTATTATTTTTATGTAGTTTTAATTATTTTTAGGTCAAAATAACAATAAGAATTTAATTGTGACATTAATTTAACACAAAGTTTTGTTACAATTAATCTAATAAACTAAAAGGAGTTAAAATGTTAGATTTTATCAAAAGAAGACTGAGAAGTGATAGGGGTGCTATGGATAAGATTCTTGTTACTTTATTATTCGTTGTTATTGGTGTAGCAGCTGTTGTTGGATTAAAGACATGGATGGATGGTCAAAAAAGTGATATGTTAAATTCGGCTAACACTGCAATCAATAGTGCATCAAGTTAATAGTGAATTTAGACTTATTTAGATCAGTAGTTTGTCTACTGGTCTAAATTGTTTTTAAGTATGTTCTTTTTTACATTTTATTTTTTTTCATCAATTTTATCTTATATTGATTGTACTAGGTTTAGAGTACCTAATATGATAATGTTTACATCTTTTATTTTGTTGATGTTTTTTGGAATAGTTGAACAACAATTAAATATATACTCATTTGCAGTATCTATTTCAGTGTTGTTGTTTTTTATAATATTGTTGATTTTAAAACCAAAGATGATTTTAGGTGGTGGAGATATTAAATATATGATGCTTACGGCACTTTATTTAAAACCATTTTTGTTTCCTTTGTTTTTATTAACGACAGGTTTAGTACAAACAGGTTTTTTAATATATAAACAATATTATAAAAAAAGAAGGATAGCTCCTATGGTTCCGGCTATGTTTAGTGCAGTGATCATTACGGAAATTTTATATTTTTTAGGAATATATCCATAAGGTTATAAAGGGTACGCATGAAAAAAAGAGCTTATGTAGAAACTATTCTTTTGGGATTTATACTTGGTATTGGTCTTTTGATCTTTGTATCGAGTTCTGCAGATGATATAGTTTGGCACAATAAACTCTCAAATCTTAATAAAATTGCACATAGTACCTCTCATACACTTGCACAAGTCTTTGATAAAGATATATATGATACAGACGGTCTTTATGATGCAAAGGTTAGTGCAAAGGATACTGCAGAAATTAAAGCAAACTCTATTCTTTCAAGTACAAAACTTGGTGCGGACTTGATAGATAATAACTATATTTCATATGGTTGGTGTTTTAAAGATCCGGACGGTGGTGATAATTATAACTTAGATGATGGCTCAATATGTGACTTAACCACTTCATGTGAATCAAATGCAGATTGTAAAGGTGAAGTTGTTGTTGTTATTGAAAATTATGTACATAATAACTTTTGGTATAGATTTTTAGGGCAAAAATCATTTACCTTTAAACATATAGAAGCTAAACGGCAATTACACCACCCTTATGAAGTGAATGATTTCTTTCCTTTAGTTGTTAACGGCTGTGGAGAAGATTATAATATAACTGAGCCTGCAGTTGATCATGAACATATATTAAGACCATATGATGAATATCTGGATACAGATTTAGTAGGGATATATGGTGTTTATGATCCATCTGGAGGTGACTCCTCTTTTGCTCACTTAAAAACTGTTATGGATAGTGTACTAAGTGGAGATATAAATGAGTTTGATATAAATGACAGTGTATTAAAAGTTGCTACTTCAAATATTGGACCTGCAATTAACAGTTTTGACAACAATGTAAAGATGATAGGTGGGCAGGTTTTTGGTATAGGTGATTTTACAGGAGCTAATATGTCGATAATTGTTGCAGACTGTGGTAGTACGGCAGATAATATTATAATGAAAAAAGTTATATCTGTCCATGTTAGTGATATTTACTGTAATAAAACAGTTGCTTCTGATGATAGTCTTTTATTGGATGATACTATTTTGAGTGATGTCGGTTGGATTGATCTAAAAAATGCATGTAACAGTACATCGTATTTTAAAATAAAGTTTCAGGTAAAGGAAGATCTAGGTGATACACCAGCAGTACCGTAATAGTATTTTAATAATAAATAATATTAGTTTTATGAAAAGAATGATAAAATAGAATAAGAAAGATTGGGGATGAAAAGATGACTTTAGATACATACCACGCAAAGATAAATGATCAAAAAGAGTTAGAGATAAGAAATGAAAACCTTGAAGAGGTACTTAAATATTATGTTCTATTCTCAAATATTAAAAAATTGTCCTTTTTTGAATATGACTATGAATTGAACAATTTTATTTATGATTATAGTGTAGACTCTCAAAAAAGATTTACTGATGAAACTCAGACAGAAGGGTTGGCAAATAGCAATTATTCTGTTGTAATTGAAGAGAATGATACTATCTACGGAATGATAACTTTTGATGAAGATCCAGGTGATTCAGAGATAGTGAAAGGTCTTTTTGAAAAGATAAAAGAAGCTTTGAGAAAAAGATTTGCTTTGGCAAAGGAAGTGTTGTCTCAAGATACCGCACTTGACATATATATCGTATCAGATGAAAATTCTATTAATTTTGCAAACAGACTTGAAAATAACTTAAACATACTTTTAAATGCAAATATTCATATAGAAAAAAGTATCTCAAATATACATGAAAACTTAAAAGAAAAGATTAAAAAAAGTATTTTGATATATACCGTAGACGATAGTTCTTTACTAAAAGAGGATGAAAACATTCTTACAAGTATAAATGAATTTTTATTTGTTATTGGACCAAGTGATTATGATACTACGCTGTTCTGTGGACATTTAAATGTATATAAATATATCTCAAAAGATGATTTTGTCCCTGAAAAACTTAAAACACTTATTATTGATACGAAGAACAAAGTGCAAAATAAATATGAAAGTAAAAATAAGATCATAGCTATAGGTGGTATCACAGGTGGTATAGGTACTACAACAATAGCGATGAATGCTGCAAGTTTGATATCTAAAGAAAATGAAGAAAAAAATGTGCTATTTATAGATCTTTCTGCAACAAAAGCCATAAGTAATCTTTTCTTGGGTCAAAATCCACTTCCGAAGAAAACTATAGTAGATCTTGTAAATAGTGCAGAGTTTGATATAGAGAGTAATCTAAAGAATGGGCTTGTAAAGGTGCGAGAAAATTTTTATTCTATAAATGGTATCCAAAAACATATTGACTGTGACCTTTTAGAGCAAGATGTATTTATAGAAAAGCTTCTTGAGTATATCTCTCAAATGAGCGAATATTTTAACTTTATCATTATAGATACAGGGGAATCAAATGCTCTTCCTTTAAATACAACTATTTATGATATCGTTAATGAACTGTGGATAGTAACAGAGATGTCACTTCCAAACATCTCAAAACTGAAAACTTTTTATTCACTTATTAAAAGAGCAGGTTTGAAAGATAAACTTTCATTTATTGTAAATAGATATGACTCTGCAAATGCGATCTCTGTATCAGATGTTACTTCTATTTTAAATACGAGCGGTGAGGATTATATGATCAGAGTACCAAATGATTATGCTACTTTAGGTCATTGCTGGAACTATTGTGAGTTGGCGGCCGACACACATCCAAGCTCACCTTTTATTAAAAAACTTGAAGAGATTTTAGCTAGTAAAGACTTCTTTAAAGAAGACTTTAGAAGAAATAGAAGACAATCAGACAAAAAAACAAAGTCATTGTTTTCATTTTTTAAGTAAAGGTTTGTTGTGAGAACTTTAAGAGATATTATATCAGACGAAGAGAAAAAAATTGATATTGCTGTTGAGTTGACAGAAGAGGAAGTTGAACGAGAGTCATTTACTGTAACTGATAATCAAATAAGAATTAAAGCTACTCAGGATTCAGTACAGAATGGTGGAGATAGTTTAAAATTTCCTAGAATGTACTATGATATGAATCTTTTAACTATAGCATATAAGGTCAATGATCAATTTATGTTAAATTTAAAGTCTGATAAAAAGATCACAAGAGATAATTTAGAAGAGGTACTTCCTGAGTTTATATTAGCCTTTCCTGATTGTCATAATCTTGCAAAACAAACGCTTGAAGATATAAAACAGTTTGTCATAAACAATATTATTGGTTTGGGACCTATATCAACTATATTTGAAATAGCAAAAGACGGATTAAATGATATTATTGTAAATACTAAAGATTATATAGATATTATCTTCAACGGTAAGACACAACAGACTCCACTTACTTTTAGAAGTGAAGAGGAACTTCGAAAAATAATTGATAAGATGTTAGCTCAAAATAACAGAAAAATAGATGAAGCACATCCTATCATTTCTAGTAAACTTGAAGATGGTTCAAGGGTGGAGGTTCAGATACCCCCAATCGCTGCAAACGGTGGTAGTTGTATAACTATAAGAAAGTTCAACGAACTTCCTTTACTTTTAGAGATACTTATAGAATCTGGTCAGATGGACTATAAAATGGCATATTATCTTTTGAAAATCTCAAAAGGTAAGTGTAATATTATTGTTTCCGGTGGTACATCAAGCGGTAAAACAACATTTCTAAATGCTATGACTAGATTTATTGAAGACAATGAACAGCTTATGGTTATTGAAGATACACGAGAGATGCAGCCACAGATGCCTTGTCATCTTGTAAGATCGTATGAAGCAAGAATGGCAAATGAAGAGGGTAAAGGTGCTATTACCCTTGATTTCCTTCTACGATCAGCTCTAAGATCAAGTCCAAGAAGAATTATCGTTGGTGAGTGTAGGGGTCCTGAGATTGTTGTTATGTTAAATGCTATGAATACTGGACACCCAGGGTCTATGACAACAATTCACGCTGATAATACAAAAGAAGCTCTGGTAAGAACTGAAAACATGTATCTAGAAGCAAGGCCTAGTGCAAGTATCGATTTTATCCGTCAGCAGGTCGTTTCTGCAATAGATGTTATCGTACAGCTTGTAAGATTTCCTGATGGTACTAGAAAGGTTATAGCTATATCTGAAGTTGAAAAAAGGATGGAAGATAACGGTGTTATCTCTATGAATGATATTTTCAAATTTGAAAGAGATACTTCAGATATGAAAAAAACCAAAGGTGAATTTAAAGTAATAGCAAGTCCAAGCAGAACCATAGAACAGATGAATATGTTTGGAGTTGATATAGATAAAAGAGTATTTAATCCAGATTTTGAGATGACTAAGCAGATGCTAATAGATGAGCTTAGAAATGATCTGCCGTCTAAAATGTGTGGATGGAGAAATGAATTTTTAGATGATTATATCAGAAGAGATCCGCAGTTTTATCATAAGTGGCCTCATATTCAAGATGTACTAAGAGAACAAAAAGGGTAAAGGATAGTTATGGACAGCACTACTGTATTTCTTTTTTTAATTATTATACCTGTATTAACTGTTGTTACATCATTGTATGTATATCTTCTTTATAAAGAATCCAATAGAAAAAGGTTCATTGTAAATATGCTTTCAGATTCTTCTGCATATATTTTAGAAAAAGATAAAAAGAATACTCTAGATGTAAATGCAGCTGCTAGTTTTATAAAACTTAAGTTGAGTCATGCAGGTTTTTTACATCCTCAAGCAGAGATAATGTTTTATTTTGTCTCTTTTGCCTTTGGTCTTCTTGTTGGAGCTTTTGTATTTCTTATTATGGGTTCGATGATTGCTTTTATAGTGTCATTCTTAGTATTTACTTTGTTCCCTTATTTAGGTATCTCAAAGCTTATAGCAAATAGACAAGAAGAGTTCAATTTTGGATTAAAGGGTATTATAGATAAAGTTACAAGTATGATGAAAAGTGGTGTTGGTTTTGAACAGGCATTTAAAAAATCTATACTGACAACCAAGTCAAAGTTTACTAGAGATGTACTTTCAATTTATATGAATGAAAAAGATATTATAGGTGAAGAGAGAAGTTTTGAAAAGATGTTCACTTTAGTTGAGTCAAAAGAACTTCGTATTTTTTATCTGGTAATTAAAATTGGTCGTGAGTCAGGTGGTAAGTTTTCAAATACACTAGAAACCTTAAGACAAACACTTCATGCACAAGGAACTATCAAGCAAGAGATCACCTCTTCTACAAAAGAGATTAAAGTAGGTACATATATGATAATGGGTATAACTGTTGGATTATATATGATGATGAATGGTGTTTTTGAAGGTGCTCTTGATGAACATTTTTTTGGAACTGATGAAGGTAAACTTCAAATGTTCTTTATTATCGTATGGGTTTCTTTTGGATTATTTATAAATAATATGATGACAAAGATAAAGGATTAGATTATGTGGTTACTTATACTTTCCCCTGTTATAATTGTCTCTTTTGTAATCTTATCAATATATTTATTGAAAAAGAAGAAAAGACATAAGTTTATTATTATGCTGTCAAAATTGGATATTGCTACTATAGTTAGTCAGCAAAAGCGTTCGGCAGATGAAGATGTAAAAGAGTTACAACAAAAATTGATACAAGCAGGAATAACATTTAAAGAGTACAATGAAGCAAAAATATTGTTTATAGTTATAGGATTTATAGTTGGAATATCTATACCGGTACTTTTCCCAGGGTTATTCGGGTATCTTGCAATTTTCATAGGTATAATTTGTGTATTCTTTGGAGGACAAATATACTTGATGATTGCAAAAGCTGAAAGAGTTGAAAAGATAGAAAAGGATCTTGGTACTTTTCTTGACCTTGTAAATGTTATCCTTGAAGCCGGTGGAAGTTTGAAAAACTCTTTCTTTACAGTTTCTACAAAAGGTAAAAATATTATTGATGATGAACTGCTAAAAGAGATTGCCATACTTGAATACGAGATGACAAATTACAGTACAAAACAGGCTTATGAAAATCTCAAACAAAGGGTAGATAGTGAAGAAGTGGCAAAAATTGTAGATTTTTTGGTATTGAGTGAAGAGACAGGTATTGGTGTAAAAAATATTTTTACCACACAATCTGCCGAAATGAGGCAGGATAAGTTTTATAAAGTAAAAGGGAAGGTAAATACCTTAAACATGTATCTTATGATCGTGGTATTTGTATTTATCTTGCCGGCTGTTGGTGCTTTTGTTGTATTTCCGATGCAATCAGGCGCTATAGCTACTGGATTTTAAAGAAAGGGAGAAGTGATGGAATTTAACAAACAAACGGCCATAATGCTAGTGTTGGTATCATTGTTGTTGTCTGCAATGGGTGCAGCATACTATTTTTATGATATGAATCAGAAAGCATTACAGAGCAATAAACAGTTGAGGGTTGTATATCATGCTAAAAGTGATATAAAAAAGAACTCTATTATAAAAGAGTCAAATCTTAAAGGTATTCAAATAGAGAAGCGATTTATTTTAGCTACACCTTTAAGTAAAAAAGAGATAGTAAATAAAGTTGCTAAAGAGAATATTTATAAAAATGACATGTTTCGAAAAGAGAAACTTGCCACTAAAAAAGATATTGGAGAAGCACATGCTTTAAAATATAAAAGCAACAGTTATAATATAGGTTTTAATCTATTTAGAAATCCAAATTATTCTTTAAAACAGGGTGATTACATCAAGATTGTATCTGTATATCCAGACACAAAAGGTAAAAATACTTTAAATTATCATGTACAGTATGTTGCTAATAATATTCAAGTTATAGGCTTTTTGGAAAAGGGTAAATCAGTAAGAGATGCCTTTAGATCAGTTAAAACAACCGTAAAAGGTAAAAATAAAAAACCTGTAACTAAAACTGTAACAAAATATGCCAATGAGCTTCTATTAGATATAGATAGTAAGATTATCTTATCTTTAATTGATGATTACAATAAAGGTAATCAACTATGGATGGTTAAATCACTTCCTCCTAAATCTGCAAAAAAAGATAAAAAAGAGACAGTGAAGAAAGTGGCTACCAGTAAACGAAGATACTACCCTACAAAGTGGTATGTACCAAGAGATATTGTTCTGAATAAAAAAGGTACTATCAGATATGCTGATACGCACAAGATAGGACAAACGCAAGAGTCAGACATCAAACTTGACATGCAGCAGATGTGTAATGATAAAGAAAAACTTCTAATAGGTATATCAAATAAAGTATATGTAAGAGGTTATCCTTCATTTAACGGTAGAATAAAAAGAATAGTATATAAAAACTATTTGATACCATACAAAAGAAAAGTAAGTAAAGATTGGTATGAAGTATGTGACGGTAACTTTGTTCATATTAACGAAACTGCTTTGATAAGTAAAGAAAGTGCGTTGAAGAAGATTAAATGAAAATAAAACAAAATAATAAAATGAAACCGGCATATATAGAACAGGTACTACTGTGGCTTACTATATTTGTTGGGTTTGTGACATTATTATTTATCATTATTGAATTTTCAAATATTACACGAATACAGGGAAATATGGACCTAATGGCTGATGCAGGTGCTCAGATGAAATCTCTAGGGGTTGAGGATGTAAATGTATCTGCAAGCCTAAATAAGATCAAAAAACCATATTTTAATGATATAGTTGCAGACGGGAGTTCCCCTGATAGTGTTTTAGAGTGTGTTGATACAGGTAATGCTACATATCAGATTATTTTTATTGTTAAGGGAACATATGATGATACAAATATTTTCCCTACACAAAACTTGACAACAAAAAGAGTTGTGTATAATATAGAAGATCTAAGTGATATTGGTGATAATTCTGCAGAGATTGAGTGTACTTTGACACTTAACCATTAGAAAATAAAAAAGGAGATACTATGAAAAAGGTTTTATTGAGTTTATTTTTATTGTTCATATCTTTATATGCACAAACTGATTTTACTGTAAAAGATAAACAAGGGGAAAGGATCACCCTAGTAAAAAGTGATTTTAAAGTTTTAGAATTTGAACAAAGAGTAGTAGATATTCTTGTAAGTGACAGTACAAAACTTGAAGTGTTGTTTGTAAAGAATAATAAAAAACCTTTACAAACAGTAAAGCTGTATGCAAAGAATCTGGGATATACAAAACTTCTTATTACTTTTGAAGATAAGTCAACTATGGTAAATGAAGTAAGCATAGTACAAAATCTTTCTAAAGTTATAGAAGTTGTAAAAGC